>CANQMR010000047.1 GCA_947625015.1 uncultured Lachnospiraceae bacterium | reverse complement strand
TTTTGCAGATTTCCCTTAAAATCAATGTTTTTATTAAAATTTAGCAATAAAAAAATGGGTAGTTTTTGACACTACCATTTTAGTAAAGGAGGAATCATTATGAAACTTAAAAAATTTCCGGCATTATTATTAGCATTAGTACTGATTGTGAACTTAATGCCAGCTAATTTAGTGCAGGCAAAAAGCAAAACAACAGTGAATTTAACTGTGGGGCAGACTAAGCAGTTGAAATTAACCAATGTTCCCAAAGGGAAAACGGTGAAATGGAGCAGTAATAATAAGAAGGTTGCTCAAGTTACCCAAAAGGGGAAAGTAAAGGCAAAAAAGGCAGGAAAAGCAAAAATCACAGCAAAGCTTGGAAAGAAAAAGTATATTTGCATTGTTAAAGTTAAGGGGAAAAAGAAAGAAAATATACCTGAAACAACAACCGAGGCAGTGCCGGAGTGCGAAATCGTTGTTGAGGAAGATACAACGACGGAAACAAATATGACAACGGAAGAGGCAACGGAAGAAGAGGTAGCAGAAGAAGAGACAACGGAAGAAGCAGAAACGGAAGGAATGACAACGGAAGAAACAACAACGCAAGAAATGACAACGGAAGAAACAACAACGGAAGGAATGACAACGCAAGATGCTACCACAGAGGAAGCAACAACAGAAGAACCGCTCCCGGAGAAACCTGTGGAGGCTCCAATTCCATCTATCGTTTATCAGGCTCATGTTGAGGATATTGGCTGGATGACTGCTGTAAAGGATGGTGTTACAGCAGGTACAACGGGTAAGGCAAAGCGCTTAGAAGGACTTAAGATTGTGTTGAAGGATGATAAGGGAAATAGCATGATTAAGTATCGTGCGCATGTTCAGGGAGATGGCTGGCAGGATTGGAAAACATCGGGGCAGGAGGCTGGAACAACTCATCAGGAAAAGCGGATGGAGGGGATTGAGATTCAGCTTACCGGAGCCTATGCTACAAAATATGACATCTATTACCGGGTTCATACGGCTCAGTATGGCTGGCTGGGCTGGGCAAAGAACGGCGAAATGGCCGGTTCCCAGGGAATTGCATTGCAAATGGAAGCCATTGAAATGAAGCTGGTTAAGAAGAATCAGTCATTTACAGTGGGGGGAAGCCCGATTGTTGCAACTCCAGACATTACATATCAGGCATATTGTGCTGACATTGGCTGGATGAGTGAGGTGGGTAACAGAAAAATAGCGGGAACAACCGGTCAGGAAAGACAATTAGAGGGAATAAAAATTAACCTACTGAATGCAGATGGGAAAAATGGAATACAGTACCGCGCTCATGTCGGAAATGTAGGTTGGCAGGATTGGAAGACCAGCGGTCAGCTTGCCGGTACAACAGGTCAGGTAAAGAGAATGGAAGCCATTGAAATTAAACTGGCAGGAGATGTTGCAAACCGGTTTGATATTTACTATAGAGTTCATGTTGAGGACATTGGCTGGCTGGGCTGGGCAAAGAATGGAGAAACTGCCGGTACGACAGGAGGTGCACGACGGGCAGAAGCAATACAGATTCAACTAGTAGTAAAGGATGCTCCTGTTGGCCGGGATGGAGACGCATATAAAAAATTAAATCAGACGGATAATGAGGATAAAGCAAAAAAAGTAATAGCTGTTGCAAAATCGCAAGTGGGATATCATGAAAAGGCTTCTATGAGTAATTTAGATGATTTTAATGCAAATAGTGGTAGTGATAATTATACAAAATATGCCAGAGATACTGGATTTGGGAATCCCAATGCATGGTGCGCCATTTTTGTTATTTGGTGCATGGAACAAGCTGGTGTTTCAACAAATTCATATGGCAGAGAAGCATATGTGCCAAATATGCGAGACTGGTTTGCAGCAAGAGGATTATTTAAATTGAACGGAACATATACGCCAAAACCGGGTGATCTTGTATTTTTCTGGGGAGAAACGACAGTGAAACATGTAGGAATAGTGGTGGATGTGTCAGGAAACAGAATTACTACAGTGGAAGGAAATTCAGGTCCAGGTGACACACAGGTTATGATGTATAATAACAGAGGCGGAATATACGGATACGGAATTGTTAATTATTAAAGTGCATTTATGTTAAATATACTGCCAGCAGGTTTTAACTGCTGGCAGTTATTTTTTTGGAAAAAAGGAAATGTGGGTTCAGCTCAATAAATTATGATAAATAAACAATTTCTGTTACCTTTTATGAGTTATAATACTCTAATAATTAGATTAAGTGAAAACTTAATTGAGACCGGTCGGCAACAGAGAGTCTGTCTTCAGGCAGCGGGAGAGGAGTGTGACTATGGATAAAGAAGAGTTTGCACAGGTAGTGTGGGAGACTACAGACACCATGTACCGGGTTGCAAAGTCAATTTTAAGAAGAGATGTGGACTGTGAGGATGCGGTTTCCCAGGCGATTGTCAACGCCTTTGAGCATTTGGATTCCCTAAAGAAACCCCAGTATGCAAGAACTTGGCTTATCCGGATTGTGATGAACGAGTGCTTTCGTCTGGCAAAGGAGAAAAAACAGGAGCAGTGCCGGGAGGAGAAGGGGATTTCCATCGATGTCTGGAAAGAAAGCGGCAGAGAACAGCCTATAAGGGACTATTCCGAACTGTATGGGGCCATGCGGTCCCTGCCATCGACGTACCATACTGCTTTGATGCTCTATTATATAGAGGGATACAGTATAAAAGAGATTGCAGACATACAGGATACATCTGTGGCAGGCGTAAAAATGAGATTGTCCAGAGGAAGAAAGATGTTAAAAAGGCTTATGGAGATAGGAGAGGAGGAAGACGGTTATGATGAGGGAAAGCGTACTGGAAGAACAAATGAACCGGGAATATCCAAAGCCAACGGCTGAATTTACAGATATGGTGAAACAAAAAATTTCAGAGCAGATAGGAAATGAGAAGGCGGAGCGTATTTTTTATAGTCAAGAAAAAAAGGCAAACAACAGGGTTGGAAGTCTGCTTAAATGGGTAGCGGTGGCGTCCATAGCGTTCATATGTGGCACAACGGCTGTGGCATCAGCAAATCCGTTATTTAAAAATTATCTGTTAAACCATATGCGGATAGAGGAGGTAGAAAAATTTATGCAGAGCGTTTCTCCATTGGCGAAAGGACAGACAAGAGAGGATAAGCCAGAGCTTGGACAGAGGTTAAACGCGCCTCTTTGGGAAATTACGAACGCTTGGTATGACGGAGTGACGCTCTATTTTTCGGCAACGCCGGCAGCGGACATAGACGATAAATATGGGATTTATCCGTCAGACCATTGTACGATTAACGGGCAGGATTGCCTGTTACAGTGTCCTAATGCGGAATCCGGCGAAGGGGATGTGCCCGAGGGCGAGAAGACGGGGCAGTACTATTTTGAGGTTGATTTGGGAGGCAAGAAAGTAAGCGGGGATATCGATGTATCCTTTATGCTGTTAATTCAAGACAGGAAAAACGAAACCTTAGTGGGTAAGCAGGAGATTAAGTTTCAGGCGGAGGAAAGGGTTTCAGGAGTAAAGATTGTGAAACAAGGCTGCGAAACCATTGAACTTGCTGAAGGAAAGGTGGATATTTTGGAGTTTCAATTAGCGCCCTCAGCAGTGCATATAAAGTTTCAATATACTTTTTACGGTGCGGATGCTCTGGGAAAATTAGAGCAGCTAACCGGGGGAGCAGCCGCCGGGGGTTATTATGTGGAGGATTCCTCTGGGGTGCGCGTTGATGGCGAATATCCTGTCATATCGGAGAATCAGAATATAGCGGAGAAAAATGGCGAATATTCTAAGATTATTGAATGGGAGACAGAGGGTGTCAATGAGGATACGGACAGTGTAACATTTATACCATATACATTTGATGTGGACGAAGACGGAAAAGGGATTCCCGGTACGGAGCGGATTCTTGACTGGGCGGCGTTTACCGTACCGGTACAAAAAGTCCAATAGGAAAATCTTACATAGATAATCATAATTGACAAAAAGAAATAGCACCCCTACTGCCTAAAGTTGAGGTGCTATAATCTTAGTATTTACACTGAGGGCAAGTCGGATTCACATCCGATTACCTTTGAGCAGATTATACACTAGAGTGGCTGAGAAATCAACCACTCTTTTTACTTGAGTTTCCGCAGTTTTATCCACAACGGCTTGTTTTTTCATATACCACAATAAACAACTTTCAAAAAATGCT
>CANQMR010000046.1 GCA_947625015.1 uncultured Lachnospiraceae bacterium | reverse complement strand
TCAATATCTGCATTTTTCAAGGTTCATCAGAGCCTGTTTTTTTTAGCTCAGTTTTTCATATGTCACTTGACACTACCGTATACAGCTTCTAACTATGAATATAGATAGAATAAAGGAAAAATATAGAAGTTTCACTCTAAATCGCCTAATTGCTAACATACAGTTTACAATTTGCAGTAAAAAAGAGCGGTACCAAACGACAAGGTTTCATACCGCTCTTTCCTTAAAATTTCATCCCGTTTTCCTTAAGCCACTTTCTCCTGTCCCGGTAATCCGGCAAAACCCGGCCTACCTGCTCCCAAAACGCCCTGGAATGGTTCATCTCCAAAATGTGGCACAGCTCATGGACTACCACATAATCCATAATCTCTTCCGGCATCAGTATCAGTTTCCAGTTATAGGAAATGGTCCCGCTGCTGCTAAAACTTCCCCAGCGCGTCTTCTGGCTGCCAATGCGCAGCTTCTTATAATCCACACCGATTACCGTTTTGTAGTATTCCGTCTTTTCCAAAAGCCGTTTTCTGGCTTTCTCCTTCAAAAGCCCTATCTCTTCCGGCGTCCGCTCCACCCTGCATTTCTTTTCTGCTAAAGCCCGCTTTGTCTGCTTATAAATCCAGTACCGCCTCTGCCGGAGAAAGCGCTCAATCTCCGCTTCTTTCATGGAAAGGGGCGCCTGCACTAACAAACCGGCCTCCGGGGTTACGCTGATTGCCAAAGTCTTCCGCTTACTCCGCACAAGCGACAAAGGAATTTTCAAATCTTCAATCTCTATGTAATCCTGCATAGCTGCGCAATCCTAATCTAAAAACTGTACGGCCGCGCCTAACAGCCCCGGCCCAACATAAGTGCTGAGTCCCGCCCCGATTCTTGCACAAATCAGGTTCTTGCAGTCCGGAAACATCTCCCGCATCTTCTGTTCCAACGCATCCCGCTCCTCCGGGATTCCGCCGTCCGCCACCATCAGGGTATAATTCTTCCCTGCATGTTCCGGCGAATCAACCAAGTCCTTTACCAAGGACAGCAGTTTCTTTGCGACCAGCTTATGGCCACGAACCTTTGCCGGCGTGTACAGTTCCCCATCCTCGTCAAAGGCAATAATCGGCTTAATATTTAAAGCAGTGCCCATCATGGCGGCAATCTTTCCAATCCGGCCTCCCTTTTGGAGATATTCCAGTGTGTCAATAGAGAAAAATACAATGGTATCCTTGCAAAGCTTCGGCATCCTGTCGCAAATCTCCTCATAGGACATTCCCTCGTCCCGCCAGCGGGCCGCCTGCACAGCAATCACGCCGGTTCCGATACTCGAAGTCATGGTGTCAATGACGCAGACCGGCATACCGCAGTCCTCCGCGCCGATGCGGACATGGTTGACGGTACCGGAAATCCCGCCGGACATCATTAAGGCAATGGCCTTTTCACAGCCGTCCTCCTTAATCTGCCGGAACATTTCCTCTATGTCCTCTCCGGTGGGCGTGCTGGTTTTGGGCAGTTCTGTCTTTAACCGCTCATAGACGTCTGCGGCAAATATATCCACCCCGTCCCGGTAGGAGCCATCCTGGCAGTTAATCCTTAAAGGCAGTACATAAATGCCGTACTGGTCTACCAATTCGCCCGGAACATCTGCGCAGGAATCTGTAATAATCGCTATTTTTCTGTTCTCTTCCATAGTTTCACTCTCCATATCGTATTGTTACGTCCCTCTTAAAATGCATAAACTGATTATACACCGGCAGGGACATTTTGCCTATTGTTTTTTACATCGAATCCAAAAGTCCTTTGAGTCCTTTCTCCTCATATATTCCCCGGTAATATTGAAGTTCATCCATAATAATATCGTCAATGACCTGCATGCCCAAAAGCTCCACCGGCGCCTTGTCGTCCGTCATCAGATAACCGCCCGGCTCATAGGGCACAAGCCGGTCATGGACGGTCAGCATCATTTCCTTTAACTGCTCCGGCGCTTTTTCCAAATCCGCCTTCATCTGCTTTGTCATATCCGGAGAGTTGGAGGCGAACAATTCCCTGTTCGTGGTTCCCGGCACATCAATGGTATAGATTTCATGAAAAACCGCTGAAATGGTGTCGGCGAGATACTGGTTAATGTTCCCCTCCCGCTGCCCCCGCATATTCATGTTGACGACCATAACGCCGTCCTCTTTTAAATGTTCCCGCACCAGGGTAAAAAATTCTACCGAGGACATCTGAAAGGGAATGGTAATATCCTGATAGGCGTCCACCATAATCACATCATACTGATTTTTAACCGCATTTAAAAACGCCCTGCCGTCGTAATTGGTAACCGGTATGTCCTCCGGCAGTTCAAAATAATCCCCTGCCAATGCAATAATCTTTTCATCAATCTCCACGCCCTCAATATCCGCATTTTCAAAGTAACGCCGGCACTGGGACGCATAGGTTCCGGTCCCCATGCCGAGAATCAGGATTTTCGCATTTTCCTTTTCGGAAATTCCCGCCATAAAGGGCGCCGCCAAAGCATAATCGTAATACATGCCGGTCAGGCTGCCGTTTTTTTTCAGTATGGACTGAACGCCGAACAATACATTGGTGGAGAGGATGACATTTTCCTCGTCCTCCTTTACCTGTAAATAGTTATAAATCGACTCCCCCTCGTAGGCTAAATCCTTTTCCCAGAAAGCAAAACTGTTATCATGTCCCAACGCGCAGCAGAGAAGAAATAAAACCAGACTCGCCGCAGCCGCTTTTTTCCCCGCCCGGCGGCTGATAAAATAAGCCAGCGCAAGGACCAGCAAAATTCCCGCAAAGATTAAAAAGGTAATGGAGGTTCCCACTGCCGGTATGGTTACAAAAGTGGGAAGAAAGGTTCCCAAAATACTGCCGATTGTATTGGCCGCCCCAAGCGTCCCCACCGTCTTTCCATTGTCGTCCAGACTGTCCACCGTATATTTCACCAAAGAGGGCGTTACCGTTCCGAGCAAAAACAAGGGAAACACAAAGATAACCATACAGGCCGCAAAGGCCGCCCAGATTAGAAAACCGCTGTTCACTGAAAATACCAGAACCGCTGAAATTCCCATAATGACGTATTTTCCCGCTACCGGAATAGCGGCAATCCAGACAGCCGCAATGAGCAGTCTCCGATAAAGCCTGTCCGGATTGGGATTTTTATCCGCGCTCCTGCCCCCATATATGTTCCCCAAAGCCATGGCAATCATAATGGTGCCGATAATAATGGTCCACACAATCTGGGAAGAGCTGAAATACGGCGCAAGCAGACGGCTGGCTCCTAACTCCACAGCCATAACAGACATTCCCGCAAAAAATTCCGTCAGATACAGATATATTTTATTCTTTAAAATCGGTGCTTCGTTCATCATTTCTCCTCAATCAACATTGCCCGCAAAATTCCGGGGCAGGCATACTGCCGCTTGCCCGCTCCAAGACCGGTCTTTTGAATCACAAAATGTTCGGGCAGACGGTCTCCTGTCTTAATGGCGGCTACCGCTGCCGCTCCGGTCGGCGTAACTAATTCCCCCATAATGTCGGTAATCTTAAGCGGCAGGCCATAGGTCTCCATAATGTTGCAGACCGCCGGTACCGGCACCGGCAATATGCCATGCTGGCAGCGGACAGTCCCCTTTCCTTCCCACAGTTCGGGCACAATCACTTTGGTAACGCCCAAATTGTCCAGGCAGACCGCAATCGACACGATATCCACGATAGAATCCAAGGCCCCCACCTCATGAAAATGTACTTCCTCAACCGGTACATGGTGAGCCTTTGATTCCGCCTCCGCCAAAACGCCGAAAATTTTGAGGGCTAACGCTCTTGCCCCTTCGGTCATTTTCCCCTGCCCGATTATGTCCTTTATCTCCCTCATGCCCCGATGGACATGGCCGGGGTGGGCGGCATGGGTATGCCCTTCGCCATCTTGATGGTGCGGGTGCTCATGGCCAGCATGCTCATGCGAATGTTGCTCGCCACCATGATGATGTGAATGTTCATGTGCGTGTCCTTCATTTACCGAATACTCCCCATGAAGGTGTCCGTAGAGATATTTCATATCGTGGTCATGGTTGTCCTGCTCCGACAGGATCACATTAAAATCACAGGCGTCAATACCGGATTTCATCACCCGGCTTACCTTAGCCTGAAAACCGGAAACCGGCAGGCTGTTAAGGACTTCCTCAAGCACCTGCCAGTCTGCGCCTAAATCTAAAAGGGCGGCTGCCAACATATCGCCGCTGATTCCGGAGTAACACTCCAAATACATTGTATGGGACATTTTCTTCCTCCTGATTAAGCATTTTGTCATTGCTTATGTGCGAACTGCCAGACGGTTAATCTGGGCCGCAAGATAGCCCGCGCCGTAACCGTTATCGATATTAACCACAGCAACGCCGTTAGCGCAGGAATTAATCATGGTCAGCAGCGCGGACAGGCCGTTCAGGCTTGCGCCATAGCCTACGGAGGTAGGCACTGCAATGACCGGATTGCGGACAAGACCGCCTAAGACGCTGGCCATGGCCCCCTCCATGCCCGCCACAGCCACAACGCAGTTGGCGGATTGAACCTCTTCTAATCGGGAAAGGAGCCTGTGTATTCCACTGACTCCTACATCATATACCCTCGTCACCTTAGTGCCGAAAAACTCCGCGGTCAACGCCGCTTCCTCCGCCACAGGGATATCCGCCGTTCCTGCGGTACAGACGGCAATATTCCCAATATGCTCCTTGTCCGGCTTTTCCATTTTTAAAATGCGGGCATTCTCAATATAGTTAAGCTCCGGAAAATGCGGGCGCAGCGCCTCATACTGCGCAAAGGTAGCTCTGGTGCCTAACACCTCGCCTTCCTCCCCATAGATCCGGCTAAAAATGTTCAAAAGCTGTTCTTCGGTCTTGCCGCTGCAATACACCACCTCGGCAAAACCGGTACGCCTCTTTCTGTCGGTATCCAGCTTGGCGTAACCCATTTCCTCATAGCCCGTCTCTGCTAAGAGACGCCGCGCCTCCTCCACAGACAGGGCTTTGCTGCTCACCTGCTCCAATATTTCCTGTACTGTCATAATCTCTCTTTCCCTGCTTGATAAAATAAAACCTGTGCACAGGCAGATTAATCCCGTCTGAACAAGGCCTTTTTAATGACGCCCTTCGGATCTTTTACCAGCAAAATCACCAGCCAGATTAAAAGGCCAAAGGCCACTGCCGATAATCCGAGAAACGCATCGTTAAGCAGTGCCGAAGCCTCCGGCATAAATAATTCTTCCCCCAATTCGGCATATTCAAACACTGCGTCTACCGTCCACATCAGGGAGGCTCCCCAGTATATGAACATAAGCGTGCCAAGCCGCAGGCTGTCGTCCGGCAGCTTCACATACCATATGATGGTTGTAATGATTGCTGCAAAGAGGGTAATCAGCAGCGTCATGCCTGTTCCTCCGGAAGAAGGCTTTCTTCTTCCAGTTCGATATCCTTTTCCATTGTCTTAGACACAAGCAGTAAAACTCCCCAGACTGCCGTTACCAAAACCGCCATGCCCACCCCGACAGTGGACATCTCATGAAGCATCGTCAAGGCTCCCTCTTTTGTCTCCATCGCAGTTAAAAACGGAAACCATGCCGCAACTTCCCCATGCCACACATGTTCAAAAGCCAGCAGAGCGGAACCGCCCCAGAGCATCTGATTCAGCCAGCCCATCTTCTTAGAAAACGGAATCTTACCTGACGCCTCAGAAAGCTCCTCCTTTGCTGCCTCGCTAAGTTCTGCTTTTTCTTTTGCTTTAAATGCTTTTGCCGCCACAGTTGTAACCACTGCTTCAGCGGCAGGTACGATAAAACATGCCATTCCCATGTCCTCCTTATATTTGTTTCCTCTCCTTACCACCCATTTTACTGTGCGCCAAGCAGCTGCATAAACTCATTCTCCGGCACCGCCTTAGAATAGTACCAGCCCTGCATATAATGGCAGCCGAAATCTGCCAGCCGCTGCTTCATCTCTTCATTCTCCACGCCCTCAGCCACTATGTAAAGCTCTAAGGCGTTCAGCATACCGATCGTGTATTCCAAAGTTATGCCCGCCTTGCTGTTCTTAAAGGAATCCCAGATAATAAACTTATCAATCTTAATAATCTTAAAGGGCATCTTGTTAATATAGTCGATATTCGCATTGCCGGAGCCGTAATCGTCCAGTGAAAAGCTGATACCGTAATTCACCAGCTCATTAATGTTGCTATTCACTGTAGCTACGGAATTCATGGTCGCCGTCTCTGTAATCTCAATATTAATCTGTTCCGGCTTGACGCCATATTTCTCCAGAATATGCTTAACCCGGTCGGCAAAATTCAACTGAATCAGCTGCACAGGACTGATATTGACTTCTATGTACTCCACTGTCGTCTCGGAAAGTTTGAAATCCCGTATAAACCGGCAGACCTTCTCTAAAATCATCTCGCCCATCTCTAAAATCAGGCCGTTCTTCTCTGCAATAGGGATAAAATCTTCCGGTGAAATCCAGCCCAACTCGTCATTATGCAGCCGTACCAACGCCTCCGCCGAATTGTATACGCCCTTGCTGACAGAGAAAATAGGCTGATAATATACCTGTAACTCATCCTTATCAATGGCCTCTTTAATGGCCTTTTCAATCGCCTTTTCCTGACGAATCTTATCCAACTCAATCTCACTGGCCTTGGTAATACGCCCTCTTCTGGTCTTCTTGGCAAGCGTCATGGAATAGTCCATCACTTCTATCAGCTCGCCGTAATTCTCTGCCTCTCTTGGACATTCAATACAGCAAATGGAAGCGGACATCATAATCGCCGTCTGCGTCTCGCTGTACCATGGATGGTGGAACCGTTCCTGAATCATCTCCGCAACCTCGCCCATATTCTTGACTTTCTTATTGAGCACAATGCAGAACTGGTCGGAGCCGAAGCGGAACACCGTCTGGTATACATCCAGCTTCTCTAAATAATTGCCCACCTGGTAAAGCAGATTGTCGCCGGTCTCCACGCCATAGGTCTTGTTGACAAATTTGAAATCATCCATGGCAATGACAATCACAGCGAACTCCCTATGCTCTAAATATTTGCTCCGAAGATACTCGCCCATAAACCGCCGGTTGAACTGCTTCGTCACGACATCGGTTACCATCCCTGCATTCTGCTGATAATAATATAACGTCATACAGATTGTGGCCTGCATCAGATTCAGCGCAGGAATATAAAAGCGCAGCTGCAAGACGGCGGCGCCAATCGTGCAGACTATGGTAAAAAGCAAGGGAATCATCTTGATATAGAGAAACCTGCGCTTGGATTTCACGAGAACCTGTGCGCAGAGAGTCAGCATCAGCCCGTCAATGACATACTCCAAAAAGCCCGCCGGCTTTACCTGAAACAAACCGTCCTCAAAGACAAAGAACCAGTGGAATTTGAAATTCAGCGCACAGATAATCACATGCGCCCAAATGCTGTACTTAAAAAAGTTATGCAGCTTGCGATTCCGGAATATATCGATATGCGCTAACTGCAATATGTAGAAAGTAAAGGTGATCGGAAGCACATTCATCGCGAGATTCTGTAGCGTCATCACGACAAAAAAGCCGTTATATCCCACTGTCTCCATGTTGCGGGCCATCAATGTAGCCGCGACTTCCAACACAGTGGATACATACGCATTCACCACCAGTATCAAAAAAGCCCTGTGGCTTCGTAATGGAATTTTCTTATCATTTACATACCATAACAGGATTAGCAGCATAAAAAAACCTGCCGCATAATCAAAGGCCAAATTCCAATCCGCCATACTTCCTCCTAACACGCACAATCAAAACTTTGTACATACATAATTGAAGTATATCACAAACAGGAAAATAAAACCATTGTTATTTGTTTTTGACTTTCCCCATTTTTTCTGAGAGACAGTTGTAGTCTAAAATAAGAAATGCAAAAACACATCCTAAATGTTATA
>CANQMR010000045.1 GCA_947625015.1 uncultured Lachnospiraceae bacterium | reverse complement strand
TAAATTTGAGTTTAGCCAATATAATATGTGTTTAAATAAGCATTCAGCTTGCTGAGTGCTTATTTTTATGCATATAGGAGTAGGAGGTGATTGAACATGAAAAAATAAGAAAATGTTAATATAAAAAATGAAAGGAGATTACAAAATGAAAACGGGAATTTGTTCTGTAATTGGTGCGGTTGGTGCTGCACTTGCATCATTTTTTGGTGGATGGAGTACGGGGCTTGCTACATTGGTATTTTTCATGTCGGTAGACTATATATCAGGGCTTGTGGTTGCCGGAGTGTTTCACAACAGCAAAAAGACTGATACAGGCGCATTAGAAAGTCGTGCCGGATGGAAGGGTTTGTGCCGTAAGGCCATGACACTTGTATATGTGCTGATTGCATACAGGCTTGATGTGATGATTGGTACAAACTATATTCGGGATGCAGTCATCATTGCATTTGCAACAAATGAATTGATTAGCATAACAGAAAATGCCGGGCTGATGGGACTTCCATTGCCGGAGAAAATCAAGTGGGCTATTGATGTATTGCAGAAAAAAAGTAAGGAAGGAGATGTTGATAATGGCGAAAAACACAGTTGATAAGGTTATAGCGATTGAAGAAAAAGAAATTACAACTATTGACGAATTGAACGAAGAGGCTCTTGACGAGCTTTCTAACGGTAAAGGAGATGATGATAATGAGTAACAGTTCTTTAATTAAGTATACCAAATTAAGCCCCAATCATTCCGGGGCAAGAACTCATGCCATAGACAGGATCACGCCGCATTGCGTAGTCGGCCAGTGTAGCGTAGAAACGCTTGGTGAGATATTTGCCCAGAAGAGTAGACAAGCATCCTGCAACTATGGAATCGGACCGGATGGCAGGATCGGACTATATGTGGAAGAGAAGAACCGTTCCTGGTGTAGCTCGTCTAATGCGAACGACCAAAGGGCTGTTACAATCGAATGCGCATCTGCTGCTACAGCCCCATATGCTTTCAAAGATTCGGTATACAATAAGCTGATTGAGCTTTGCGTAGATATCTGCAAGCGGAACGGAAAAAGCAAACTGCTTTGGATAAACGACAAGACAAAGGCACTTAATTATGAGCCTAAAGCCGGTGAAATGATCCTGACGGTACATCAATGGTTTGCTAACAAGAGCTGTCCGGGAGCCTGGCTTATGGCTCGGATGGACGACCTTGCATCAAAGGTTACCGCAAAGCTCGGAGAAAGCTCCGAAAACTCAAAGCAAAACGCCAAGGAAAAGAACGGAACTCTTTACCGGGTGCAGACCGGGGCATATTCCCAAAAAGCACATGCGGAAACGCAGCTTGCCAAAGTTAAGAAAGCTGGCTTTGACACCTGTATTGTAAAGTCCGGAAACCTGTATAAGATTCAGGTCGGGGCATACAGTAATAAATCAAATGCAGAGTCTATGGCAGAAAAGCTGAAAAAAGCCGGCTTTGATACTTATATCACAACTGATGCAGGAGAGGCGGTATCATCTGCCTCGATAAAGAAATCGGTTACTGAAGTCGCAAAAGAGGTAATTGCAGGAAAATGGGGCAACGGAGAGGAAAGAAAGAAGAAACTCGAAGCTGCTGGATATAACTTCGAGGAGGTTCAAAAAAAAGTAAATGCATTAATTAAATAAGTGGAGTGAAAAAGGCCCCAACTTTAAGAAGGGGCCTTTTGTTTTGGTAATTTTTAAAAAATTTCTGCAAGCTCAAAATCGGAACCGCTAATAAATTCTCCATCTTCATCGCACTCACAGAACTCTAAAGCGTATTCTGTGGCATTAAAAAGCTCAACATCATCCTCATATACGCATTGGAATCTTCCTGATTCTGCTTTCGCATCTTCTTTTTGTTCGATGCTCCAGCGTCCGAGTTCTTCTGGGTTACTATCTGCACCCCAGATCGTATCGCCATGTACAAATTTTTTTTGTTCAGGTCTCGTCAGCCTTGCTTGTCCCATTTTAAGAATTATAGTGTTAAACATAATAGCTTTCCTCCGTAATTAATCAGCACATGCGTTAAATGCCTGCTCTATCCGCTCCATATCTACACACCACATACCATCATCATCACGATATATATATAAATCATATACACCGCCAATTTTTGACAACTCTGCGAGCCTTTCTTGGTCGCTGTCACTTGTAGCATCAATGCTGTCTAATCCTAGGGAAAAAACCACAACATCACTATAAGTTCCATTCACTTCGCTTAAACTTTCCAATATGCGGATATCGTCTGTATTTTTCATAACTTTCACCTTTCCCCTATCCGGGGCCTTTCTTTAAATTATTTTTTATCAATTTTTTGAGCCTAATTCTTCAAGTTTTTCCAACTCTGCGAGAACAACAGTTTTTGCAAATGTGCTAGGGCGGTACCCTAGGTTTTTCAATCTATCTACCGTTCCCTTTGGTAGATATAAATTCAGTCTTTCAGTTCCCCTCTTCTCCATGCTTTCTTTAACCCTTGCCCGGTTAAGCTCCGCTGTTATCTTTTTAGGCATATCTTATGACCTCCTATATCTCATAGATTATATTATACAAATCAAACACCGCCCGGCCCCTTGTACCTCTGAAAAAATTAAACACCGTACTGTCTTTAATTGCTGCGGTTTCAGCAAACTCTTGCAATGTTTTTTCACTTGCTTTTTCTAATTCTTCTTTTCCGTATGCCTCCGCACTCATACCGCACCAGGTTATACGGTCTTTAATATCCTCCGGCATATCGTACAGCCGGGTTTTAAATATAGAAGGAATGTAAATAGCCTTAATATCTTCCGGTTCTACCTTCTGAGCCGTATACTCTATATAGTCTTCCTTGTGTGCGTCTGAGTCTTCCAGGCTGGATAACTCAGCATCATCAATATTAACCTCAAGCAGCGCAACGCCGTAATTTGGGAAGGCGTTGCTTTTCCCGCTTATCGGCTGGAACAGGTAAACCACATCAGTCGGGTTATCAGCTCTTCGGCCATCTTCCCAGTTATCTTTCCCACCTTCATCAATGCTTATAATTCCTTTATCTAATATACTGCTTAAATCACAGATATCTACATTTTTAAAAAGTCTCATAACTTTTTCCTCCTCAACTTGATATACTTATCATAATAAATTAGTGCTTAATTGTAAAGATAAATTATTCACAAAATATAATAATAAATTAGTGCTTAATTTGTACAATATTACTTTAACATCTGGAAATCAGGGCAAACAACCATCTGTATATGTAGACGGATAGAAGAATTAAGTAAAGAAAAAAGGATCTGATTTAAGTGGATGGAGCCTTTCTGTTTGCATCTTTTTTTAAAACATGTTATACTCTTCTAGTCGGCGGTGGCAAGCCCGCCCTCCCTTGATTGTCTGGCTGATTTATTCAGCCTTTTCTTTTTTTGCCATATCTCTTACTTGCAAGTCTTTTTTACATTAACCGCTGTACTCACAATACTTATACCTTTATGGTGCGAAAGAATTAGGGCATGAGGAGATGGTCTCCACCATTATCACCCAGCTTACCAAGAACTTGAGCATGAAAGAGATAGAGGATTCCGGTTTCTATCAGTATTATGTGGATCACACGACGGGAATCTGGCCCCAGAATGCAGCGGGAGTTCCCTTCTCCACAGCAACCCTGCAATCCACCGGCGATCCCATTGCCGATCTGCATGAGGACTTAGCGGCAGAGCAGAAGGCCCGGCTGACCTATGACAATATCCTCCGTCTTTGCAAGGATGAGCCGGACGTCTATGATGCGATTAAATTCCTGAGAGAGCGGGAAATGGTGCATTACCAGAGATTTGGCGAAAGCCTCCGCCTGATTCAGGACGATTTAAATGCAAAGAACTTCTACGCATTTAACCCGGCCTTTGACAAGAAGGCAACCTGTTTATAACAGGCTTTTCATAAACAAGATAAAAAGAGCGGCGCCTTCGGGAAATGAAGGCGCCGCTTTTATGTGCTTTGAGAATGAAAGATTATTTTTTCTCCTGTGCTTTTTTGGCGAACTGGTTGTCGACCAGCTTATCATAGGGTACCCGGTTATCCAGCTCCCCGGCGCTGTTTAAGATATTCTGTAAAAGGTCGAAGCTGCTCTCCTCAAATACCAGATTATCCTTCCAGGTATCCTGCTCGTGATACCGTTTAACGATGGTTTCAATGGTTTCAAGGTCTGTCTCCTCAAACTGCGGGGCGATGACTTTGGCAATCTCCTCCGGCGTATGGGTGTTGACATACTCCATGCCTTTTTGCAGGGCGTTGGTAAAGTGCTGGATTACATCCGCATTTTCTTCCATATACTCCTTTGTGGTGGAATAAGAGGTGTAGGGCACATAGCCGGAATCCACGCCTAAGGAGGCAACGACATAACCCTCCCCGGCAGATTCCAAGGCAGTGGCGGAAGGCTCAAACTCTACGGTAAATTCTCCCTGCCCGCCGGAAAATGCGGCGGCGGTGCTTCCGAAGTCGATGCTCTGGTCAATGTTTAAGTCCGCCATGGGGTCGATGCCGTTTTTATTTAAGATATACTCAAATACCATTTCCGGCATACCGCCCTTCCGGCCGCCTAACACATCCTTTCCCTTCAGCATATCCCAGGTAAAATTCTCGATGGGTTTTCTTGCTACCAGAAAATTACCGGCCCGCTGGGTGAGCTGGGCGAAGTTTACGGCGTAATTAGAGGCGCCCTCGCTGTAGAGGTAAACGGAGGATTCCGCCCCCATAAAGCCGATATCCGCTTCCCCTGCAATCAGGGCGGACATAACTTTGTCGGCGCCAAAGCCTGTGACTAACTCCAAGTCGATGCCCTCCTCCTCAAAATAGCCATTTTCAATCGCCACATATTGCGGGGCGTAGAAAATGGAGTGGGCAACCTCATTCAAGGTGACTTTGGTAAGCCTGCTTTCGCTCTTGCCGCAGCCGGTAGTGGAAATCACAGTGGCAAAGGCAAGGAAAAGAGCCAGTAGACATTTTGCAGTTTTTTTCAATTTCATGGAACACTCCTAATACTTTTTTAGTAGTATATTCATTCTTTTTGGGAAAGGTTCGGCCCGGATTCTTCCTTGCAGTTTGGAGAAGTTTTTGATATACTAATACATAGCAATTTATTTGCTGACGAAAGCGATTACCTGGGAGGAAGCCTTTATGAACAATAATGGATTGATGATGCAGTATTTTGAGTGGTATATGCCGGCAGATCATGATTTATGGAACCGGATCAGGGAGGAGGCTTCTAAACTTAAGACGCTGGGTGTGACGGCCCTTTGGACGCCGCCGGCTTACAAGGGCGCGGCAGGCGACCAAGATGTGGGATACGGCGTGTACGATCTGTATGATCTGGGTGAATTTAATCAGAAAGGCAGCGTTCCCACCAAGTATGGCACCAAGAAGGAATACATTGAGATGATTAAGGAGGTCCAGAGCAAGGGCATTGACATCTATGCAGATATGGTGTTGAATCACAAGATTGGCGCAGACGAGACAGAGCAGATTTTAGCGGAGGAATTTAACGCCAACAGCCGGAATCAGATGGTAGGCGACGAGAAGGTGATTTTGGGCTGGACGAAGTTTAATTTTCCCGGGCGGAAGGGTAAGTATTCGGACTTTACCTGGAACTGGACGCATTTTGACGGGATTGACTGGGACCAGCAGGCTACCCGGAATGCAATCTACCGTTTTGCGGGCAAGACCTGGGAGGAGGCCGTTGACGAGGAGAACGGCAATTACGACTACCTGATGGGGGCCGATATTGATTTTGATAATCCGGAGGTAAAAGACGAGTTATATAAATGGGGCGAGTGGTATCTGAAGATGACCGGCGTCAATGGAATGCGTTTGGATGCAGTAAAGCATATCGGGTATTATTTTTATAAGGACTGGCTGCCGGTGATGCGGGAGCGCAGCGGCAAGGAGCTTTTCTGCGTGGGAGAGTACTGGCATTGGGATGTGAATCATCTGGAGCGGTATCTTGCCAATGTGAATTATGAGATGTCCCTGTTTGATGTGCCTTTACATATGCACTTTCATGATGCGTCTAACGCCCATGGCAATTATAATATGGCTGCCATACTGAATGACACTTTGGTGGCGAGACACCCGATTCATGCAGTGACCTTTGTGGATAACCATGATACGCAGCCGGGACAGGCGCTGCAGTCATGGGTGGAGGATTGGTTCAAGCCGCACGCCTATGCGCTGACGCTTCTGCGCCAGGACGGGTATCCCTGCGTATTCTATGGAGATTATTACGGTATTCCCCATGACAATATCGAGCCGAAGAAGGCCCTTCTGAATAAGATTATGAAAGTCCGCAGACGCTATGCCTATGGCGTCCAGCATGATTATTTTGACGATTACAATGTGATTGGCTGGACCAGAGAAGGGGACGGAGAACACAAAAATTCCGGAATTGCCGTTGTCATGTCCGACAGCACAGGAGGCAGTAAGCGGATGTATATCGGAAAACAGTTTGCCGGACAGTTTTTCAAGGATGCTTTGGGCAATGCCAAATACAATATCCGGATTGATGATGAGGGATGTGGGGAATTTTATGTAAACCGGGAGACGGTTTCTATCTGGATTAATGAAAATGCAAGGCTTTGACCGGAGATACACCGGATGACAGAAATGATAGGGATGGAGCGTATGGATTATGGGAAAAAGTGTTAGAACCGAAGCGGTGAGGGAATTGTTTGAGGCAATTCTCACGCTGCAAAATGAAGAGGAGTGCTATAATTTTTTTGAGGACGTCTGCACAGTAAATGAGCTTTTGTCGTTGGCGCAGCGGTTTGAGGTGGCAAAGATGCTGACGGAAAAGCATACCTATATGGAGGTGGCGGAGCAGACCGGCGCCTCTACCGCAACCATATCCAGAGTGAACCGTTCTTTAAACTATGGCAAGGATGGTTATGAAATGGTATTTGGCAGAATGAAACAAAACCGTAAGGAGCAGTAATCCTTACGGTTTTTTTGTGTCTTTTTTCTCTTCTTTTATCCGGCGTTTTTCTTCCTTTAACTCCCGCTTTGCCGCTCTTGTTTCGTCCTTGAGTTCCCGCTTTGCCGCCCTTGTTTCGTCCTTGAGTTCCCGCTTTGCTGCTTTTGTCTCCTCCTTTAATTCCCGCCGCGTCGTCTTGCTTTCTTCCTTAGCGGTTTGTCCCGTTTCTTTCGTGTTTCCCTGTTCTTCCTTTAAGGAGTCAATCAGCCGCTCCACTAATTGTTTCTTGGCGTAAATGTCATAGCTTAGCAGGATAATCATGGCATAGGTTTTCAGGTAGTCGTCCTCCGCCCCGTACTGTTCCTTGGCAAGCGCATAGATTTCCTGAACGCTTTTGCGGATCTGTACGCCGTACTGCTGCTCTAAGGCAAAGAGACTTTCATAGATATGGGACATGGTAAGTCCCTGCTCTTTCTGGAAATAGTTCTCTGTCATGGGCTGAAGTAAAGTCTGGATATCGCTGATGGACAGAAAATTTTTCAGGTAATAAATGTAGATTAACAGGATAATATGGTCTTTGGAATATTTCTTCTTGTCCGACGGTGGAAGCAGGGCGTTTTTGGAGTAGTTGTTAATCATGGTTTTGGTCATGATTTTGTCCTCCTCATAGCGCTTGTTTCCCCGAAGCTGCTTATCCATAAAGGTGGTAATCTGGTCCATGTAAAGGTCGATGGTGGGAATATCCTCCGGCTGGATATAGTCCGGCTGTATCCATTTTTCAAGCTGTTCTTTCAGTTCCGAAAAGGTTTGTGTCTTGTTCATAAAGGCTCCTGTTTCTTCATTGTCTGTTCCGGTACGGTGTACCCGGTCAGTATGTTATCGGTCTATGTTTTCCATAATGGCCCGGTCAGTATGCTATCGGTCTATGTTTCCATGATGGCCCGGTCAGTATGCTATCGGTCTATGTTTTCCATAATGGCCTGGGCTGTGGCGGCCCGGTTCATCGTGTATATGTGGATGCCGTCTACGCCGTTGGCAATCAGGTCATTAATCTGGTTGATCGCAAACTCAATACCGGCCTTTTGCATATCCTCCGGCGAATCTGCATATTTGGCTACCAGATGGCTAAGCTCCTTTGGCACAGAGGTGCCGGACAGGGAAACGCTGGTGCCTAACTGGCTGGACTTGATGATTGGCATGATTCCGGCAGATATGGGAACCCGGATTCCGGCTTTGTCCGCTAACTCCCGAAATTCATAGAACCGGCTGTTGTCAAAAAACATCTGTGTGATGAGAAAATCTACTCCCGTATCCACTTTCTGCTTTAAATACCGAAGGTCCGATTCGCGGCTTTCCGATTCCGGATGGATTTCCGGATAACAGGCGGCGGCGATACAGCTTTCCGACTGCTTGCGGATAACCCTGATAATGTCTTCCGCATGTAAAAAGGTCCGGTTCGCGTAAGCCTCGTCCGTCATATCCTTCGGACGGTCTCCCCGGAGGGCTAATACATTGGAAACGCCCTTACTGTTCAGTTCCTCCATAAAGCCGGTGAGAAATTTCTCATCCATGGCAACGGCAGTGATATGCGCAATGGGCTCAATGTCGCAGAGGTTGCGGATATAGGCGGCAATGGCGGCGGTCTTTTTGGAGTTACTGCCACCGGCGCCGTAAGTTACGCTGATGAAGTCGGGGTCTAAGGTCTTTAAGGCGTCCAGCGTCTTATATATGTCATAGATTTCCTCCTCCTTTTTCGGGGGAAATACCTCGAAGGAGAAGACGGTCCTGCCTTGTCTGTAAATATCTTTAATCATAGTCGTTTTCCTTTCTTTTTCAAGCTGTCAAATGCTGCTAACGGTATGTCCTGCGGGAACAGCGCATACCGACGCAAGTACATATATATTAGCATAAATTGGAGAAAACAACAAGAAAAGATATCGCTAAAGCGCATATACAAAAAGAGCTTGCTTTGTAAAAATAATTCTATACACTACCAATCTATCTCATGTTCCTCTAAGCAATTCTCTATTGCAGTTTTTCCACCGTCAATAATGGATTCTGCCATGCCTGGGATTGCCATGAAACGCAAAGTTTCCTCTATTGCTTTCCAATCTTCCTCACCGATAAGCACAGCGTTTTTTCCTTTTTGGTTAGTTATGGTGACTGGTGTGCAATTTGTATTAACATCCTGTATCAGCTGATAAATATTTTCTCTTGCTTTTGCCACTGTTATTGCAGTCATGATATTGCCCCTTTTTATTTCACTATAGCGTACGTCAACTTTTTCATAATAATTGCATAGTCTTTGTTTGCCATGCATGAATTATGGAGTTTATCATAAATTTCATCTTATTTTACCATAAAAAGAATGATAATACACAAACAAGTTTAAGAAATTCAAAACTTTTAAGGGGTATATAGAGCTTACCCTTATAAACCGGGTTTGGTTATAGAGTTCACTGTTAAAGTGCATATTGTCGGAAAATGATTGCCAAAGATTTCCTTTGGTGGTACAATAAAAAAACGGAGATTATTTCAGAAAATTTAAGAAAGGCTTGACACCTTGATGAAGCGTAGTAAAATCTTTAGAAGAGAAGAGAAGAGAAGGAAGGGCTGATTCTGCCCTTCTTCTTGTGATTGCTTTTGCTTGTTCTACGATTAAAAAGCGTCTGTCTGCGGTAACAGGATATCACTGCTGCCACAGACAGGCGCTTTTTTGCGCCCAAAATACAGGCCTTGGGGAAGGAGGATAGGACAGTTTCATTTTGGGGCCAAACTTCATACCCCGTTTTATTGTATGAAAAAAAACTTATAAATAAAAATATTTTAAATGGAGGGATTGCTATGAAAACAGTAATGAAAAGAACACTTATCGCAATGATTATGGTACTCGCA
>CANQMR010000044.1 GCA_947625015.1 uncultured Lachnospiraceae bacterium | reverse complement strand
CTGCTATTCAAAAATTTTGCAGATTGGTACGTTTAGGAAGATATACTCAATTTTTTTACAGTTTGCGGAAACTCAAGTTTCATGTTATAATATGGGCATTAAAAAATACGTCTTATACGAAGAAAGGTAATCTCATGTCAAAAACAGCAATTATTACAGGGGCTTCCAGAGGAATCGGACGGGCGGCAGCCTTAGAACTTGCCAAACATTTCAGCACCATAGTCATCAATTCTTTTACCGAAATCAATGCCCTGAAAAAAGTACAGACAGAAATCGAAGCGATGGGAACCAGATGCCTTGCCTACTCCGGTGATATTGGAAATTACACTTTTGTGTCAGACATGATGGCGGATATTCTAAAGCAATGCAGTGAAGTAGACCTGTTAGTCAATAACGCCGGCATATCCTATATCGGGTTACTGACAGATATGACCATAGACGACTGGAACCGGATAATCGCCACCAACCTGACTTCTGTGTTTAACTGCTGCCGGCTGCTGGCGCCCCACATGATAAGCCGCAAATCCGGGCATATCATTAATATTTCTTCTATGTGGGGATTAAGCGGCGCTTCCTGTGAAACCGCTTACAGCGCCACAAAAGGCGGGGTCAATGCTTTCACACAGGCCCTTGCCAAAGAACTTGCCCCCAGTAACGTCCGGGTTAACGCCCTGGCGTGCGGCGTTATTGATACCGAAATGAACCAATCCCTTAACGACGCCGAACGTCAGGCGCTTTGCGACGACATTCCGGCCTGCCGTTTCGGGAAAGCGGAAGAGATTGCCCAGCTAATCTGGCAGCTTTACTTAAGTCCCGCCTACCTTACCGGAGAAATTATAAAAATAGACGGCGGCTACCTCTGAGCCACCGTCTTATCTGTTCTTATCTTACTTTCCCGCTGCCGTTCTTGTAACGCTGTCGTCAACATTACTATCGGGATATGTCGCATTTTTTAACACGCGTCCAACCCCTACATACTTTCTGTAATTGTAATCTGAAATAATAATGCCTGTCGTTTCTGTTGAAGCATGTACCACTTTATTGTTGCCTATATACATCGCTACATGGGAACAGCTTCTCTTGCTCGAACCATAAAAAATCAGGTCTCCCGGGCAAATATTTTTCATCTTAACTGACTTTGTAGACTTTAACTGTGCATATGCATTGTGCTTTAAATTGTAGCCAAACTTCTTATACACCGACATCGTAAAACCGGAACAATCCGTTCCCTTTGTCAGGCTGGAGCCGCCATAACGATACCTGTTGCCAATATACTGAACGGCGTAGCTTACAATCTCCTTCTGCTCAACAGACATTCCTGTATAATCCACAACCGCTACCTTACAGGTATATTTTTTACCATTTACCTTTGCTGTTACTTTGGCTGAACCAACTGCATTTGCTGTAAGTACTCCTTTTTTATCTATTGTTACAACTTTTTTATCTGAGGTTGTCCACTTTACATTTTCACTGGTATTCTTCATCGTAAGCTGTTCGCTTTTTCCCGGCTCAAGTATAACTCTGGACCTATCCAATCCGATTTTTCCGGCAGCTTCAGACTTAACTGACAAAACTGCTACTGTACATAATGTTAATACTAATGTGAGAAGTAATCCTACCTTGCGTTTCATAAACCATGTCCTTCCCGATTCTTTTTTGAACCTCTTTTTTTCTAACATGGCTTATTTTACCATAATTTTTACGAAATGCAACCCCTTTTTTAAAATTTTGTAACATTTTTGTAATATTTTATTCAGATTTACTTAATTTTCTTTCAATTAACCATATTTTCAAGGGCTATTCCGGATATACCAGCCTCTCCCCGGTAATCCCCGTAAGAACCTCGTCATAATATCTCTTTGCCACAAAACGCGCCATATTCAGGTTCATATCCAGATAATTCCCGCAGTCCCTGGCGGCGGCTCCCGGCACTTCCCCCTCATAATCCTTCATAAATGCATACATTTCCGTAACCAGAGGAACAATGTCCTTCGACTCATAATCTCCGGCTAACAGCAGATAAAACCCGGTGCGGCAGCCCATTGGCCCAAAATAGATGACCTTGTCCTTATATTCCGGATGATTGCGCAAAAATGTGGCGCCCAAATGCTCCAGCGTATGAATCTCCGCCGTATTCATAACCGGCTCAAAATTTGGCCGGGTCATGCGCAAATCAAATGTGGTGATGACCTCCTGCCCCACCGTATCCTTTCTCGACACATAAATTCCCGGCAGAAGCGTTAAGTGATTGACCGTAAAGCTTGCGATTTTTTCCATATTATCTACTCTCCTTTTCCTTTAATTCCTCACACAGCGCCAGCAAAAGCGTAACGGAATGTTCAATCGCTTTTGCCTCAAAGGCAGGATAATCCATAACTGCCGAATCATCCGCCTTGTCGGAAATGGCGCGGATTACCAGAAACGGGATACCATTCAGATATGCGGTATGGCCAATGGCCGCCCCTTCCATCTCCGTACACAGACCGGCAAAATGCTCCACTAACCAGTTCTTTTTATCCTGATCGGAGACAAACTGATCCCCGCTTACCACCCGGCCTTCAAACACCTTAAGTTCGGGAAGCACCCGTTCACAGACCTTCTTCGCTGTCAGCCGCAATTCCTCGTCCGCCTCAAAGGCTAAAACCTCCATTCTGGGAACCTGTCCTAACGGATACCCAAAGGTTACCGCATCCATATCGTGCTCTAAAGTATCTGTGGAAAGCACAATATCTCCTATATCAATCTTTGCATTTAAAGAACCGGCAATTCCCGTATTGATAATCCGGTCCACGCCATAGCAGTCCGCTAAAATCTGCGTGCAGACGGCGGCATTAACCTTGCCGATACCGGAACGCACCACGACCACAGGACACCCCCGCATAGTTCCCCGATAAAAATCCATGGCGCCCCTTGTCTCTACCTGTACATCTTCCATCTGCTCCTTTAGCTTTGCCACTTCTTCATCCATGGCCCCTATAATTCCTAACATCTTCTTTCCTCTCCTTCTATAATATATCGTTCACACTTGCGAAACGCTCCAAAAATGAAATTATGTTTTGCAAGCGTACCTGCGTTAGTATTGTTCTATATGCACAACAATGATAAACTTAAATGCGTTTCGCAAACGCCTATATATCCTTCACCGCATTGGTATGGACAGTTTTACGGTAAATTCATTCTCTATTTCATATTTGTTAAAACTCCCATGATGCAGTTTCATAATCCGCTCACAGGTGATGAGCCCGATTTTGGTGCTCTCGTGCTCGTCCTTATTCTGCCTGATCCCGTTACGGATTCTTATCACAAGACTGTTGCGTTCTATCATGGCGGCCACCTCAATAGGCTTTTCGACGTCTGCATACTTATCCAGATTGGACAAAATGTTGTTGAGTACCCTGTGCATATACTGTGTATTTACCAGACAATCCCCGCTGTTTTCCTCAACCTGGTTGACTGCCTCAATGGTAAAGCCCTTCTCCTCTAAACCTAAGAACTGGTTTTCCAGTAAGTCCATGACTAAATCATATGCCGGCAGCGGTTCCACATCCAGCCGTTTGCTGTCTTCCCCATAGATTAAAAAATATTCAAAAAGCTGATCCGAAAGCTCCTTAATCTCCCTTGTCTTTTCTAAGGACAATTCCAGATAATGCTTCTTTAGCTGCTCATCGGTAATCCGGTCCATGTTAAGAATCTCCAGATAGCCGTTAAGCGTCGTTAAGGGCGTGCGCAGATCATGGGACATGGAGGTCACCAGATTCTTGTTCGCCTGTAGCATTTTCTGCTCCTTGGCCATATTGTCAATAATGGAAAGCCGCATCTGCTCAATGCCATTTGCCAGACTCGCTAATTCGTCCTTTCCTTTTATGGTTATGGGATATTCCAGATTGCCGCCCTCTAAAATCTGCAACTCCTGTTCTATATCGTTGATATAGCTTAATTTCCGGCGGAGCAGTCTCGTAAGAAGACCGATAAAGAGCAAAATACCTGCGCCCACGCCGGCGCCCCAGACATAATAGTAATATTTCCAGTAATCATAGCAGAAAATATCCACGCTTGTCATGGTGCCGTCTGTCAATTCCAAGGGGTAAAGATACGGCTGGTCAAGTACAATATCCTCCTCGGAATCGGATGATTCCGTCTCTTCCAACAGGGAATCATCCGCAGTGTAATCTGAATTAAAGATTACCCTGTTATTCAGGTAAACAGAGATATACACATAACTGTTATACTCTACCCACCCATCCAGCAGAGAAATACAGTCAAGCGTTATATCGTCCTTGTCCACATAATCCTGTAAATCCTCCATGTATTTTTCCTGAAAAGCCCGGTTTGTCTCCGGCCGGTCAAAGACTGTATCAATCATATCCTGTCCGAAATACACAAGAAGATAACCGCAGCCAAAAGCCGCCAGACCGGATAAAATAACACTTCCTACCAAATACCAGGTAAGTCTGGTCCGAAACATTTCCACAATCTTAGACAACCCGATAACCCCTTCCCCAGATATTATGAAGATACCTGGCAGTAGGACCCGTATCTCCTAACTTCTTTCGTATATTCCGGATATGCACCATAACCGTATTCGTGGAATTGGGCATATATGCCTCCTCCCAGACCCTTTCATAGATTTCCTTGGCTGTAAAGATGCGATTCCTGTTGCTTGCCAACAAAAGCAGAATATGGTACTCAATCTCCGTCAGGGGAATTTCCTTTCCGTCCCGCACCACCTGCTGAAGTCCTGTGTCCAACACGATATCCTGTATGACAATCTGGGAGTCAGACCGCTGCCCGCCCTGTCCAATGCGCGGTCTCTTTAGAAGCGCCTTAACCCGCAAAAGCAGCTCCGTACAGGAAAAAGGTTTGACCAGATAATCGTCTCCGCCCGCCTCAAAGCCCTCAATCAAATCCGATTCCGCCGACTTTGCCGTCAGAAACAGAATAGGTACCTCCGCTATCTCCCGTATCTTCGTACAGGCGTCAATCCCGTTACATTTGGGCATCATAATATCTAAAATCACCAGCTGGATACTGTTGTCAAACCGCGCTAAGGCTTCCTCCCCGTTATCCGCCAGCACCACTTCAAAGCCCGCGTCCTCTAACATAATCCGCAGCAATTCCCGGATATCCTTTGCATCGTCTGCCACAAGAATTCTTTGTGCTTCTGCCATATTTACACCTCTCACTTCCACACTCATCAATCTTTTGCCCCAGTATATCAGACTACATTAATAAATCCCATGCAAATATAAATACTTAAGAATTCTTTATAATTCTACCCTGAATCAATGTCTTTAATAAATCTTAAACCGCTTAATAAAGAAACGGGCCATCTTATAGATTGGATTCTCCAAATGCTTTCTCGCATTTTTGAGTTCCTGTCTTATGGCAATCTGCTGTGGGCAGTGCTGTTCGCATTTGCCGCACTCCACACAGTTAGAGGCTCCGGAATTGGTCTTGCGCATGGCGGTGCACATCAGGTATTCATTTCTCGCCTTGCTCTTCCCCTCCGTATAATAGCGGTTATATGCGGCAAAGGTGCCCGGAATATCCACATTTTTCGGACAGGGCATACAATATCCGCAGCCGGTACAGCCCACTTTCATCTTTGCGTTAATGGCCGCCACTACTTCTTTAAGCATCTTTTCCTCCGGCTCCCCTAATTCCCCTACGGAGACGGTGGACGCCGTATTTACATTGTCCTGTACCATCTCTACCGAGTTCATTCCCGACAGCACGCAGGTTACCTCCGGCTGGTTCCAGAGCCAGCGCAGGGCCCACTGTACCGGAGTATGGCGGACAGGGTAATCCTTCATAATCTTTAACGCCTGCTCCGGCAGTTTATCCGCCAGTCTGCCGCCCCTAAGAGGTTCCATAATCACCACAGGAATCCCTTTTCCGGCGGCATACATAAGGCCCCTCCGGCCCGCCTGGGAATGTTCATCCATATAATTATACTGAATCTGGGTAAAATCCCAGTCGTAAGCGTCTACTAACTGGCAGAACATATCGGAATTGCCATGATAAGAAAAGCCCACCTGCCTTATGGCGCCGCTTTTCTTTTTCTCCTCCAGCCACTCAATAATCCCCAGTCCCTTTAACCGTTCCCAGGTGCCTACATCCGTCAGCATATGCATCAGGTAATAATCCACATAATCGGTTTTTAAGCGGGTAAGCTGCTCGGAAAAATATTTGTCAAGGCTTTCCCTGTTCTGAATCAGATAATGGGGCAGTTTAGTGGCAATCTTCACCTTTTCCCGAATCTGGTTCTTTTCCAAAATTGCGCCTAACGCCGCCTCGCTTCCCGGATAGACATAAGCGGTATCATAATAGTTTACGCCCGCCTCATATGCCGTCATAATCTCTTTTTCTGCCTTTTCCAAATCAATCTTCCCGCCGCTCTGGGTAAAACGCATACAGCCATAGCCCAGAATGGACAGTTCATTTCCGTATTTGTCCTTGCGATAATTCATAGCGAAACTCCCTTCTTTTCACCGGCCTTCTTAATGAAATCCTCCAACTCCATGAGCTCATCCATAGGAATCTTCGTATAATCGGATAATTCCTTCATCGTAGGCTCTCGGCCGTTTTCCTCGGCTAACAGCTTTCCCGCCTCATGAACTAAACTGACCTTGCCTAACACCGTATTTTCCAGTTCCCATTCTCCCCGGCTTCTTGCCGCATAATCCGCAATTCCCGCCTCAATCCCGGTCATTAGCAATTCCCTGACATTCCTTTCTCCACCGGCGCCGCAAAGCTCCTGTAATTTTAATAAAAGGGCCATATTTCCTTCCTGTATCAGGTCCTCCATATGCAGTTTCGGCTCCATATATTTTTCCGCAGCCTTTACCACATCCGAAAGCCATAGAGTGGAAAGAATCGAAACGGCCTCCTCTTCCCCCTGTAATAATCTCGTATATAAATGCGCTTCCTCCTCTTTCGAGGTCCGGGGCAAACCGGCGAGATCCGCCTGATAGAACCGCAGGGCTTTAGACGCTGCGCCCTCCTTCGCCTCTTCCGCATAAGACGCTTTCGTTTCCTTTTCCCCGGTATCAGCAAAAGACGCTTCCTCCGTATCCGCCCTGGCGTCCTCTGTCTCCTCCGCAGTAAGGAGATATTCGAACACCAGCTTCTTATGCTCGTCGTTAAGCTCCATATCCTTAAAGTATTCCATAATCTCCTGTTCCGACATCGGAGTTTCCGCTACCTTAATGATCTCCTTCACGCTTTGCAGCGTCTCCATAAATGTATTCTGGTCTGTCATGGTTATCTTCCCTCTTTCCTTAAAATATCCAGCGTATGGGAGCCGGCTCCCACCAATTCCGGCCGCTGGCAGGTCGCTAAATGATACCGGACGAACTGGGAAAATGTGTCCTCGTCCATATTATTTAATACCGGCCTCATATAATCCGACGGACCGTCGGTTGAAATGATCTGTACCCGTTCAAGCCCCGCCGCCTGATTATAGGCGTCAATATCCTCTAATCTCACATAATCGTACAAATCCTTCTCGGCAGACACAGAATGAAAATCCTCTGTCAGACGGTTTTCCGCTAAACACTCTCTAATGTGGTTCTCCCGGAAGGCGTAGGTCAGCACGCAGTATTCATTCATGCAATAGGCAGCTAAAATCACGCCGCCGGTCTTCGTCACCCTCTTAGCCTCACATAACGCCTGCACCTTGTCCTCAAATGAAAATAAATGATACAAAGGGCCGAAAAGCAGCGTCATGTCAAAACATTCATCTTCAAACCGCTTAAGGTTCAGGGCGTTTCCCTGATAAGCCTTCACACTGCTGCCCTTAGCCTTCAATATCCCCAAATTATACCGCACCAGCTCCACCGCCGTCACATCATAGCCTTCCTCTGCTAACGCCACGCTATAGCGTCCGGTCCCCGCCCCCACATCTAAAATCCGGGGAGCCTTCATGGTTTCCAGATATTTGTGGATATAGGTCATGGAAGTGATAAATTCCACCTGCCCATGGCGGCTTAAAAGCCGCTTGTCCTCGTTAAATTTGTTATAATATTTTTCCAGTTCCGTCCATTTTCCTGCCATAGCTCACTCCGTCTGCCGTCCGGCTTTTCCTAACAGCCTTAACGCCACATTTTTCCGAAACCAGCTGACCAACGGTCCCGTAAAAAATCCGGTAACAATCGTGGCAATCCCTACCGTACCTCCGGATACGAGTCCTGCGGTAATGCAGATGATATCCGTTCCCACTCTGGCCCATTTAAACTTAATCTTTCCCTTAGAAGCGTCCTCAATGACCTGACTTAACATATCGTAAGGCGCAACGCCCAAATCGCACTCCATGTAAAGGGCAACCCCTAAGCACAAAAAGACAAGTCCCAAAAGCAATAGGACAATCCTTGCCGCTATCCGTCCATCGCAGCCCTCCACAGTGATTTTAAAAAGCCCAAATACCCACATACAGAAATCTGCGATATAGGCCACGCCAATCATATTGACAAAGGCGCCGATTCCGAAGCTTTTCGGATACAGTATAATCACAGGGATAAATAATACAATGTTCACAATCAACTGGTAGGTTCCATAGCTGATTGGCAGATGTCCGCTGATTCCGATATTCATGCAGGAAAAGGGATCAGTTCCAAAGCCGGACAAACGCAGCAGACTGATTCCAAAGCCCAGCACAAATATTCCGGCTAACATCAGCACAAATCGTCTTATATTGCTTTTCGTAATTATCTTCTTCATCATTATACCCTTTTTTACAGAAAAAAGACTGGTCCTAAGCATCTCCTTAGAACCAGCCAGTTATCAATCTTAGTCAAGCTGCGTCAATTCCTGCGCCATCTGTTGCAGTTCTTCAATAATACTGCCAACCTGGCCGGTAATCTCATTGTTCTCTGCGCTGCTCTCGAAGGTCTCATTGGAATGAGCCGTCACTTCCTCAGTGGCAGCGGAAATCGTCTCAATGCCTTCCACAATTCCCCGGTTAGCGGCTGTCAGTTCATCAATCAGCTCCTTTAATACGGAAGATTCCTGATATACCTCTTTGGCAGAGGCGGTAATCTGCTCAAAACTTGCCGCGGTACTGTTAGCCGCCTTGTTCTGGGCGTTACTGTTATCAATCATACCCTCCACAACCGTTACCACTTTTTCCAACTCGCTGGAAATATTGCCGATTAACACCGTAATATTATCCGTTGCCGCCTGCGTCTGGGTTGCCAAAGCGGAAATCTCGGACGCCACTACTGCAAAGCCCTTGCCGGCCTCTCCGGCCCTTGCCGCCTCAATACTGGCATTTAAGGAAAGCAGACTGGTCTGGGTGGTAATCTCATCAATCATATGGATAATGGACTGCATCTGGCTGGTATATTCATGAAGTTCCGACAACTCCTTAGACACATGGGAATTTTCCTCATTGGATTGGTTCACATGACGAATCAGGCTGTCAATATTGCCCTGGGCCGCCGTCAGCTCCCTCTGGGTTGCCTCAATGTTGCGCTCAATCATATCCGAAGCATGATTCACCTTCATAATGGTCTTATGAATGTCCTCGGTCTTCTCCATCTGAAGCTGAATAGAATTAGCAGTATCATTGGTGCCCATTGCCACTTCCTCCATAGAGGACATGGTCTTGGAGGTGGCGCTTTCCAAAAGGCCCATCTTATCGGATACCATCTCGATGTCGGCGGTAATCTTCTGGGAGGTCCGGAGCAGTTCGTCCATCAGGCGCTCGGAACGGTCTTTTTCCGCCTCAATCTCCTTCATCTTGGCTGCGTTATTCTGATTTAACACCTGGCTGGAAGCCACTAAGAACAGTGCAAAGAGCAAAGCGGATCCAATCCGAATCTCAACGTCAGCCGAATCGGCGGCGGTAATCTGCCCCTGCGCGCCCATTACGGCTACCTGAATAATATTGACCGCTATCAGTCCGCCGGAAAATATGTAGGTCAGTTTCATATCGTTAAAGGCCAGAATGACCAGCGCAAATATCAAAGCATACACATACGCCACCGGAGAAACCGTTGTAAAGATTACAAAAATGTAGAATACCCCATACCCGGCCGACATAACATACCGCAGTGTTTCACTTTCCCTGTCGTTGCGGTACATCACAATAGCCGCAGCCAGCGGAACCAGCGCCAACAGACAGAACACAAGAAAATAGCCGACTGTCCTGGCCTTCTTAAACACCTCTATCAAATAACATAAGACTAACACTGCATTCAATATACTGTAGCAGGAAATTCCCGCCCAGTTGCTCCTCTGCATTTCTGAAATTTCCCCTTTGTTCATAATAGCCTCCTTATATCCGTTCCTTTTTATACATACAGTAATATTGTAACTTATTTTCAAATATAAGGCAACTTATAATTTTCTTGAGTTTCCGCAGTTTTATCCACAACGGCTTGTTTTTTCATATACCACAATAAACAACTTTCAAAAAATGCTC
>CANQMR010000043.1 GCA_947625015.1 uncultured Lachnospiraceae bacterium | reverse complement strand
TCAATATCTGCATTTTTCAAGGTTCATCAGAGCCTGTTTTTTTCAGCTCAGTTTTTCATATGTCACTTGACACTACCGATTTATCCTCCTCATTATACTTTCTGTATCATAACACCTAAACTTATTCTTTGGGAACCTAATGTCCCATTTTTGACAATCTTTCCCTTTATCTATACGATATTATCCTACCATAAGTATCGGCATTATCACCTTCAGATTTTATGATAATACATCGTTTAAATAAAGTAATTTGAGAAACATATTTTTATAAATAAGTTTACAAAATCTCAAGCGGCTTTTTCTTGTGTTTTAAGCTCATTTATTATATAATAAATCCATGCACTGTTTTTTGGGATATGGGGCTGGGAATATTGACATTCATGGGGAATGTCACAGGACATAAGAAAGGGGCAGCTCCACCCGGAACCAGCAAAGACTTACATGAAAGAGAGGTATTATGCGCATGAAATTTGGTTACTTTGATGATGCCAACAAAGAGTACGTCATCACATCTCCTAAGACTCCATATCCATGGATTAACTACTTAGGAACACAGGATTTCTTTTCATTGATTTCCAACACTGCGGGAGGTTACAGCTTCTATAAGGACGCGCGTCTCAGAAGAATTACCCGTTATCGTTACAACAATGTTCCGGTTGATATGGGGGGCCGTTATTTCTATATCAACGATGGGGGAACTGTCTGGAATCCGGGCTGGTCGCCGGTAAAGACCGACCTTGACTCCTACGAGTGCCGTCATGGTATGGGTTACACACAGATTACCGGTAAGAAGAACGACTTAGAGGCAAAGGTTACTTTCTTTGTACCACAGGATTTCAAGGGCGAGGTACAGAAGGTTACTTTAACAAATACCGGCTCCGGCAAGAAGGAATTTACATTTTTCTCCTTCTTAGAGTGGTGTCTGTGGAATGCAGAGGATGACTCCACCAACTTCCAGAGAAACTTTAACACAGGCGAGGTTGAAGTAGAAGGCTCTACCCTGTTCCACAAGACAGAGTACAAGGAGCGCCGGGATCATTTTGCATTCTATACGGTTAATGCAGAGATTGACGGATATGATTGTGACAGAGAATCCTTTATGGGCCTTTACAACGGCTTTGGCAACCCGGACGCAGTTATGGCCGGCAAATCCAACAATTCCAAGGCTGACGGCTGGTCTCCAATCGCTTCCCACAGCATTAAGGTATCTTTAAATGCAGGCGAGAGCAAGGATTACATATTTATCTTAGGTTATGTTGAGAACGGTGAGGACAAGTGGAACGCCGACGGTTCCATGAAGAAGGACAAGGCTTATGCCATGATTGAGCAGTTTAACACTGCGGACAAGGCGGACAAGGCTTTGGCTGACTTAAAGGCAACCTGGGAAGAGCTGCTTTCCAAGTATACCGTTAAAACTCCGAATGACAAGGTTGACCGCATGGTGAATATCTGGAACCAGTACCAGTGTATGGTTACCTTTAATATGTCCCGTTCTGCTTCTTATTTTGAGAGCGGTATCGGACGCGGCATGGGCTTTAGAGATTCCAATCAGGATTTACTTGGTTTCGTACATCAGATTCCGGACCGGGCAAGAGAGAGAATCTTGGATTTGGCTGCTACCCAGTTCGAGGACGGCGGCTGCTTCCACCAGTTCCAGCCTCTTACCAAGAAAGGCAACGACGCTGTAGGCGGCGACTTCTCCGACGATCCGTTGTGGATGATCCTCTCTACAGCAGCATATATTAAGGAAACCGGCGATTATTCTATCTTAGACGAGAATGTGCCATATCGGAATGACGAGTCACTGGCACAGCCTATGATGCATCATTTACAGCAGTCCTTCTACCGCGTAGTGAACAACTTAGGACCTCATGGCTTACCGCTTTCCATGCGCGCTGACTGGAACGACTGTCTGAACCTGTCATGCTTCTCTAATACGCCGGGCGAGAGTTTCCAGACCTATACCTCTCCAAAGTATGGCGACGACAAGTATTCAAAGGTTGCTGAATCTTTATTTGTAGCTACCCTGTTCTGCTATGCCGGACCGGAGTATGTTGCCCTCTGTAAGAAGAAGGGCCTGAACGATAAGGCGGAGGCTGCACAGGCTGAGATTGACAAGATGAAAGCCAACATTATTGAGCATGGTTTCGACGGCGAGTGGTTCCTTCGCGCCTATGACGACTTAGGACGCAAGGTTGGCTCCCATGAATGTGAAGAAGGCAAGATCTTCATTGAGCCGCAGGGCTTTGCCGTTATGGCTGAGATTGGAAAGGATAAGGGCTACGACATCAAGACGCTTGACAGCATTGACAAGTGGCTGAACTGCGAGCATGGTTTAGTATTGAACCAGCCGGCCTTTACCAAATATTATATCGAGTACGGCGAGATTTCCACCTATCCTGCCGGATACAAGGAGAACGCCGGTATTTTCTGCCACAACAACGCATGGATTATCTGTGCAGAGGCTTATGCCGGACGGGGCGATAAGGCGTTTGAGTATTATTCAAAGATTGCGCCTGCTTTCCGGGAAGAGAAATACTCTGACCTTCACAGAACCGAGCCTTATGTATACGCCCAGATGATTGCCGGTAAAGACGCCGGACGCTTTGGCGAGGCGAAGAACTCATGGCTGACCGGTACTGCTGCATGGAACTTTGTGGCAATTTCACAGTATATATTAGGTATTATCCCTGACTATGACGGTCTGAAGATTGATCCTTCCATTCCGTCAGCATGGGACGGCTTCAAGGCTTCCCGTACGTTCCGGGGTGATGTATTTGATATTAACATTACCAACCCTAACCATGTATGCAAGGGCATTAAGAGCGTAACGGTAGACGGCAAGGCCATCGAAGGCAATATCCTGCCGGTATTTGGCGATGGCAAGACCCACACTGTTGAAGTTGTTATGGGCTAATCGCATCTATTATAAGCAACTGAAAGAACCGCCATACTCTGGCGGTTCTTTTTATAAACAATGCTATAACATGATTACACACTTGCGAAACGCTCGAAAAATGAAATTGTGTTGTGCATATAGAACAAATACGATAAGCAGGTTGTTTTATGCACGTCGATACTTAATGAGTGCGAAGCACGAATTTAGTATTGCTGCGTGCATAACCAAGCGCAAGCGTACCTGCGTTTGTATTGTTCTATATGCACAACAATTATAAACTTAAATGCGTTTCGCAAACGCCTGTTATAACATGATGAAAAAAGGGGAATCTGATGAAAAGTTTAACCAAAAGACATATCCCAAAATTATCCGTTCTGCTGCTGATAAGCTTTGCGCTTTCTGCCCTTTTCACCGGCTGTAGCTTCACCACTTTTGACGCCAGCGGCTATGTAAAAGCCTGCTTAGACGCGAATGCGCATGGGGAATTTGATGCCTATGCGGAAATCACCAATACCTCGGCAGAGACTGCAAAACAGCAGTTTGACCAGCGGATAGATACAGAACTCTCCCATTTAGACGCCTATCATATTGATGAGGAACGAAAGGAAAAATTCCGGGAATTATTTATCCATATATACGACAGCTTTCAATATGAGGTCGGTGAAGCCACTAAAAATGACGACGGCTCATACTCTGTTCCGGTCACAACACATAAGCTGATGATATTTAAGGATGTAGTAACAGAGGCCGAAACCTATTTGAATGACTACGCCCAAAAGGAAATGGACGCCGGACGCACTCCGACACAGGACGATTTGTATCTTGTGGCTGCTGATTTTATGTATGACTACATTTCCCAGAATTTAAGCGCCTTAGCATATGCAGAGCCCGTCAATACGACTGTAAAGGTTGCGCCAAGCGCCTCCGATTCAAGAATATATTCTCTCGACCAGAATGAGTTTCAGAGTTTATTAGAAACCATGGTGGACATTGAAAACGCAAACCCGCCGTCATAAGAAAGGAAGCGATTACTATGGATTTATGCGAACAATGCGTTCATTACATATATGATGAGGAATGGGAATCCTATGAATGTGATGTTAATTTAGACGAGGACGATATGGTGAAATTCTTACAGGGCAGGAACACATCCTGTTCCTTCTTCCGTTTAGATGATGAATACGGGGTTGTCCGCCATCAGATGTAGGGGGATAACGATATAATCAGAAAACATAAAAACAAGGAACTGTTTACCAACAACCGGAAACAGTTCCTTATTCCTAATCTCACCTATCAGTTAAGGCATATCTTAAAGCTCAACGCCATGTGCCTTTAAGTACTCAACAATATCCTCAACCGTTGCGATCTTCTCCAGATCCTCTGAAGGAATCTCAACATCATACTCTTCCTCAAGAGCCATAACCAATTCAAATAAGTCTAAAGAATCAGCCTCTAAATCCTCCTTAAAATTAGAAGTCAGCGCAATCTCACTGGCATCAATGCTAAGCTGCTCAGCAATTATTTCTTTCATCTTCTCTGGCATAATATTGTTCTCCTTTATTGAAATATTCTTGGCCAAGTTATCGTATCCTTTTGGTAAACCCCCTGACCTTACTACCAAAAAGACTATACAACATGCATTATCCCATGTCAAGTTTTCAGCGTAAAAAAATTCATTTTCTTGATTATACGCAACCACTGTCCATTATATAGACGTATAAGCTATCTGTTTCGTTCCTCCATCAGCAGCCGGTTAAAGTCCTCTAAGGGCATCGGCCTTGCAAAAAAGAAGCCCTGCGCCACATCACAGTGGGTTGCCTTTAAGAAATCCACATGTTCTTTGGTCTCCACCCCTTCCGCCACTACATTCAGCTGTAAATCCTTTGCCATGGCAATGGTATGGCTGATCACAATCTTTCCCTTATCCGTAGTCAGCTTCTGGTCTAAAAAGTTCTTGTCTATTTTGATGGTATTGACCGGAACATTCCGGATCATATTCAAGGAAGAATACCCTGCCCCAAAATCGTCAACCTCTAAACGGAACCCCATATCCTGAAGCTGTTGCAAAACGATATATAAGTCTTCCGAATCATTAAAAAAGGTCTCGGTAATCTCCAGCGTCAAATCGGAGGTTGGTATATTATATTTGCGAATCAGGTTTTTCCATACCCGCACCAGGTCGTTATTTTTAATGTGGTATCTGGAAATATTGACAGACAGCGGCACTGTCTCAATTCCCGCCTCCCGCCAGTCTACCAGAGTCTTACATGCCTGCTCCCACATATATTGGTCCAGCTTAAGAATAAAACCGTTCCGCTCAAACAGCGGAATAAAATCGTTGGGCTGAATCAGTCCCTTTACCGGATGTTTCCAGCGGGCCAGCACCTCTGCGCCGCAGATACGCCCGGTCCCCAGATTATATTTGGGTTGCAGATACATAACAAACTGCCTGTCTGCCAACGCCTGGTTCATATCCATCTCAATCTCTGTATTTTTGATGATCTCATCCCGGTACTGCTCATCATAAAAGGCACAGAACTCTACTGCGCTGCTTTTTACGGTTCTTGCAGCCAAAGAGGCCCTGTCGCACATCAGATTAATGGGCACCGTCGTATCTTTCACCAGATAGATACCAAAAGAAGTATTAATATCAAAGGAATATTCATTCTTATATATCCGTTTTCTAATCCGTTCAATTAATTTAATCAGGTCTCCCCGCCGGGTATAGGGCGTGCAGATAAAGAACACATCAGAGTGTACCCTGCAATAAAGGGTGTCTGCCGGAAGAATCTCCTGCAACGACCTTGCAATGTGCCTTAACACCTCATCTCCGGTATTCATGCTGAACAGATCATTAATTAGCTTAAACTTATCTACATCAAAGGAAATGACCGCATACTGACAGCTTAAGTTCTCCTGAATCAGGCTGCTGGCGTCTATGTAAAACCGGTTCACATTGGGTATTCCCGTCAGAGTGTCAAATTCAGACTGATACTTTAACGTCTCATGGGAACGGGTAACCTCGTCCTCATTTTTCAAAGTTCCGATAACCCGGACCGGATTCCCCTCCGCATCCCGGATAAACTGGATACAGATGCGGTACCAGACCACCTTGCCGTCTAACTCCTGCATCCGGCAGGTTACCTCACGAAAATCATCCTCCCGATTTGCAAACAGCATCTTATAGATATCCATATCCTCCGGATAAATCAGCGCGCTGGTTGCCGGAGCTTTAGAAAAATCCACATTTTCAATGGCGTCTAACCCGAACTTTTCCCGGAAAAGCAGGGAGGTATACGAGGTGCGCTCCCTGTAATTATACTCAAACACCATTGTCCGAAGCTGGCTGACTACCGTATCGTATAACTCGCCGGACTGTCTCAGCTTCTCCGCATATTCTTTTCTGGCCTGCATCTCGTTTCTGTACTTTGCCTCTAACAAGATGTCAGAATCCAATATCTTGAACAAAACCGCCTCCTGGCCATTCTCCCAGACAAGAGGATTAGCCTTCACCTTTACCCTCCGGTCAAAGAAATCCAGATAGCGTTCCACAACCTGTTCCTTGTCCTCCTTTGACACCACGAACGGACAGTCAATACATGGGAGCTGTTTCACCGCCACATTCCCATAGCAGGTTCCCTGCGCTAAGCCGTCCCCAAAAATCTCCTTCGCTTTCGGATTTGCATACAGAATACGGAAGTCATTTTTATCCACCACATACAATGCATGTTCTGACACATCCATAATCTGATAAGCAAGCCCCATTTCCCCACTCATACTCATCATTGATTCACCTCATTTTCACCGAAAATCTCAGCAAATTATCCTTCTTAAATTATACTCTTTATTATACAACAAAATTTGCCATTATTAAAGGCTGATTTCTAACTTTCTTTTGTTTTGATGCCGGACGACAATGCATGTGTTACAGTTTAATACCTATTTTCCCTTTTCATCATATATTTCCCCGCCTTCATAATATACATGGTCCCCTGCGAAGATTTCACTTGTCGCTTCCACTATGACAAGCTCTCCTTCCGGAAGCCCCTCAACTGCGCAGTATAATTTATCCGCATCGAGCAAATCCACTGCCGCTCTTGCCGCCTTATATCCATTCCCTAATACGCCGTCATCTGCCTGTAAGGTAAGAACATAATATCCCTTGTCATCCTGTCGCAATGCTGCAATCGGTAGCAGCGTATCATATAAAATATCATCATTTTCAGGGGTAATATCTGCCTTTCCTCCTGCGATGGATGTTTCCAATCTCCCCTGTTTGGGTGATGCGACGGTGACAACGGGCAGGCGATAATTATAAAGTGATTTTGAAAAAAATGTCAACACTGCCGTCATTCCAATAAACCATATAAATATCCTGCCAAAGATACGATTTCTATTTTCTTCTCTATCTGCTTTTCCTTCTTTATCTTTTTCTTTCCTACTCATTTTTTCATTCCCTTTCCCGATTTTTACTAAAACGGCAATTACAATACACTTAACCCATTTTGCAACTGCCTTTATTTCATTCCTGTAATTGCAATTCCCTTCTTTAAAAATTCCTGTCCATAGAATAATATGAGCAATACCGGAATTGCATAAAATGTAAAACCTGCAAATGCAAGCCCCAGTTCTCCACTATTGATCTGCGCCAGAAATGTAGATAACGGCTGCTTATCTGCCTCCTGTATAAAGATAACCGCCTGATCCACAAGATTCCAATAATCCAACAAGGTCAGCATAGCCACCGCTGCCAAGCCGGGCTTTAACATAGGCAGAATAATAGACCATAAAATCCTTCCATGTCCCGCCCCATCCACCTGCGCAGCCTCTATATAGGAAAACGGCATGCTCTTCATATACTGTCTCAGCAAAAAAACGCCAAAGGGGTTGAATACCGCTGGCAAAATAATTGCCAGATAACTCTCCTTGATATTCAGCCAGTCCGCCACAATATAATTCGGCATCAGGGTAACCTGTAACGGCAGGAGCATTACGATAATATAAAGGAGGAATACCACCTCTTTTCCTCTGAATCTCATCACCATAAATGCATATGCCGCCAGGACAGACACAATGAGTTGCCCCAAAACAATCGGCGCTACCAGCTTTACCGAGTTCCAGAACATATTCAGGTATACCGGGCTGTCTATCAGCAGTTTGGAATACTGGGATAGTGTCACTTTTTCCGGTATGATATTCATATCAATATATCGTTCCGAAGCTGTGCTGTAATTTTTTTCTACCTCCCGGCTGCTCATAAAGGAGTTGCTTAATGTAACAATCAACGGCGCCAGATAGACAATGGCAGCCACCCAAAATAATATATAACTTATCCTTGCCCTTTTTTCACTCATCACTTTTTTCGTCCTCCCTTAACTGATTAGATTTTCTGATGTTTTTTTCTCAGCCATAAAGATACATGCCACAAATAATACCATTACAGCCGTCAGGATATACGTTGCACTGGAAAGTTTCGGGTAATTCAGTGATAAAAACATATTATTCATATAATGCTGTAACACATACAGGCTATCAGGCGGGTATTCGCCTGTCATAATGTAAATCTCCTTAAAAATTTTAAAGGAATTTACCACCGTCATGATAATTACAACAAATGTAGTTGGCATCAAGTAGATTAGCGTAATATTCTTAAACTTCCACCACCTTCCCGCTCCCTCTACATCCGCATACTCGTAATACTGCTCTGGTATGTTGGAAAGCCCGCTTAAAAACAATGTCATATCGTATCCTATATTTTTCCAGATAAATATAAGTACCATGACCAGCATACTGTATTTACAGTCAAGCCAGTTCACATCAGGTACATGAAATACTGCCAGAAATTTATTCAGCGTCCCATGCAGCCCAAAAAAATTCTTCCAAAAAAAGGCTGCCGTTGCAGAAGGGATTGCCAGCGGAATTAAAAAAATCAAATTGAACATATCGGAATGTTGTTTCATCCCCCGAAGTCCCAACGCCGCACACAGGGAAAGAATGATATTGAGGGGAATGCTGACTGCCATAAAGAATCCCGTATTTTTTAACCCTTTCATAAAGTAAGGATTTTGAAAGAGTTCCATATAATTTCCCATACCGCAATATTCTTTGGTAATGGGATTATCCACCACCGAATAATAAAAGGATACCGCAAACGGAATGACATAGAAAGAAACAAAACCGACCAGGCTGAAACACAGCATATACAGAGGAATATTCTTATTCCAGTTATGTATCTTTGTTCTTTGCATTTTCTCTTTATCCATCTTCATTTCCCCTATTCATTGAGATACTGCTCAATCTGCTTTTGCAGTGTCTTCGCCGTTTCCTCTGCCGTCTGCTGTCCGTCAAAAAATTTTTCATTTTCCAACTCCAGTAAAGACTTAATCGGCCCATCCAGCATATCACAGGTGTTTACCTGTTCCACCCAGTCTTGTAGCAGATTCCGGTAATCCTCCAGACTTCCGCTGATGTCGTGGCTGTTATACCAACGTTCCACTGATTTTTCAAATCCCTTGCGGTTTACGGAAAGACCGGACACAGAGGGCAGACTTTGCACCTCGTCTGACAGCAGATATTTTATAAATTCCCACGCCAGTTCTTTATGTTCCGATGAACTGTTTAATGCAATACAGTTATTTGCATTGACTGCCACATTTCCCTGCTTATCCGATAACGGCATAAAATAAGACATTTTTGACTGTGGATTAATCTGGGCAGCCGCCGCATCCATAGCAACACCTGGACTTGCAGCTATATAATATTCCGCATTGTAAAAATCAAATTCATCCATATTAAGCCAGTCTTCATCTACAATGTTTTTAACGGAATTTAGCAAATCCATGTATTTTTCAGTATCAAGGTTTACCTCTTTTTTCTCCTGTTCAATAAAATCGTTGCGGGAATCATTTATCAAATCTTGCATAATTTGAACTGTACTCCTGCTGCCAATCAAAAAGACATTCCCACCCGGATTCTTCCCCTCTACCAGCCGCTTTGCAAAATCCATTACTTCAGAAAAGCAAATATTCTTCTTCCCCCGCAGGGCATTTTCAATATCTTCATGCTCCTTTAACAGCTCCGTTGAAAAGCCAAAAGTCTCGATAAATGCCTGATAAGGAATTATGTATATTTTTCCATCTTTGTTTTGAGCAGCTTTTAATACATTCATATAATAATTCTCATCATTCATTTCCGGTGTCTGATTAATATATGTGCTGAGGTCCTCAAATGCCCCCATTTCGCCATATGTTGTAACAGGAAGAAAACTGTTGAAAACGATATCTGCTCCATCCCCGCTCATCAATCCTGTGTTAAACGATGTCTGATACTCATCCTCTCTTGGCGTATTGGACTGTTCCATGTAACCATTTATGACTATTTTTACATCCGGATATTGCTCCATAAATTGTTTTGCCGCAGGTTCTAAAAATTCCGGCTCTATAAAACAGGAAATCCTAAGCTCACCCTTCATTTCCGGTTTTGTATATTCCGGTGTCTCCCCGTCCTGTCCTCCATTTTGCATTTCCTTGTTTTGGGAAACATCCCCCGCACCGGAATCCGGTTTTGCCTTTTTGCCTGAATGATCTGCACAGCCACAAATAACAAAGGCCAAGACAGACAAAAGTACCAACAGACTCATTTTTTTCTTTTTCATCATAAAAAAACCTCCCTTGATAGATAGGTAGTGTCAAAAACTACCCATTTTTTTATTGCTAAATTTTAATAAAAACATTGATTTTAAGGGAAATCTGCAAAAA
>CANQMR010000042.1 GCA_947625015.1 uncultured Lachnospiraceae bacterium | reverse complement strand
GAGTTTAGTAACCGGTTTGGCAGAAAAAAGAAAGCTGTAAAAGAAGTCATGTTATCAGGCCTGCCCCTGATACTCTCCTTTGTATGAAGTTCTGAAGGTGCACAAACACCGACAGATACGGCCTGGTGGCTCAGTTGGTTAGAGCGCCGCCCTGTCACGGCGGAGGTCGTGGGTTCGAATCCCATCCGGGTCGCTTATATTAAGTTATTGAAAGGAGTAATTCCTTTTTTATTATTATCTGGAATCTTAGCTCAGCTGGGAGAGCATCTGCCTTACAAGCAGAGGGTCATAGGTTCGAGCCCTATAGGTTCCACTTGTAAATATCTGTTATCTATTACAGGTATTGATATGAGTTAGTCAGTTACTTTGTATGATGCAATTGGCAAAGAAAAATGTATGCCGATATGGCTCAATTGGCAGAGCAGCTGATTTGTAATCAGCAGGTTGAGGGTTCGAGTCCCCCTATCGGCTTTATGGACCATTAGCTCAGTTGGTTAGAGCAATCGGCTCATAACCGATCGGTCCCGGGTTCGAGTCCCTGATGGTCCATTTTTACAAAAGATAATTAATATTTATTTGGCCTGGTGGCTCAGCTGGTTAGAGCGCCGCCCTGTCACGGCGGAGGTCGTGGGTTCGAACCCCATCCGGGTCGCTTGTGAGAAATCACAATATAATTTTATCTGGAATCTTAGCTCAGCTGGGAGAGCATCTGCCTTACAAGCAGAGGGTCATAGGTTCGAGCCCTATAGGTTCCACTGATTCCCCGATTTGATAATCAGGGATGAAATGCCGGCGTGGCGGAACTGGCAGACGCACAGGACTTAAAATCCTGCGGGACTTATACTCCCGTACCGGTTCGATTCCGGTCGCCGGCAGTACCATTTTTTTATGAGCAAACCCTTGATTTTACAGGGTTTGCTTAATTTTTGCCTTGCGAAGTTTAGAACCCCTTTGGAACCCTAAATGGAACCATGATAGGACAATCATGGCGGCTATTTAAAGATTTCCTCGTAAATGAACAGATCCCTATCCTGAAATACATTAAAGATAACCCGTTTAAGCTGACTGGTTTTCAGATATTCCGTAACGGTTGCTACCGCAATCCGGGCAGCCGCATCATTGGGAAAATGAAATTCACCTGTGGAGATACAACAAAAGGCGACACTGTTTAACTGGTTTTCTTCTGCCAGTTCCAGACAGGAACGGTAGCAGGAAGCCAGTTCTTTTTTATGCTGCTCGGTAAGTACGGGATACACAATCGGGCCTACGGTATGCAGGACATATCTGGTAGGGAGATTGTAGCCCTTGGTGAGCTTTGCGCTTCCGGTGGGTTCTTCGTGTCCCTGCTTTTGTATCAGTCTTGCACATTCCTCCCGCAGTTCCATTCCGGCGGCGCTGTGTATGGCGTTATCAATACAGCGGTGACAGGGAACGAAACAGCCTAACATTTGGGAATTAGCGGCATTGACAATGGCGTCTACGGAAAGCCTGGTGATATCGCCCTGCCAGAGAGAAATCCGGTCGGCACAGGCTATGGCGCTGTGGTACTGCTGCGCTATGGTGGGAATGTCCGCTAAGGCGACAACGCCCTTTTTCCGATTTTCCTCTTTTAAGAATTCGTCCTGTATCTCTATAAATTCCCGGTCAATGGGAAGGGGCATACGGACATTCATCAGGGAGCGGAAAAGCTGCCGCTGGTCGCCTGACGGCAAGGGTATTTTTTTATATGCATCTGATTCCTGGCGCAGTCTGCGCACCAGATAGTGAAGCCGTTCTTCCTGATTCATAGCTATCCTCCTGTCGGTGTATGGTTATGCGTCAAATTGGCCGCACATTTAATTCAGCATTTCTTCTATCGCTTCTCCAATATCGGCATTGATGATAATACTGCGGCCTGCAATCTCGTCCGGCGCCATGGCCTCGCCCTGATTTATGCAGATATAGGCTGCTTTTTCATTTTCTTCGGTCATCTGCCAAAAAGGATATTTGATAATGCCGGGGGTGTTGTAGCCTACGCCCAGCTCCAGAAAAACAATATCCCCGTTCCGGTGTTGTTCCAGAAAATGGGCGTAGTATCCGGCATGGCGTTCCCACCCCTCATCCTGCACAAAAGTGTTGTCGCTTCGCAGATTCATAGACATGGGTTTGTGGCAGACAGGACAACGGGGAATGAGCGTTGTGGGAATCCGCATATTCCGCTGCTCATCTAGCATATGCCGAATCTGGGTTTCATTATCATAGGTATTAAAGTGACAGGGAGTGCTGCACTGGAACAGCCCGTAATCTCCCTGGGTGTAAAATAACCGCTCTTTGGAAAAGCCCGCCTTTTGAAAGCAATGATCCACGTTGGTGGTCAGCACAAAATAATTCCTGTCCTTCACCAACCGGTATAACTGCCGGTAGACGGGTTTAGGCGGCTCCAAATAGCGGTTAATATAGATATAGCGGCTCCAATATGCCCAGTGCTCCTCTAAGGTGTCAAAGGGATAGAAGCCGCCCTCATACATATTGCGGAAATGATATTTCTGAATAAAGTCGTCAAAGTATTGATGGAAACGCACGCCGCTATACAGGAAACCGGCGGCGGTGGAAAGTCCGGCGCCGGCCCCGATTAAAATTGCCTCAGCATTTTGCAGTTTTTCTCTGGCTTGTGCAATCTGATTTTTCATGTTTTTCTATCCTCTCTGTTTCTGCTATGGGTTTTCCGGAGTATTTGGTCTATATTAAACATGCTAATCCCGGTCTGGCTGGCTAAACGCCTTTTTGGCGTTTTGTCCATTATACTAAATTTTCTGTCATTATATGTGAAAAAAGTTTGAAAAGGTAAACCGGTGATGAGAAATTTGCTTAGGCGAAATTTCTTTTAAACATTGACTTTAATGAGGTATTGTGATAGACTATTTTTCGTTGACATGTGTGTGTAGCTCAGCTGGATAGAGCACTTGGCTACGGACCAAGGTGTCGGGGGTTCGAATCCTCTCACGCACGTAAGCAGACGGCAGATGTCTTAGAGATAGGGCGTCTGCCATTTTTTGTGCCTTGGCAAAAATAAGAAAGTCTTAAGAAATTCTTATAAAATGGGTATTTAAAAATCAATTTTCTTATTGTATACTTATTTTGGATAATTAGATATGGAGGAGCAACAATGTTAGAGAGAACAACAGGACCTTGGGATTACAGAATGTTACCCAATAAGATGTTAGAACTGGTAAAGAATACCGGCAATATGGAGCAGGCAGGAACCGGATATTTTGTAGACAGCGAGTCGGAGATGCTTACGATTCTGGCCTATCTGAATTATGGAGAAAAGACCAATATTACAGAATCCATGCGGGAGCAGATTGATCAGGCGGTAGAGAAGCTGGAGACGACAAAACTCAGTACAAGAGAGGAAGAATAAGCGGATATTGGGAGATGGCGGATCGTGCAGATAAAAGGCGTAAAAGTTAGAAGTGTGGAATTTGGTACGGGTATGCCGAAGATTTGCGTACCTGTTGTCGGGCGGAGCGCAGAGGAGATATTACAACAGGCGAAGCGTGCCATGGAAAAAGGGCCGGATATGCTGGAGCTGCGGGCAGACTGGTTTGCGGAGGCAGGAGATGCTTCCTCAATATTGTCTGTTTTAAGGCGGCTAAGAAGCCAGATAGGGGATACTGTATTACTTTTTACTTTCCGGAGCAGCAGGGAAGGCGGACAGCGGGCTATTACAGTGGATGCTTACCGGAATTTGTGTGAAACGGTATGCCGGAGCGGAGATATTGACCTGTTAGATGTGGAAGGATATATGCAGGAGGGATTGTTGGGTTCTCTTGCAGAGACGGCGCATGCCAATGGCGTATCTGTGGTTGGCAGTTATCATGATTTTGACGGGACGCCGGCAGAGCAGGAGATTGTGAACCGATTGCAATATCTGGATCATGCCGGGGCAGATTTTCCAAAGGTTGCGGTAGTGCCCAGCAGGCAGCGTGATGTGCTTGCCCTATTGTCTGCGACGCTTGGTTATTATGAAATGGGCGGTGAGAAACCGGTGATTACCATGTCCATGGAACAAAGGGGCTTAATCAGCAGATTGGCGGGAGGCAGCTTTGGTTCCTGTATTACCTTTGCGGCGGTGGACAAGGCGTCGGCGCCGGGACAGATTTCCATAGATCAGGTCAGGGAAATGCTTTCTGTCTTACATAGGCAATAATAGAAACTTTGAGGAGGGAATTGGATGGAACAGGAGGATAACAGCACATTATTAGATCAGGAGCCGGTTGTTATAAAATCGGAAGAGATAATGGATAATCCATATAAAGAAAAACTTACAGTTGGCAGGGTGATCGCCAACATTTTGGAGTTTGTGTGGACAGTGTTTAAACTGGCAGTGCTGGTAACGGTGGTCACTGTGATTGCAGGATTTTTGTTATCCAGAAATATGATGATCCGGGGGCGGAACGGGCAGCGTCAGTGTATGCAGGGAATGACGGTTTCCGGCGCAGTGGCAACCAATAAATCCAGCGAGGACGACAAGGTAGAAGTCTGGCTTAATCAGGTAAAATTTGAGAAGGTTACTTTGGAATCTGATGATAAGAAAATACTGGTGGCAAAGAAGATTACTGCTAAAGACAGCGACAAGTGGGCGGTTATTCTCCATGGATACAATGGAAGCATGGAAGACGTCTATGATATTGCCATGCACTATCAGGAGAAAGGCTTTAACATTTTACTGCCGGACCTGCGGGCGCATGGGGAGAGTGAAGGTTCTTTTATTGGCATGGGCTGGCTGGACAGGCTGGATGTGATTAACTGGATTGATGTTATCTTAGCGGATAATCCACTGGCACAGGTGGTCATTCATGGCGTGGATATCGGCGGAGAGACGGGGTTAATGCTTTCCGGAGAACCGCTTAAGGACAATATTAAGGCAGTGGTGGCAGAGGGAGCCTATACCGGCGCATGGGATGTGGTGAAGATGGAATATAAGGCAAGGCATGAGAAACTACCGGTATTTCCATTTTTACATATGCTGAATCCGGTAATGAAGGTATGGGCCGGATATAGTCTGAAGGAGGCAGATGCAGTAAAGCAGGCAAAGAACAGCAGTGTACCGATTCTGCTAATCCGGGGCGGCAAGGATACTTATACTACGGAAGATATGATAGAGGAATTAGACGGCGCAATCGCCTCACCGCATGAAGTCTGTACGATTGCGACGGGAACCCATGACGATAATCGTTATGCGGAGCCGGACAATTACTATAACAAGACCTTTGAGTTTGTGGAAAGATATGTAAAATAAGGATGAAGGATATGGCGATCGAACAGAAAAAATACTTTGATCTATCCGGGGAATTACAGCAAAGAATTAGGAAAGACAGGGAAGACGGCTGGGTGAATCCCTATCGTACAGAGAATCGTGCGGCTGTCCGGAGACGACAGGATTGGGACAGGGACAAGCTGCTGCGTCCGGCTTATGTGCGGGACTGTGAGAAAATTATACATTCCCCCTATTATAACCGGTATGCGGATAAGACGCAGGTGTTTTCCTTTTACAAAAATGATGATATTTCCAGACGGGCATTGCATGTGCAGTTAGTGTCCCGGATTGCAAGAAATATTGGTTCCCTTCTCGGCTTAAATGTGGACTTAATCGAGGCCATTTCCCTTGGCCATGATATTGGGCATACGCCCTTCGGACATGCAGGAGAACGGTATCTAAGCGAATGTATGCAGGAGCATATGGGACAATATTTTAACCACAATGTGCAGAGCGTCCGGGCATTAGACGGCATTTTGAACCGAAATGTCAGCTTACAGACTTTAGACGGAATTTTGTGCCATAATGGGGAATTTGCCATGCAGGAATATCGCCCGGTCCCGCTGGAGGATTTCCCGGCGTTTGACGCAAAGTATAAGGAATGTTATACAGATGAGGAGGCAATCGGCAGACTGGTGCCCTATACTCTGGAGGCTTGCGTGGTGCGGGTGTGCGATATGATTGCCTATCTTGGCAAGGACCGGCAGGATGCAAAGCGGGCCAACCTGATTGCAGATGATGACATATTTGACGAGCAGGCCTTTGGCAAGAGCAACCCGGAGATTGTCAATAACCTGATTGTCAATATTGTGGAGAACAGCTACGGTAAGGACTGTATTATTATGGATGATGAATATTATCAGGCCATTAAAGCTGCCAAAAAGGAGAATTACGAAAAGATTTATTTCAATGAGGCTGTGGACGCCGTCTATAAGGAGCAGATCCGGCCTATGTTTCACATGATGTACGACAGGCTGCTTTCTGATATGAAAGCGCAGGATAAGCATTCCATTATCTATTGTCACCACATCGAGTTTGTAAAGGAGAATACCGCCGCCTATGGCTATGAACAATATTTGGATACGACCGGACCGGAACAGATGGTGGTGGACTTTATGGCCAGCATGACGGATGATTATTTTGTGGATCTGTTTGATTATCTGTTTCCGGATAGTCCCTATCAGGTACAGTATGTGTCTTATTTTGAAAAATAAGGATACTGCCGGCGGAGCGGTTCCGATTGTTGGACGGACGCTTTTGTGATATAATATGAGCACGAAGTGCAAATTTAGCGCAGACAGAAAGGAATTTTGATTATGTTTCAGGCGATATTTGATCTTGACAACCCTGTGTTCCGGTTTTTAAGCAGGTTAGTGGATTTGGTGGTGCTGAATGTTATTTTTCTGATTAGCTGTATTCCTGTGTTTACCATCGGCGACGCCCTGACCGCTCTTTACTATGTGTGCATTAATGATTGGAACCCTCAGGACGCCCATATCTTTAAGAAATACACAAAGAGCTTTAAGGAGAATTTCAAGAAATCGACGATAATCTGGCTGATTATGCTGGCAGCCGGAGTCGTTGTGGGAACGGATCTCTGGTATATGTTAAGCCGTTGGCGGGATACAGGCGTTGGCGCTTACCGCATCGGGATTATCATCTGTATTATCTGTATGATTTTGTATCTGTGCATTTTTACCTATGTATGGCCCTTGCAGGCTAAGTTTGAGAATAAGATTGCCGCTACCCTGAAGAACGCTTTAGGCATGGCTGTGGCGCATCTTCCGGAGACGTTGATTGCCTGGTGCATTGCCGGGGTGGCAGGGTACTGTGTGTACCGGTATACCATTATGCTTGCGATGTTCTTAGTCCTGCTTTGCTCCACAGTGGCATATATTCAGTCGACGCTGTTCCGCAATGTGTTTGCCCCGTATCTGGGCTTGGAAGAGGATGAGGAGGATGACGGAGTCTGGAGCCGGGAGACGGAAACAGAGGTGGAGAACCGCTATGCGGACGCCAAGATTGAGGCGGCGAAGCTGGCGGAGGCGATGGCAGAGGAAGAGGCGGAAGTGACCGAGATGTCAGTGGAAACTCAGGAAACGGAAAAGGCAGAAGAGACAGAAACGCCAGAACCATAAGCACTCCCGGAATCGGGAGAACCGCAGGAAAAGCAACAGGAAGCGGCCTTAGCCGAGAATATCCCGGTCGACTACATGATTGATCTTTGGATAGGCGTGGAAGTTACCCTGCTTGTCGCAGACTGCTAAGAATACATCATCAATTTTCTTGATGTTCTGGCCCTCTAACTGCTGGTTAAGCCAGTTCTTGTCTCTGCCTACATGCTTTAGGTTGTATTCCAATATCTGGCCGTCTACAATGACATTGGCGAACATTTCTTCCTGGGCTGGCACGATTCCCAAATCCTTCGGGGTGGCGGGGCGTTCCTCGGTAACAGGCAGAAAGCTGATTTTTCCGTTGGGTTCTAAGACGGCGCTTTCCACTTGGGACAGGTCGAAATATCCGTTGATGCGGCACTCCACTAAAAATTCGTCCACGTCCATTTTCGCTTTCTTAAGATTTTCATTGTAAAGCTCCCCATTTTGATATAACACAATGGCTTTGCCGTTAATCAGGCGGCGGAACGGAATGGAATGCTGGGATATTTTGGACAGGAGAATGACAAAGGCGGCGTAGACCACCATGGCGGTCAGCGGCTTCAGATAATTGCCCTCCAAATCCACTGCCATTTCCGCGGCAATGGAACCGATAGTAATGCTGTTGACATAGTCGAACATACTGAACTGGGACACCTGCCGGTAGCCCATAATCTTTGTTAAGATGAGTAAAGCGATTGCGGAAAAAAGCGCCTGATAGGCAACGGTTAAATATTCCATATCATACCTCCTGAGCATTGTATTTTCAGGTGGTTAGTATGTGAAAATTTAAAGCATAATATACAGGGCGAACGAAATAAAAATAAAGTTATAAAGGAACCGATTTTGGGTAGGATAATATTATGTGCATCAAATGTTATGAATTTATAATGGAAGCACAGGAGCTTTTGACACAGAATTTTTGGGAGCGATACCATTTTGAAAAAAAGGATTGGGAACTGACCGGAGCGGCCGCCCGTTTTCTTTGCGGCATGGTAAAGGTCCGGGCCGCAGTGGAAAACCGGGGAGACCATGCAGTCTGCGCCGTCACCTTAGGCGGCGGTTATGATGAATTGGAGGATGTGGTGGAAAGGTCCGGCAATCTGTTTCTCGCCTACTGTGTGGAATGTCTGGGAATGGAGTTTTTAGAACAGGCATATGAAAGGCTTAATCAGGCCGTTCATGATGAACAGGGGAAATGGCTGGGCAACTATCATTTTCTGGAGGAAATGCAGGAGGAGCCGGTCTGCGGCGCCTGCGGCATTACCATGAAAAAGGGTATGCTGCACCCCTTAAAAAGCGTGGTGTACAGGGCGCAGTACCAGCAGGAGCGGTCCGGAAGCGGCCATGTATGTGGAAGCTGCGGGCACGTAAACTGTCCCTTCCGCAAATCTTCGGAGAGCAGAGAGAATGCGGCTTTACCGGAGAGACAAAGGGAACGGGTTAAAGAGCTTTTCCCTTATTCCTATGGCGTTTCCCACCTGATGGGGGACCGGTAGATAGAAAAGGCGCCCAATTCGATAGGCATTTCATACAGGCATTTCGCAGGCTCCCGACAAGATTCAGAAAGAGAGGAATCAGGAAATGCAGGAATTTCGATATGTGATTACAGATGAGATAGGAATCCACGCGAGGCCCGCCGGACTTCTGGTAAAGGAGGCCAAGGGCTTTGATTCTAAGATTACCTTAGAGGCTAACGGAAAAAGTGCAGACGCCACCAGACTGATGTCGGTTATGGGCATGGGCGTGAAACAGGGAACAGAGGTTGTGATAAAGGCGGAGGGGCCTGACGAGAAGGCGGCCGCAGCAAAGATGGAAGAATTTATGAAGGCAAATTTGTAGGGAAGGACACAGGAGGTTTACCATGGAGCAGTTTGAGGGAAAAGCAATCTATAACGGCGTGGCCATTGGCAAAATCAAGTATTACGCCAAAAGCGAACAGCAGGTAAAACGGTATAAGGTAGAAGATGTAGATGCGGAGCTTGAACGGTATGAGAAAGCCAAGGAAGAGGCAGGAAGGCAGATTGAAGAACTGCGCCAAAAGGCGTTAGCGGAGGTTGGCGAGGACAACGCCATGATTTTTGAGGTTCATGCCATTATGTTAGAGGATGAGGATTACAATGAATCCGTCTATAACATTATCCGCAGTGACAAGGTAAATGCGGAATATGCCGTAGCTGCCACAGGAGATAACTTTTCCCTTATGTTTGCAGAGATGGAGGACGAATATTTTAAGGCAAGGGCCGTAGATGTGAAAGATGTGTCTGAACGGCTTTTGCGTGTGCTGTCTGGGGAAAGCAGCCAAAGGACAACGGGAGTCGAACCCGTTATCCTTGTGGCGGAGGACTTGGCGCCCAGCGAGACGGTACAGATGGATAAGTCAAAGATTTTAGCCTTTGTCACCAGAGAGGGCTCTGCCAATTCCCATACGGCAATCCTTGCCCGCACCATGAATATTCCCGCCCTGATTGGCGTGGACATCCGGCAGCAATGGGACGGGTGTGTGGGAATTGTGGACGGCAGGGAAGGGCTTTTTATCGTGGAACCGGACGCTGCAACACTGGAAAAATATAAAGGAGAGCAGAAAAAGGAACGGGAGAATCTGGAGCTTTTACAAAGCCTTAAGGGATTACCCGATGAGACAAAGGATGGGCGGCATATTGAGCTTTACGCTAATATCGGCAGTGTGGGGGATGTGGCGGGAGTGCTTGCGAACGACGCCGCCGGAATCGGCCTGTTCCGCAGTGAATTTCTGTATTTGGAGAAGGACAATTATCCTTCTGAGGAGGAACAGTTTCAGGTGTATAAAACCGTAGCCCGGAATATGGCGGGCAAGAAGGTGGTAATCCGTACATTGGATATTGGCGCGGATAAACAGGCGGCATATTTCCATTTAGACCATGAGGAAAATCCGGCCATGGGATACCGGGCTATCCGTATCTGCTTAGACAGGCGGGATATTTTTAAGGTTCAGTTAAGGGCGTTGTACCGGGCCTCCGCTTTTGGCAATATTGCAGTGATGTTTCCCATGATTATTTCCGAAAAAGAGGTGCAGGAGATTAAGAAAATTTGCGGGGAAGTCCGGGGCGAGCTTGACAGCAGCGGCATACAATACGGTCAGGTGGAATTAGGGGTGATGATTGAAACTCCGGCTGCGGTAATGATTAGCGATAGGCTTGCGAAGGAAGTGGATTTTTTTAGCATTGGGACCAACGACTTAACCCAGTACACCCTCGCCATAGACAGGCAGAATCCTAAGCTGGATTCTATTTATGACGCGCATCACCCGGCAATCCTTCAGATGATACAGATGGTAATCGACAATGGGCACAAGGAAGGCTGCTGGGTTGGCATCTGCGGGGAATTGGGCGCAGATATCACCCTTACGGAACAGTTTATCCGGATGGGCATTGACGAACTTTCCGTTTCACCCTCCTTTATTCTGCCGGTGCGGAAGGCAATCCGGGAGTCGGTATACCAAAGATAGGAAACGGATTTCGCAGCGCATCAAATACTTGGGACAGATTACAAAATATGGCTTGAGTTTCCGCAAACTGTAAAAAAATTGAGTATATCTTCCTAAACGTACCAATCTGCAAAATTTTTGAATAGCA
>CANQMR010000041.1 GCA_947625015.1 uncultured Lachnospiraceae bacterium | reverse complement strand
GATTTAGCGGAAGTGGTAAAGCAGGATTTCATCAGCACAAACGGCAGCCGCATACCGGAGGGAAGCAGAAGAAATGATGTGATCAATGGGTATCTGAACACGCTGCCTGCATCGCAGCGTTCCTCTGCCGCATGGACATTAAACAAAATGGCAGGGGACTATGGGAGCAGGATGGAAGCTCTGGTAAAGAAGAACAATCCAGACTGGAAACCGGGAGCTGCTTTTGACACAAGTATTTTAGATCAGCTTGACGGAACAATCGGTGGAGTAGATTTTAAGGCTTGACGGCAGGCAAGGCAGTATTAAAGGCAACAATAAAATGAAATAGGCATTTAAGGCAGGAGAGCGTTTGTTGGGAGAAAACCAATGAACGCTTTTTTGTATATAAGATTAATCATCCGGTGTCATTCCCTGCCATTTCTATTCACGTTTCAGTTTGAAAAAGTATAGAAATGGAGAACAGGACAATGACGGAAAAAGAACATAAGGAAGATAAAGCGGTGCGGCAGTTTGTGCTGTACTGCCATGCTGCGCTGAAGTATGAGAAGCTGAATTATTACAATGAGCGGAGGCACAGGTTGGAACGAGAGGGCGAGGGCGTGTCACGACCTTGCATTTGCGGAAGTGATAAGCTATAACAAAGCCAACCTTGAACGTGTGGAGCAGAACGAGGGCAGACAGCAGGCAGTCAATAGGACTAAGCGGAGGGAGGAAGAAATCTAATGAAAATTTGATAGAAACGTGAGAGTGATTGTGATATTCTATTAGTGATACAAATTAAGAATTGGAGGATAATGATATGGAATGTAACAGTTTGGAAGAAGTAAGAGCAAATATTGATAGAATTGATGATGAGATTATCAAGTTAATCGCCGAAAGAGGGACATATGTAGTTCAAGCATCGGCATTCAAAAAAGATGAAGAAGGCGTAAAAGACACTGGGCGAGTTGAAAAAGTTATTGCTAAAGTAAGGGAAAAAGCCAAAGAATATGGTGCTAATCCAGATATGGTTGAAGCACTTTATAGAGAAATGATTTCAAGGTTTGTAAATATGGAAATGTCAGAATTTCATAAGAATAGTCAGTAACAACTTTTCAGTTTGTTAAAATGAGAATTATAACAGAATAAGTAATACAGCGTCAGAGCGTATAGAGAACAGCTGCACGCCTAATACAGAATACAGATGGATACTATCTATGGTCAGAGGCGAGTGGAAATTATTTTGTTGCAGGAATGACGAAAACAGGATTGACAGATATGCATAGTAATCCTTATAATTGAATAATAAGCGGCAGCCGTTCAGAAAGCATAAGTAACGTTTGTTTAAAAGGAGAATATACCAATGGAGATAAAGATTCCGACTATTTATGAAGAAAATATTGACTATTTTATTTATAAGAATTCAGAAGTAATATTTAAATATTATAGTGATATTGATGAAGAAATCTGTGTTGTGTTTAAATCTGTTTATGGATTTACTTATATAGAGTTTGATTATATGGATTATGCAGAAATGCTTATCATTGAAAGGGGTACATGGAAATTTGGATTAGAATTAATAGAAAATTCGCCCTTGATTAATAAGTTAGTGAAAGACAATTTCCCAGATGGTGATGTTACAAGACTTGCAAGAGCCTTTGGTGGAGAAATGGAAAAATTAAAACATTATCATTTGGCTATTGATGATTTTGGATTTTATAATATCCTTTGCAAAGAATTAGAAATACAATATGTTGACCAGCAGAGAGGCATTTCGACTTGATAAATTCCAGCCGGCGCAGGACGGTGACAATCGGTGGAAAGGATTATGTCCTGAACAAACATAAAGGGATTGACATTGAGTATGGGGCAGAAGTTTATTGAGGTGTAAAATAGAATGGAGGACACTATGAATATCAATTTTACAAACTCCAAGCTGTTTTCACAGTATAACCTGATGTCACAGCTATTTGGCAGGAAAGGAAAGCCCGCAGACATGGCGGGGTAGATTTTAAGGCTTAACAGCAGGTAAGGCAGGAGAGCGTTTGTTGGGAGAAAACCAACGGACGCTTTTGAAAATTATTCAGAATGAATGTGAATTTTATTGTAAAGACAGGCGTTTTTTAAGGGTGAGGATATAGATATTGAGGTTAAAGCCAAAGTAATCTATGAAAGCGATACAGATGACATTATTAACCAGTATATCATTTTCTGCAAAGTTTTTAATGAGCAGACAAAACAACATGGAATGACACAAAAGGCAGTTACAGAAACCATTCGCATATGCAAGGACAGGAATGTTTTAAGGGAATATTTAGCGCAGAGAGAAAAGGAGGTTGTGACGATTATGATGAGTTTGTTTGATGAAGAGCAGATAATGAAATCATTTATTAAGAGCGAAAGGCATGATGAAGCGAGAGAAACAGCAGAAAGGCTAATAAAAAAGGGGAAGATGACGCTTGAAGATATTGCGGATTGTGTTCCGTTATTATCACTTGACGAATTAAAGGAGATTGAAGCCGAGATTATGCAGTTAGCATAATTCTCAAAGAACTTAATATCAAAATAACAGTAAGGGTGGCAGGCTGCGCCTGCCACCTCACAAACAATATTCTTTGATATAGTCTGCAAAATATGGCAATGCCAGGGATATATACGCCTGACGGCTCTCCAGAATCCCGCGCTTAATGAGTCTGTCTCTGTACATAGAATAATTGCCCGCTCTGTCTCCCATCAGGCGAAGCACTTCTTCTCGCTTGTACTCGTCTTTTTCTACCAGAAGCGATACTAAAAATCGATCCGCCTCTGTCATCTCCTCCCAAATCTTCTCATAGGAATAGGCAAACAGCTCCGCCTTGAAATCCGGCAGAATGTCAGACAGACTTTCCTCGCTTTTCTTTTTGAAGTACAACACACCAAGCTGTTGAAACGCATAGGCATATCCTTTCGTGCATTTTGCCATCTCACAGGCTTCCCGGCTGTCAACAGAAAGCTGCTTTTTATACATTTCAGACATTCGTACCATATTGAGCGGTTCCGTTTTTATGGTTGTTGCTCTTCTGAAAAATGTAAGATTCTTAACATTGCTGACTTCCTGTATATTCTCATAAAGACCTGTGCATACAAGATATACCGGATAGTTTGCTCTCAGCCATCTTCCGTATTCTGAGGCAAACTTTATCATTTCCGGCGTTTTAGATACCTCGTCAATGCCGACAAGTATTCGTTTTCCCTTTTTCTGCGCCTGTTGAAGCATGGTTTCTACTTCCACGCCAATATCAAAGAAGTCGTTCTCTTTTTCTGACGAGTAGCCAACACTTCCCCCGCTTCCCAAAACAGTTGCAGAGACAGTAACGCCCGCACTTTTCGTATCGCTTTTCCCAAATCCTTCTTTGTGAAGCATGGCTGCGACCTGTCCAAGCATATCCCTGGCGGGATTTAGGTCGAGAACAAGCCAGCCCTTCTCTTTGTTGTTGCTCCGCAGTTCTTCCTCTATCTTTGCGAGAATCACTGTTTTTCCTGAGCCTCTGACGCCGGTAATCTTGTATACGGATTCGGACGGATTCTCATAGCTGAAATTATCCAGAATCTCTGCGGTCTTCGATGTAGCGATATAGGTATATTCTGGCGCTTTGCTGAATGTCGTTGTAAAAGGGTTTTGCATAGGAACTCACCTCTTTATACTTTTTATTATTTTTTATAGGTTTTTATAACTCTTTATACTTTTTCTTATATTTTATAACTCTTTATACTTTTTTGCAAGTACAGGTATTTGAACGATTCACTTTTTCTTTCATAAATGTTGATTTGTATTGCAGATATCTCTTGTAATTTAAACCATTTCACATTATAATATTCTTTTGTGAGTGGACATTCGGAGGTCTGGGAAAATTTGGCATTGCGCGGTTTGGGACAGCGGTGCAGAGCTTCCCGGATATTACAAATAAGCAACGGAGGAGAAGGATTATGACGGACAATTCAAGTTTAGGACTGGATTATGATAAATATGCAGGAATTTTAGTGCATCCTACATCTTTCCCCGGTCCTTATGGAATCGGCGATTTGGGAGCAGGAGCCTATGCCTTTATTGATTTTATGGAGCGGTCGGGATTAAATATCTGGCAGGTGCTTCCCATGGGACATACAGGTTTTGGAAATTCCCCGTACCAGCCTTTTTCTTCCTTTGCGGGACAGCCTTTGGTAATCAGTATTGACGAGCTTAGAAAAGCAGGTCTTTTGTGGGACGAGGATTTCTGGGAGATGCCCCAGTGGAATCCGAACTATATCGAATATGGCGATGTGATCGAGTTTAAGACCGGTTTGCTGAAAAAGGCTTATGAGCGGTTTATCGATCCGGAGGTTGCAGACGCTTATTCGAAAGATGAGGAATTTATAGCGGACTATCAGGCGTTCTGCCGGGAGGCGGACTGGTTAGATGATTATGCCCTGTTTATGGCGGGGAAGGATTATTTTGAGGGAGCGCCCTGGTATATGTGGGAGGATTCCCTGAAAAAGCCGACGGCAAAACAGAAGGCAGACTGGATGGAAAAACTGGAGGCGGAGGTAGAGTACTACCGGTTTATCCAGTATTTATTCTACAGACAATGGATGGCGCTCAAAGAATACGCCAATAATAAGAATATTAAGATTGTAGGAGATATTCCTATTTTTGTGGCATGGGACAGCGTGGACGTCTGGTGCAACAAAAAGCTCTTTGATTTGGACAGCAAGGGCTATCCCAAGGTGGTGGCCGGTGTGCCGCCGGATTATTTCTCTGCTACGGGACAGCTTTGGGGAAACCCCTTATATAAATGGAGCGAGCATACCAAGACCGGATATGATTGGTGGTTCAAGCGCATAAGGCATCAGCTTAAATTGGCGGATTTCCTCCGCATTGACCATTTCCGGGGCTTTGATAAATACTGGGCGGTGCCCTTCGGGGAGGAGACGGCGGTAAATGGAAAATGGATGAAGGCGCCGGGCGTCAACTTCTTTACCCAGTTAGAGGCGACGCTTGGCTATCATATGCCGATTATTGCAGAGGACTTGGGAGAGATTGACCAGTCGGTGATTGACCTTAGAGATAAATTCGGCCTGCCGGGAATGAAGATTTTACAGTTTGGCTTTGAAAACCCGGAGGAAAACAGCTTTCTTCCACATAATTTTATCCGAAACTGTGTATGCTACACAGGTACGCACGATAATGATACCACGCTGGGCTGGTATCAGAAATGCTACGAGGCGTCGAAGGATAAACTGAGAAGATACTTTAATACAGACGGCGGAGATGTATGCTGGACATTGATTCGGGCCTGTTTCTCTTCCGTAGCCAATATGGCCATTGTGCCGATGCAGGATGTACTGGGCTTAGGCTCTGAGGCCAGGATGAATACGCCGGGAGTTGGCGAGGGCAACTGGGCGTGGCGGTTCCGTATGGGAGACATGACACAGCATTTAGAGGCCCGTTTATTTGAGACGGCGAAGCTGTATGGAAGGTAAATAGCAGCCTGCCGGAAGGAGCGGCGCATGAGGAGCGTACTTGTATTAGGATTTTTGTTTTTGTTTCTGGTGGTGATGATACCGGTTCATCTGATTTTACTGCTTATTGGCAGGTTCAACCCCGAACTGCGGTACCGGATTGGCAACGCCATTGTATACTGGGCGTTCCGGTTTGAACTGTTTCAGACGCAGGCGAAGGTGGAAGTCAAAGGCACTGAAAATATTCCAAAGGAGCCGGTGCTGTTTGTCTCCAACCACAGAAGCTATTATGATGTTTTGGTGATTCATACGACCAGCACCAAGCGGCCGGGATTTGTGGCAAAGAAGGAAATGGAGAAATTTCCCCTGCTTAACTGGTGGATGAAGGATATATGCTGCGTGTTTTTGGACCGGGAGGATATACGGTCGGGGGTAGAGATGGTAAAAAACGGCGCCCGGCTGATTAAAAGCGGACATTCCATGGTTATCTGCCCGGAGGGCACCAGAAACCAGAAGCCGGACATGCTTCCCTTTCATGAGGGCAGCCTGAAAATGGCGGAGCGCGCGGATTGCCCTGTAGTGCCGGTGACTTTAATCGATACCGACCAGCTTTTGGAGGTAAGGCCGGGGTTTGATATCCGCAAGGGAAAAGTGAAAGTGATTTATGGGAAACCATTTTATATAAAGGATCTCCCAAAGGAACAGCGCAAAAAGGCGGGAGCCTATGTTCAGGGGATCATCAGGGATACGATAAAGAAGGAGACCGGCCAGGGCTGACCGGAACAGAAATAGGAGGAGAGATATGCCAACACCCGTTATTATTACACTGATCGTTATTGCGGTTATTATTGCTGCATTTGTTGCCCTTTATATTTTTGGAAACAAAATGCAGAAAAAGCAGATGGAGCAGAGGGAGCAGCTTCAGGAGGCGGCTCAGCTTACCTCTATGCTGATTATTGATAAGAAAATGATGAAGCTTAGGGACGCGGGACTGCCCAAGGTGGTTATGGAGCAGACGCCAAAGCGTTTTCAGGGAGCCAAAATGCCGATTGTCAAGGCAAAGGTAGGGCCACAGACGATTAACCTGATTTGCGACGACGCTATTTTTGACGAGCTGCCTACCAAGTGCGAGGTAAAGGCCATGATTAGCGGAATTTACATTACGGAGATTAAAAGCATCCGAGGCAAGAAGAAAAATGCGGCGCAGCAGGAGCCCCAGAAAAAGAGCTTCCGCACCAAACTGATGGCAAAGCAGCGGGAGTACCAGAAGGAGCTTGCCATAGAGGAAAAGGCTAAAGAGGAGAAGAAGGCCAACAAGGAACAGGAAAAGAAGAAGAAAGAAAAAGCCAAAAAAATCACACAGTAAATTGCTGTTTTGGGGCTGCCGCTTTTCATCAGCGGGACAGTCCCTTTTTTGTCCTTTAGAAAATGCGGAAAATTTCCGACATAGTATATAGATGTTTAATTTAAATGCGGAAATGAGGTGGCGTAATGAATTATCAGATAAATGGAAACAACAATCAGGGCGGTTATGACAATTCTCTGTTAGGCGGTATGGGACTTGGCGGCGCCGGGGACAAGTCCGGCGGCAGTATTTTCGGCAACAATCAGGTGGGGGATCTGCTGGCCTGCAAGTTAGTGGAGGGCGGAAAGGAGCCGGTGCTTGACATTAACGGCGTGCAGATTAAGACAAAGGCGGCCAAAGAGCTCGACAACGCAAGGCCCGGAGATACCATTTATTTAAAGCTTCAGGCGGCGGATAAGAATCAGGTGTCTTTAAAGATTGTGGGGGTACAGCCTGCAAAGGTGGAGAGCACCTTAAGTGCGGCTACCAGCGCGCAGATTATGCAGACGACAGAGCAGTTTTCCGATATGATAAAGGATAATTTAGACGGCGCATTAGATGAGGAGAAAGCAAAGGAGAACCAGAAGGAAATCCTCAGAAACCTTTCTACGGAGGAGATTGAAAAGCTCCGGAGAATGCAGATTGATGTGACGAACGCAACCTTATTTGATCTGATGGGCATGGTGATTACGCTTCGTTCCGGGGAGCATCAGGACGAGGTCAACGAGAGAATACATGATGTGGTACAGGAGACGGTCAATAAGTTAAAAGACACTCTGAAACCGGAGAATCCGGCGGCGCAACAGCCCATAGCGCCGGCAGGAGCGGACGTGGGAGAGGCAGCGCCGGAGACAATGGAATATACCGGTCCGGCAAGGCTTAACAGCGAAGGCTATGTGGTGCAGGCGGAGCCGAAGGCCCCGGCAGCGGACGTAAGCGGGAAAGCGGCGCTTACCGCAGGGGTGAACGAGACCTCCGACGGCTTTATAAAAAGCGAGGAACCCTTGATATCCAATGAGCAGATGATTTATCTGGTAAAGAATAATCTGGATTTAACCATAGAAAATCTGGACATGGCGAAGAACAGCGTCAATGAGGAAAGCCCCTCTAAAGAGGAGGCGGTAGACGATAAGGTGTGGAATGACATTTATTCCCAGGTGACCGGAATTATTGAGGCAGCAGGACTTTCGGTGACAGAGCAGAGCTTGTCCGGCGCGCGGTTTATGTTATCCCATGAACTGCCGATTACCGTCGATTCCCTGCGGCTTTACATGGGGGTAAATTATATAAACCAACGTGGTGTTTCGCTGGATCAGGCAAAGAGCAACATTCAGGAGCAGATTACCATGGGGAATCCGCCGGAGCAGGCAAGAATCAGCGGAAGCTCCATTCATGACAGGGCGGCCCGGCTGCTCGAAAAGGTGCAGGGCATTACTTTGCAAGCGGTGGATTCGGCGGCGGTACAGGGCAAGCCCCTTACGGTCTCTTATCTATATAACATTTCCATGCGCAACAAGGATGTGCGGAGAATGAGAGCGCCTGTTCATACCGGCGTGGAGGGAGCCAGTCTTTCCCTAAGCGGCGAGGACGAGGGATTACAGCCGGGCAGCGCGTCAGCCCTTTCGATGAATCCCAATGCGGTAACAGCCAGAAGGCAGTTAGAGGAGATTCGCCTTGCCATGACAATGGAGGCGGCAGTCCGTCTGGTAAGACAGGATATCAATATTGACGCGAAGCCGTTAACCCAGGTAGTGGAGTCTTTGCGGCAGCAGGAGAACAGCTACTATGAGAAAATGGTCTCTGCCCACGATATGCATGATATTCCGGAGAATGTGGACCTGTTAAAAGAGACATTAAAGGAAACAGACGCCCTGAAAAATTTGCCGGCATACGCTTTAGGGGAGATGGTGAAGCGCCCGTCCGTAACCGTAGGCGGCTTGTATGAGACCGGCAGCCAGATTAAGGCGGCTTTAGCCGGAGCGGCCTATGAGACCATGATGACAAGACCGAGACAGGATATGGGCGATTCCATAAAGGAAGCCTTTCAAAATGTGGACGCTATTTTAGAGGATTTGGATTTTGACCGGAACGAGGAGAACCGGCGGGCTGTCCGGATTCTGGCGTACAATGAAATGGAGTTGAACGAGGGCAATATTTTAAGCGTGAAATCTGCTGACGCCAAAGTGCAGCAGATGTTTGAGACATTGACGCCCCAGATTGTGTTAAATCTGATTCGGGAGAGCAAGAATCCTTTGCATATGACCATTGACGGACTGAATGAGGAAATCCAGCAGCAGCGGGAAATCTTAGGCGTGACGGATGAACAGCGGTTCAGTGAGTTTTTATATCAGATGGACCGGAACAATGAAATCTCTGAGGAGGAGAGAAAAAGTTTTATCGGCATTTACCGTCTCCTGGATAAGGTGGAGAAATCCCATGGCAAGGATATCGGCGCTGTGGTGAGAAACGGACAGGAGGTTACCCTGAATAATCTGTTTGCCGCAGACAAGAGCCGTAAGGCGAAGGGCATGAATGTGAAGGTAGATGAAAGCTTTGGAGAGCGGGTGAATGTGGAGACGCCTTCCGAGGGCATTTTAAGCCAGATTGAAACCGCATATAACCAGACGCTTACCTCAAGCATTATGCGCCATATCCGTCCGGAGACTTTTAAGAGCCTCGAAAATGCGGATTATATGAATTTAAGCTTAGAGGAGTTAGAGGCATTGGTTAAGGCGGGAGATTCCGGACAGGGAGAAGGCGAATTGGCGGATCAGCTTTTGAGCGAGGTCAGGGAGGCGCTTGCCTATGAGGAAGAAGTCACCATGATGTTAGACGCTAACAATATGCCAAAGACCGCTACCAATATGATTGCCGCTCACCAGGTAATGTACGGGGAGAACGGCATTTACGGTATGATCCGGCAGCTTAAAGGTGGTCTTTCCGGCGAAAAGCGGGCAAAGATTACGGAGCAGGAGGCAAAGGTTTTAGAGAATTTTGACAGCAAGGATGACGTCATTTATGGTCTGGAAAATATTCGGTCCGCCCTGTCAGAAGCGGTTCACGGCAAAGAGGAGGACGGAACCATCACCGCAATGGATATCCAGGCGCTTAAATATCTGAATGCGGGTATGCCTATCGCCATGCGGGCAGTGGAGGAAGAGGTTTTCCGGATTCCACTGGTGGTGGGAGAAGAGGTTACGATCATGAATGTGTCCATTATGCAAAACGGCAGCGGGGCCGGCGAGGTTACGGCGACCATTCCCACGAAGAAGTACGGGGAACTGGAAGCATTTATGCATATGGAGGGCAATCAGATAGAAGGTTATCTGGTTACGGAGGACGAAATAGGCCAACGGGTATTAGAACAAAACGAGTTGACGCTCCGCTCTGTATTTGCCAGGGCAGGCGTGGAGGTCAGGGATTTGCGTTTGGACGGAACCAGACCGGTGCTCTATGGCTCCGGGGAGGGTCAGAAGGTAGAGACCTCCAAGCTTTACCGGGCGGCAAAACAGCTGCTTACAGCTATTAAGTTAACGGGGATTGTTGCCGATAACTAAATTAGACAGTGAGAGGAAAAGGAGTTCCGTCACGAGATAGAAGATAGCCGGAAGAAAGGGAGTTCGGCGGCTATCGGGAAAGATGAATATTGAGGTGACGAATTATGAGGTTAAATCACAACACATTGGCTTACACAGCCAACAACAATCTGACAGCAGTCAACAATAATCTGACAAAGGCGATGGAGCGGCTTTCCTCCGGATATAAGATTAACAAGTCTTCTGATGACGCCGCAGGCCACGCGATTTCCCAGAGAATGAGATCCCAGATTCGGGGATTGCAGCAGGCAAACAACAATGCCAATGACGGCGTTTCCCTGATACAGACGGCAGAGGGCGCATTAAATGAGATTCACTCTATTTTAGCGAGAATCCGCGAGCTGGCGGTAAAGGGCGCGAATGAGACTTATGCGGAAGAGGATTTAGACGCTATGCAGGATGAGATCGATCAGCTTTTAAGCGAGATTGACCGGATTTCCAACACCACAGATTTTAACGGACGGAAGCTGTTAAACGGCGAGTTGAATAAGAAGGGTTATACAGATAATGATAATTTGAAGGTAACGGAGATTGGCGGCGATATCGAGCCGGGGAAGTATGGGTTAAGGATTGCTTCTGCGGGGATGCAGGCCAGCACCAACCTTACTTTAATGGGGAATGGTGAGGTATTGTCAGCTGATGAGGCGGGTACGATATCAATTAATGGATTTCAGATTACGCTTACAGCGGGCATGACCGGGGATGCGGTAAACGCAAGAATCCGGGAGGCAGCGGATAAGATTGGGATTGATTTAAACGAGACAACGGGAGACATGAGGACAAGAGAGTACGGCAGCAAGCAGTATCTGCAAATTTCCTGTGATAATGACGAATTAGCAACGAAATTAGGGATTGACGGAAGTATTGCGTATGGTACAGACGCAGAAGTGGATTTCCTGACGGATGCAAACGGAAGGATTGGTTTCCGGGATACAGCCGGAATTGAGACGCAGGGCAACCGGATTACGGTAACGGACAAAGACGGTTTCCAGATGATTTATGATATTGAGCCGGGCGCTGGTGCTTTTGAAACAACCATTACGGTATTATCCGCCGGGCCAATGGTATTACAGATTGGCAATAATGAGGGACAGACCTTGAATGTGAATATCAACAAGACCACATCAGCGTCTTTGAATATTGATACGATTAATGTGTACACCCATGCATATGCATCTGAGGCCGTTGACAGGTTAGATGATGCGGTGGCTAAGCTGTCCAATATCCGGTCTTCCCTGGGCGCTTACCAGAACCGGTTAGACCATATTGTCACCAATTTGGAGTCTGCGGAGGAGAACTTAACCAGCGCAGTTTCCCGAATCAGCGATACCGATATGGCGGAGGAGATTACCGAATATACACAGATGAATGTGTTAAGCCAGAGCGCATTGCAGATGTTAATTAAATCTAACGCCCGTCCGGAAGGTCTGTTGCAGTTGTTCCAGAGATAGTGACGAAGTGAAGCTGATAGCCGGAGAAATCCGGGCATAAAAGTCATGGAGGATTGGCATATGACAGAGGAGCAGATGAATGCTTATAAAATGAGAATTTCCCAGGCTGGCGTGGGAGACCTGGCAGTGGTTATGCTGGAGATGGAGATAGACTGGATTGGAGAGGCCTTAAAGGCGTACGCAGACCAGGATTTGGATACCTTTACCGACTGCGTGGGAAAAGCCCAGTCCGTACAGGTCGAGCTGATGTCCATCCTGAACAGGAGCAATGAGGTTGCGGCTGATGTATATTCAGTCTACGCCTTTATCAATAAGCAGTTAATTGAGGCAAAGATTAAGAGAGAGCCCTTGGATTTGGAGAGATGCAAGGGGATTTTGGAGAAGTACCACAAAAGCTTTGAGCAGATTGCGCCCACCGACACAGCAGGTCCTATTATGGCGGACAGTGAAAAGGTGTATGCGGGGCTTACCTACGGGACCGGTGGTCTTGTGGAAAGCAGCGTAGGCGGAACAGAATACAGCGTATGATTTTTGGTGATACAGGAGGCGCCAGTTGGCCGGAGGTTCCGGCAGCTGGCGTTTTTGTGTTTGCATCATGGGAAAAAAATGGTATACTATTTGAGGAAATATAAGCCTTAGGGCAGAGAAGAACAGGAGGTTTACCATGAAGAAAGAAGATTGTATTTTTTGTAAGATTGCCAATGGCGAGATACCTTCTACGACCATATTTGAAAATGAGGAGTTCAAGGTGTTTTTTGATATTAACCCGGCCAGCAAGGGCCATTGCCTGATTGTTCCCAAGGAGCATTATGACAATATTTTTGATATCGACAAAGACGTGGCGGGAAGATTGTTTTCCCTGGCGGCATCCGTTGCAAGAAGCCTGAAAAAGCAGTTAAACTGCGAGGGGATGAACTTAGTCCAGAATAATGGAGAGATTGCCGGACAGACCGTATTTCATTTTCACCTGCATCTGATTCCCAGATACGCCGGGGATACGGTAAATGTGAAATGGGCGCCGGGACAGGCGGATGTGGAGGAGCTGGCTGAGCTGGCGAAAGCGGTAGCCGCAGATTTATAGAAATGCGTATGCAGGAAATAACGGAGAGGAAGCAGATATGGGAAAGCCCATGATAACCGTCAGGAATGTAAGCTTTGCTTACGGCAGGGATAATGTGCTGACAGATGTGAATTTCATAGTGGAAGAACAGGAATATGTGGGAATTATCGGCGCCAACGGCGCAGGGAAAAGCACGCTGATGAAACTAATCTTAGGACAGCTTACCCCCAGCAAGGGGGACGTGGTGGTGGCGGCGGATTCCGTCGGCTATGTGCCGCAGGTGGGTTTTTCCGCTGTCAGCAATTTTCCGGCTAATGTGGAAGAGATTGTGCTTACCGGCCTGAATAAAGAGATTGGCATGTTTCATTTTCCCAAAAAGGAGCACAGAAAGCGTGTGTATGATGTTTTGCAGTTAGCGGGTATGGAGGACTACCGCAAGCGTATGCTCTCCGAGCTTTCCGGCGGACAGCAGCAGCGGGTGATGATTGCCAGGGCGCTGGTGCAAAATCCCCAGCTTTTGGTATTAGACGAGCCTTTGACCGGAATTGACAAGGAAGCCGGGGAACAGCTTTATCAGCTTTTGTTCCGGTTAAACCGGGAGTATGGTATGACGATTGTTATGGTAACGCACAATATGGAGCAGGTGGCGAGGTATACGAACCGGTTTTATCATGTGAAGAATGGTACGGTTCACTTAGACAAGTCGTCCATCCTGTGCGACGAGATGTTAAAGGATAAAATGATTCTCTCTAAGCCCCGAAGGAGGGCGCCTTATGACGCTTCCTATAAGGGGCGGCGGAATTTTTCCCGGCAGGATGCGCAAGACAACACCTCCGGGGATGACAGCCGGAAGGATGCGCCCGACGATGCCTCCGGGAACGACAGCCGACAGGAAAAGGGGGATGGCGCATGTTAGATATGTTTCAATATGCATTTATGCAGAAGGCTTTTCTGGTGGGAATCCTGCTGGCGGTAATCATTCCCCTGATCGGGGTGATTGTCGTGTTAAAACGGCTGTCCATGGTGGGGGACGCTTTATCCCATACCTCTCTTGCGGGAGTGGCGTTGGGTCTGATTCTGGGCATAAATCCCATAATCGGAGCGATAGTGGTCTGCATATTTGCCGCCTTCAGCATAGAGCAGATCCGAAAGAAGTTTCCGCGGTATGCGGAGATTTCCATTTCCATTATTATGTCTGTGGGAATCGGTCTGGCCAGCATCCTGTCCGGTTTTATCGAGGACGGAGCCGCCTTTAATTCCTTTTTGTTCGGCAGTATTGTGGCGATTACCGATACGGAGGTGGCGTTGGTGCTGCTGGTGACGGTCATTGTGGTAACAGTGTTTCTCCTGTTATATAAGGAGCTGATGTTTATCACCTTTGATGAACAGGGAGCGGTCTTAGCCGGCGTTCCGGTGGGGAAGATTAATTTTGTGGTAACTTTACTCACCGCCATTACTGTCTCTGTGGCGGCAAGGAGCGTGGGCGCTTTAATGGTATCCTCCCTGATGGTAATTCCTGTGGCCTGCGCCATGCAGATTGCCAACAGTTATAAGAAGACGGTAATCTATTCCGTACTATTTGCAATAGGGTTTACGGTTGTGGGCCTGGTGTTATCCTATTATTTTAATCTGAAGCCGGGCGGCACCATTGTGCTGACGGGTGTTTTTGTGCTGATTCCATTGATGGCGTTTCATAAGGAGCCGTAAGATTTATAATAACCACATATCGGGAGGTGAGGAGCATGGCGAGGGTAGTTTCCATTGGGACACAGGATTTCGAAAAGATGGTTGCAAATAATTGTTTCTATGTAGATAAGACAGGGTTCATCAAAGACTGGTGGGAAAGCCGGGACGAGGTTACGCTGATTACCCGTCCGAGACGGTTTGGAAAGACTTTGAATATGAATATGCTGGAACGGTTCTGGAGCGTACAGTATAAAGATCAGGGGAAGCTCTTTGAGGGGCTTGCTATCTGGCAGGAGGAGAAATACAGAAACTTACAGGGAACCTATCCGGTAATCAGCCTGTCTTTTGCCTCTGTGAAGGAAAATACATGCCAGGATGCGATAAGAAGCATTTGTCAGATTTTGGCAGATTTATATAATAAGAATGCATTTTTGCTGGAAAGTGCAATTCTGACAAAAGAGGAAGAAGAATATTTCCGCAGTGTCACTGATCATATGGATAAGGTGACAGCCAGTGTATCTATTCGCAGACTGTCGGATTATCTCAGCCGGTATTATGGCAAAAAGGTGATTATTTTATTAGATGAATACGATACGCCCATGCAGGAAGCCTATGTGGGCGGTTACTGGAAAGAACTGGTCTCTTTTACAAGGAGCCTTTTTAATGCTACCTTTAAGACCAATCCCTATATGGAGCGGGCGGTGATGACGGGAATCACCCGGGTAAGCAGGGAATCCATGTTTTCGGATTTGAATAACCTGAATGTGATTACGACTACCTCCGACCGGTATGCCACAGCGTTTGGATTTACGGAGGAAGAGGTGTTTGCCGCCATGGATGAGATGGGCCTGCCGGACAAAGAAGGAGTAAAAAGCTGGTACGATGGCTTTACCTTTGGCGGGCGTCAGGATATCTATAATCCGTGGTCCGTGATTAATTATCTGGATAAAGGGGTTCTGAAACCTTACTGGGCCAATACCAGTTCCAACTCGTTAGCCGGGAGCCTGCTGCGGAAAAGCGACCAGGATATCAAGATGCAGTTTGAACAACTGCTTTCGGGACAATCCATACAAAGTGAGATTGATGAAGAGATTGTATATAACCAGTTAGACGGGAATCCGAATGCCATCTGGAGCCTGCTGCTTGCCAGCGGGTATCTGAAGGTACAAAAGAAGGCAGGGGAGACATATGAACTGGTTTTGACCAACTATGAAGTGAAAAAAATGTTTGAGAAAATGGTGCAGGGTTGGTTTGCAAAGGACGGCGCAGACTATAACCGGTTTATTAAGGCTTTACTGAGAGGGGACTTAGAAGAAATGAACGCCTATATGGAACGGGTAACATTGTCTATGTTCAGTTCTTTTGACGGCGGCACCCACCCGTCGGAAGAGGGGAATCCGGAGCGCTTCTACCATGGTTTTGTATTAGGGCTTTTGGTGGATCTTGCGGGGCGGTATGTGGTGACTTCGAACCGGGAGAGCGGCTTCGGGAGATATGATGTGATGTTGGAGCCGAGAAACCCTGAGGATGATGGAATCATACTGGAATTTAAGGTGTATAACCCACGAAAGGAAACCGGTCTGGAGGAGACAGTACAGGCGGCCCTGCGGCAGATTGAGGGAAAGCGGTATGCGCAGACACTGCTAGACCATGGGGTAAAGTCGGAAAAGATCCGAAAGTATGGTTTTGCCTTTGAGGGAAAGAAAGTGCTGATTGGGTGACGGAAGCCGCCAAACAGTTGAGAGAATAATTAAATTGCAGCAAATATCTTACAGTGAAAAAACTGTAGGGTATTTGCTGCAATTTTTATTTTGTTATATATACGTTAACAAAAATCTGCGACAATAGAGAAAAACCAGGTAAGGCAGCAAGCCTTACGGACAGGAGGATACTATGGAGCGCAGAATTACACAAAAGATGCTTAAGGGCTACGAAGCCTGTTTGCGGGAGGAGGAAAAGAGCGGGGCAACCATCAGGAAATACATAAGCGACCTAAATAAGCTGATGGCCTATGCCGGCGGACGGTCCCTGACAAAAAGCCTGCTGCTGGCGTATAAGGAAAAACTCTACCGGGAAGACGGCTATAAGATTAACAGCGTCAATTCCTATCTGGTGGCGGCAAACCGTTTTTTTGAATATATGCAGTGGTATGACCTTAAAGTAAAGACCTACCGGGTGCAGAAGGAAACCTTCTGTCCGGAAAGCAGATATTTAAGCAGGGGGGAATACAAGCGGCTTTTGCGGGAGGCAAAAAGAGAAAAAAAGCCGCGGCTTTTTATGATATTGGAAACCCTGGCCTCCACCGGGATGCGGGTGTCGGAGCTTCGGTTTCTGACTGTCGGGGCGGTAAAACGGGGACAGGTGGAGATTCACAATAAGGGAAAGGTGCGGACGGTTTTGCTATCCTCCGGGCTGCAAAAGCAGCTTTTGCTGTACATTGCCAGAGGGCATATCCGCTCCGGTGTAGTGTTTTGCACCAGAAACGGGGAACCGGTGGACCGGAGCAATATCTGGCGGGAAATGAAGGAACTGTGCCGGAATGCAGGGGTGGAGCCGGATAAGGTGTTTCCGCATAATCTGCGGCATCTGTTTGCCCAGTGCTTTTA
>CANQMR010000040.1 GCA_947625015.1 uncultured Lachnospiraceae bacterium | reverse complement strand
TATTGTTCTGAAGATTTATTTGAATTTATCCGCGACTTTAGAGTGGCAAAAATATCCGACAGAAAATACATAAACCTCACCAGAGGTTCAACGTTTATTAAAGAGTTTTCAAAACTGACCAACCTGCCGCTGACATCCTATTTTTTGAGTAAAGGAGAAATCGAAAAAATGCTAAGCCACAGGTTTTAAACCTCGGCTTAGCACCATATTTTAATGTTTAACTCCAAAAGTCAGGTTTTACAACAATCTATAACCCGCTGACAAGCAAATTCTTCCAAACCTTCCCCGCTATTCCAATTCCTCCCAAATAAATTTGCGCCCTGCCTCCTGCGGCCTCTCTTTCCATATATTCCGCTATATTAATCTAATACCGCCACAGGATAATTCCTTCCCATTTTCCCGCACTGTCATCGGTTTTAAGAAATCCTGCTGCCGGTTCGTCCTGCATATTAGATTGCACGTGCTTACGAAGAACTCACACCGGGGAGGGGTGACTGGGAAACATCAGCAGCCCCTTTGAAAACGCCGGTACTTGCGGAGGCCCTGTAATAATCCGTCATTCGCCAGATAAGAAATCGGGCCTCCGCTTATGTACCGCTGCGTTTTCGACAGAGCGCAAGCGTGGCTGCATGATGTTTGCCCAGCACCTCAACCCCGGTGCTCAGACACTTCTTCGCACGTGCAATATGCAGGACGAACCGGCAGTGGATTTCTAAAAAACCGCGTGTCGGGAAAATCGGGAAGAAATTACCTTGCGGCGGGTTTAAGGTAAATTAGCGGAATATATGGAAAGGGAGGCCGCAGGAGACAGGTTCAGACGGTATATCGGGAGGAGGAATTGGAATACGCCTGTTCTTCTTTGCTTTCTTCGACAGCGTCTAGTTTCATGCGGATTTGCTGCATAATCATGTCGGTCTCCGCAATCCGGTCGGCGCACGACAACAGTTCTCCGGCAATCATCTCTTCCTCCTCCGGCGCAATGTTTTTCTTGTATTTTAGTTCATGGTCAAGGCTCGCCCAGAAGTCCATGGCAATCGTCCGAATCTGAATCTCCACCCGCATAGGGGTTTTTCCTTTGGAGAAAAAGACAGGGATTTCCACAATCATATGGTAGCTGCGGTAGCCGTTGGGCTTGGGATATTTGATGTAATCCTTAATCTTAACCAGTTTTAAGTCGTCCTGCATGGCAAGCATGGCGGCAATCGTATAGATATCGTCCACAAACTCGCAGATAATCCGGACTCCCGCCACATCTGAAAGGTTCGCCATGATAGCTTCCACCGTAAAGGGCAGATTTTTCCTTACCAGTTTCTGGGCAATGCTCTCCGGTTTTTTTACTCTGGACAAAATACTGTTAATGGGATTTCTGTGATAGCGTACAGACATCTCATCATTTAATACCTCGGCTTTGGTCCGCACCTCCCTGATAGCGCATTTATACATCATCAGCATTTCCTGAAAAGGCTGGGACTGTTGCATCAGAAGCTTTAACTCTTCCATTAAATCCCCATTAATCTGAGGAAGATTCTCCGTTCCTTCCTTTTCCCTGAGACTGGGAAGCATAATCTTATCCTGTTCCATATATCGTCACCTCAAACATAATCACTGCTGTAATTGTTTGCCTTCCCTTCTGCTCTGTTCCACCTTTTTATTATACTCCTCGCACAGTATATCAATGTCCGTCATAAATGATTCATCGGTCATCTCTTCCACCTCTTTCAGTTCCTCGGTATGGGTCTGAATATACTCCCAAAGCTGCTGTGTATACCGTCTCAGTTTATATGCGTCTTCGGTCGTGATATTACCAAGTTTATGGTTTGCTTCGATACTCCCGATTATATCATCTTGTATCAGGTGTTTCAACTCTCTTAAAAAATCTTCCTGCACATCCTGTTTCTTATTCATCTTAGCAGAATATCGCTTTACCATCTTCCGCAATTTCAACAGATGAAACGGAATCAAAATCACCATTTTCCGGTCGTTTAATTCCTCCGCCGATATATCCGGCAGCTTGATTACCGGTACATGATACTGATACTCTTCCCGCCCTTCCTCGAAACGCAAAGTCAAGACATATTCATCCGGCACCTGCCCTTCGTAGTAAAGATAAATCACTGCCGCCCGTTAATAGTGATAATGGTGTCCGCCAGTATCCGCTTTAGCCTGTCGTCCTGAAACTCCGTCCAGTTGTACTCCACCGTACTGTCCGGCGGATAATCGGTGCCAAACAGGCCGTTAATTAAATGAACCACCGCCCCGGCGGACAGGGTAATGACCTTCTTAAAAACCTTGTCAAATATCTGGTGTATTTCTTCGATAATTTTTTCCTCCACATTCTTTCCACCGCAGCTTCTGTTTAATGAATTCATTACCCTAAGTGTAACAGAAATAAATTATGAAATGCAATTAAATTTCTATGAACTATTCTTATCTTTTTTTGAACTTTTCGTGTCATGGATTTCCGAATTTTGAACCGGGCGTCAAACATATGAAATAGATTTAAAAGTTTTGACATTGGTGACAAAAAGTGATGAACCTGCACAAAAAATATGGGCCGGTTCCCAAAATGGAACCCGGCCCATATTTCCTACTTTGTCACTTTCACGCTTGTATTGCCCTTTCCCTTAAAATACTTCTTATATTTCTTTACCTGTTGTTTGGGAACTTTGATTACCAGTTTCTTATTGGTTCCTTTTAAAGCGTTCTTGCCGATAGATTTCTTCGTAAGTTTTGTGGTCTTTAAGGTTATCTTTACAAGTTTTTTGTTGCCGGAAAAAGCGCCGGTTCCAATCTTGGCAAGACTTCCCGACTGAATCGTAACAGATTTCAAACTGGTACAATTCTTAAAAGCGTCTTTACCGATAGAAGTTACATTTTTACCTATGGTAACGCTAGTCACCTTTTTGTTTCCCTTAAAGGCTTTGTCTTTTACCGAAGTTACCTTGTAAGTAACCCCGCCAACGGTTACACTATCCGGCACTTTTACTGTCTTAGCTGATTTATTAGTGCTTGCGACATACTCTACTGTAGGATTTGCTGTATTGTCGGACGTCACCTTTACTTTTGCCTTCTCCTTCTCTGCTGTAAGCGGGGTTTTCTTTGCTGCCGGAACATTGGTCTGTGCCGGAGCCTCTGTGGTCGGAGTGGTAACTGGTTTAGTGTCCTGAGCAGTCCCACCCGGCGTGGTCGGGGTTGAATTTTCTGGAACTACAGGAGGAACTAATAAATTTTTGTCCATATCCATCACTGTTATTCCCTCTTCCCAAGCATATTTACAGGCTTCTGAATCTGCCGTTGTATAGATAACCAATTTCTCACTGCAATAATTAAATACACCCCATCCTATGCTCGTCACATTATTTGGAATTATAATACTCGTTAAACTCTCGCAGAAAGAAAATGCACATCTCCCTATGCTCGTTACACCTTTCATACCTGTAATATTCGTCAATTTACTACACTCAGAAAATGCAGAATTCCCTATGCTCCTCACATTATCCGGGATTGTAATATCCTTCAAACTACCGCATTTCTCAAATGCAAAATCCTCTATGCTCGTTACACCTTTCATACCTGTAATATCCGTCAATTCACTACACTCATCAAATGCATACTCCCCTATGCTCGTTACACTATCCGGGATTGTAATTTTACCCTCAGCCTTATGTCCATCTATTAATATGTTGTTTACAATTACAAGTTTGTCTTCTCTTTTTGTTCTCTCTGTGTCTAGCCATGATGTGTTGGAAAATGCAGCTCTCCTTATGCTCGTTACACCTTTCATACCTGTAATATCCGTTAAAGCTTTGCAATCATAAAATGCAGCCTCCCCTATGCTTCTCACACTATCTGGAATTTTAATACTCGTTAATTTACTACAAAGCTCAAATGCAGAATCCCCTATGCTCGTCACATTACTCGGAATTGTGATACTCGTCAAACTACTACAACTCTCAAATGCCCACTTACCTATGCTCGTCACACTATCCGGGATTGTGATACTCGTCAAACTACTACAACTCTCAAATACACCCTTACCTATGCTCGTTACACTATTCGGAATTGTAATACTCGTTAAACCACTGCAATAAGAAAATGCAAAGTCCATTATGCTTGTCACACTATCCGGAATTGTAATATCCCCTTCTGCGTTTTTCCCATCTATTAATATGTCGTTTAGAATTACAAGTGAATTGGTTTCTTCTTTTGCTTGTGTTGCTTCTGTTCTCTTTGCCTCTAGCCACGGTGTTTCAATAAATGCAGACATCCCTATGCTCGTCACACCAGACATGCCTGTAATACTCGTTAATTTATGGCAGTACGCAAACGCCAAACCCCCTATGCTCGTTACACTATCCGGAATTGTAATACTCGTTAAATTCTCGCAATCATAAAATGCATGGTCCCCTATGATTCTCACACCATTTGGAATTGTAATATCTCCTTCTGCGTTTTCCCCTTCTATTAATATGTCGTTTACGATTACAAGTTTGTCTTCTCTTTTTGTTCTCTGCGCCTCTAGCAACGGTGTATCCCTAAATGCATACTCCCCTATGCTCGTTACACTATTCGGAATTGTAATACTCGTTAAACTATCGCAATCCCTAAATGCCTCCTCACCTATGCTCGTTACACTATTCGGAATTGTAATACTCGTTAAACTATCGCAATTCCAAAATGCCTCTTTACCTATGCCCGTCACCTCCATCCCATCAATTTTTGCAGGGATTTGAACAGTTGTCGTTTCCCCGCTATAACCTGTTATCGTTATCTTTGCATCGTCTACTATCTCATACCTAAGACCGGTTGCTTTATCAATCCTCTCCGCCTGCACCTTGCAGCCGCTCCAGTTACCGCCCACTGCTATCATACAGACCAGCAGGGTAAGCACAGCCTTCCATTTCCACATTGTCTTCTTCATTCGAACTCCTCCTGTTTTTTCATATCTTATTTTTTTAATCTTATCTTCCTATATTCTTTTTCTTCAACTATCTTTTTTCTTCAAATATCCTTTCCCTTCAAAAACCTGCCCTATCCCCCTTCCCACAGACTTAAACCCGGCACGCAAAAAAGCGCCTGTCCGCGGCGGCAGTGATATCCTGCCGTCACAGACAAACGCTTTTCAATAATCGAAAACCCAAAAGGAATCACAAGAAGAAGGGCAAAATCAGCCCTTCCTTCTCTTCTCTTCTCTTCTAAAGATTTTACTATGTTTCATCGGCGTGTCAAGCCTTTCTTAAATTTTCTGAAATAATTTCTGTATTTTATTTTACCACCAAAGGAAAATTTTGGCAACCGTTTTTCCGGCGGGGATGCGCCAGTTCTAACCGCCCGAAAACTCGCTCCTGCCTGACGATATTGCCTGCCGCTATGCTCAACTATGCGTCTGGGCGTTGACTACGCTGCCGCCTGCGTACATTTCCCGAAGTCTGGGCTTTTCAATCTTTCCCGTAGGATTTCTGGGGATGTCGGCAAAGATGATTTTGCGGGGACGCTTGTAACGGGGAAGCGCCATGCACATCTCGTCAACCTCCTCCTCGCTTAGCATCTGGTTTTCCTTTACCTCGATAATGGCGCAGGTAATCTCCCCCAGACGCTTGTCGGGAATCCCGATGACCGCCACATCATGCACCGCCTCATGGGTACGGATAAAATCTTCTATCTGGACGGGATATATATTCTCGCCGCCGCTGATAATCACGTCTTTCTTGCGGTCCACCAGAAAAATAAAGCCGTCCTCGTCTTCCTTTGCCATATCGCCGGTAAAGAGCCAGCCGTCCTTTAACACCTCGTCCGTCGCCTTCTTGTCGTGGTAATAGCAGGTCATAACGCCGGGGCCTTTCACGCATAATTCCCCTACGCTGCCCTGCGGCACGACCATTCCGTCCTCGTCTACAATCTTCACTTCCCAGCCGTAGCCCGCTTTGCCGATTGCGCCGACCTTGTGAATATTTTCCACCCCTAAATGGACGCAGCCCGGCCCGATGGATTCGCTTAAGCCGTAGTTCGTATCGTACTGGTGCTTTGGAAAAATTTCCTTCCATTTTTTAATCAGGCTGGGTGGTACGGGCTGTGCGCCGATATGCATCAGCCGCCACTGGGATAATTCGTAATCCTCTAAATGCACCCTGCCGCTTTCTATCGCCTCTAAAATATCCTGCGCCCATGGCACTAACAGCCAGACAATAGTACATTTTTCCTTGGAAACTGCGTCTAATATATATTCCGGCGAGGTTCCCTTTAAGAGAACAGCCTTTCCGCCGGACAACAGGCTGCCAAACCAGTGCATCTTGGCCCCTGTGTGATACAGGGGAGGAATACAGAGGAACACATCCTCTTTGGTCTGTCCATGATGGTTCTGCTCCACCTTGCAGGAATGCATAAGGCTTTCATGGTTATGTAAAATCGCCTTCGGGAAACCGGTTGTCCCGGAGGAAAAATAGATTGCCGCATCATCTTCATCCGTAAGCGGAATGTCCGGCGACAGGGAAGAACAGTTGGCCGTCATGGAATTATAATCCTCGGCAAAGGTGGGGCAGTTGTCCCCCACATAGAACAGCAAACGGTTCTTGCTAATGGAGTCGGCAATCTCCTCCACCCGCCCGATAAATTCCGGGCCAAAGACCAAAATATCGACATCCGCCAGCTTCACGCAGTATTCAATCTCATCAGATGCATACCGGAAATTCAGTGGAACCGCCAGCGCTCCGGTCTTTAATATTCCAAAATAAATGGGGAGCCACTCTAAGCAGTTCATCAGCAAAATGGCCACCTTATCCCCCTTGTTAATTCCACGAGCGAGCAGCAGATTTGCAAACCGGTTCGCCTTCTCATTCATAACATGCCAGGTAATCTCCCGGCGGTAGTGCGTCGTGGGATTCGGCTCCATCAATTCATATTCCTTCCATGTGACGCGGCGGGTTTCCTTTACTTCCGGGTTAATCTCCACCAGACAGATATCTTCCGGGTATTTCCGCACATTTTCTTCTAAAATCTCAGTTATCGGCATAATCTTTCTCCTTTGGCAGCTTTTTTCATGTAAAGCTTTAACGCTTTTATCAACTAAAGTAGATTTTATAAAATCTGCTTAGAAAAGTCAAGAAATTCCGCCTGTAGATTTGGCGCTGCATGGCCGGATTTCCAGCCGTTTTGATGAGAGCAAAAAGCATATATACCGGAACGAACAGTCATGCCTTAAGCAAATTTTAAGATTTCCAACATTTACTAATATAGGTAAATGTGATAAACTGATGTCAATTATGTAGATGAGGAGGCAGTCTATGGCTTATCAGAATCTGACTCTGCTGACCGATTTGTATGAACTCACCATGATGCAGGGCTACTTCAACGAGAAGAGCAATGACACTGTTGTATTTGACGCATTTTACAGAAAGAATCCATCCGGCAGCGGCTATGCCATTACCGCCGGATTAATGCAGATTATCGACTATGTGAAGAATTTATCTTTTTCCTATGACGACATTGACTATCTGCGGGGACTGCATATTTTTTCCGAAGAATTTTTAGCGTATCTTGCCGGATTCCATTTTACGGGAGATATCTACGCCATTCCGGAGGGAAGCGTCGTCTTTCCCCAGGAACCTTTAGTAAAGGTGATTGCGCCAATCATGGAGGCCCAGTTAGTGGAGACTGCCATTTTGAATATACTGAACCATCAAAGCCTGATTGCCACCAAGGCTTCCCGGGTATGCTTTGCCGCCGGAGGAGACGGCATCATGGAATTTGGGCTGCGCCGGGCCCAGGGACCGGACGCGGGTACCTTAGGCGCCAGGGCCGCCGTAATCGGCGGATGCATCGGCACTTCCAATGTGTTGTGCGGGCAGCTTTTTGATATCCCCGTACTGGGAACCCACGCCCATAGCTGGATTATGAGCTTTCCGGACGAATATACCGCATTTAAGACATACGCCGATATGTATCCGGACGCCTGTATCCTGTTAGTGGATACCTATGACACCTTGAAATCCGGCGTGCCCAACGCAATCAGGGTATTTAAGGAAATGCAGGACGCCGGAATCCACTCTAAGAAATACGGAATCCGTCTGGACAGCGGCGATTTGGCCTATCTTTCCAAAAAGGCAAGGAAGATGTTAGATGCGGCAGGTTTTCCTGACGCGGTAATCTCCGCTTCCTCGGATTTGGACGAGTACCTGATTGACAGTTTGAAGACCCAGGGAGCCGCCATTACCTCATGGGGAGTGGGCACCAACCTGATTACCTCCGCTGACTGCCCGGCTTTCGGCGGCGTATATAAGCTGGCCGCAATCCGAAAAGAGGAAGACGCTGAATTTACCGCAAAGATAAAGATATCCGAGAACCCGGCTAAGATTACCAATCCCGGCAACAAAACCGTATTCCGCATTATTGACAAGGAAAGCGGCAAGCTCCGCGCGGATTTGATTGCGTTAGCCGACGAGACTTATGACACTTCTAAGGATTTGGAGATTTTCCACCCTATCGATACCTGGAAACGCTCTCTGATTAAGGGCGGCACCTACGATATGGAGGAGATCCTAATCCCGGTATTTAAAAAGGGACAATGTGTCTATGAATCGCCCACAACCATGGATATCCGGACATACTGCCAAAGGGAGTTAAACCTTTTATGGGATGAATCCAGGAGGCTTGTGAATCCACAGGAAGTTTATGTGGATTTGTCCAAACCCCTGTATGAATTAAAAATGAATCTGCTGAACAAGAGGGGGAATCAATCATGATTAAGGATAACCGCAGACTATGGAAACTAGTGCTCTTAACCATACCAACCTTTGGTATCTACAATATTGTGTTCTGGTTTCAGCTTACAAGAGATTTAAATGAGATAAACCGGGAAGATAAAAAGATTAAGAATTACATACTGGTGTTAATCTTATCTTTCCTGACTTTAGGCATTTACCGCTGGGTATGGTTCTTCTACTTAGCCGACCGGGAGCAGGTGACCGGAGAGCGGATGGGCCTTCGGATCAAACCGGGGCCGGGAACTGTATTAAGCTGGAAACTGTTCGGTTCCTTTATCTTAATGGGACCGTTTGTTGCCGATTACTATGTCATCCGCAATATGAACCGGCTGGCAAAGGCGTATAATCAGAATTTTAAAAAGAACACGAAAGTCATCAAACAGTAAAACAAAAAGCCGGGGAACATGGTTCCCGGCTTTTTATCGTTTTGAAGCCCGCTCTTTATTTCCAAACTTCGTATATTTCCCAAGCCATACTAATTCTACCGGCCCGGTGGAACCGTTTCTCTGCTTTGCCACAATAATATCGGCAATGCCCGGCTTGGTAGATTCCTTGTTGTAATAATCGTCCCGGTAAATGAACATGATAACGTCTGCGTCCTGCTCAATGGCTCCCGACTCGCGCAAATCCGACATTACCGGCTTGTGGTCCTCCCTGCCGTCCACCGCCCGGTTTAACTGGGACAGGGCAATGACAGGAACTTTCAAATCCCTTGCCAGTTTCTTCAGGGAGCGGCTGATTTCCGAAATCTCCTGCTGCCTGTTTTCCCGCCGTCCGCCGCTGCCTGACATTAATTGCAGATAATCTATAATAATCAGCCCGATATTCTCTGTCTGTTTTAATTTCCGGCATTTCGCCCTGAGTTCGGGAATACTGATACCTGGCGTATCGTCGATAAACATAGGAGTATTCCCCACCCGGCAGGTGGAATCCATAATCTTGTCCCAGTCGGAATCCGCAAGCTGTCCGGTACGGATTAACTGGGAATCCACCATGGAATCCATGGCAACCAGACGGGTTGCCAACTGCTCCTTGCTCATCTCCAGACTGAAAATCGCGCAGGGCACTCCGGCCTTCATCGCCGCATACTGGGCAATGTTAAGGGCAAAGGCGGTCTTTCCCATGGCAGGTCTTGCCGCAATTAAAATCAATTCCGACTCATGCAGACCGGTCAGTTTTTCATCTAAATCAATAAATCCCGTAGGCACGCCGGTAATCTTGCTGCCTCTCTTTGCCGACTCCTCAATCGTGTCTAATACCGTACCCATAATCTTTTGCATCGGAATGATATCATCACTCCGGTTACGGTTCTGCGCAATATCCAAAAGCTCCTTTGTGGAATCCTCTAACAAGTCCTCCACCTCGGTCTTTCCGGTATAACAAAGTTCGGCCGTCTTTTCGGTAAAATGAATCATTCTCCGCAGAGTCGCCATATCCTGTACCATTCTGGCATACTGCTCCGCATGCGTAGAGGTGGGAACCGCTGCAATAATGTCCCCGATAAACTCCAAATTACTGATATTGTCCGGCGCCCCCATCTCTTTTAACTTTCCGCTGACCGTCAGCAAGTCCACCGGTTTCCCTTCATTATAAAGAGCAATCATTGCCTCGAACAATAACCCATATGCACCGCTATAAAAATCGTCTTTGTTTAATATATCTGCGGCCTGAACTATGGCGTCCCTGTCCATCAGCATCGAACCGATTACTGCCTGTTCCGCCTGTTTATTATTCGGCAGTACCCTTTTTCCGACCACTTCGTCCATCTGTTTCTCTCCTTCCGGATGCAATCATCACTTTCCAATCACATTGACCTTTAATTCCGCCGTCACCTTCTGGTGTAATTTGATTTTTACCGGATGAACGCCTACGGTTTTAATGCTGTCCGGCAGCTGCACCTTTTTCTTGTCCACGTCAAAGCCAAGCTGTTTTTTCACTTCCTCCGCAATCTCTTTAGAAGACACAGAACCAAAACTCTTGCCTCCCTCGCCCACCTTAATGGGAATCGTTATCTCCGCCTGTTCAATCTTTTTGCCAAGTTCTTTGGCGGCCGCCAGATTCTCCGCTGCCACCTTCTCATCATTGGCCTTTTTTAACTTTAAGTCGTTGAGATTCTTTCCGGTTGCCTCTACCGCCTGCTTTTTCTTTAACAGCACGTTTCTTCCATAGCCGTCGTTTACCTTGACGACCTCGCCTTTTTTTCCTACATTCTTCACATCTTCTAATAAGATTACTTCCATGTTTTCGTCCTTCCTTTCTTACAGTTCGCCGTCCTCCCAGAGCTGCCCTAACAGCTTACGGATCTCCTCCTTGGCCTCCTCAATCGACAAATCCATAAGCTGGGCCCCGGCCACCGTACCATGGCCGCCGCCGCCAAAATGCTCCATAATCACCTGCACATTTACATCATCTATGGATCTTGCGCTGATATACACCACATTGTCAATCTTCGTGAGTACAAACGACGCCCTCACATTATCCACGTCTAATAATTCATTGGCTACCTTTGCCGCTAACACCGTCGGGCTGTCAACTCCTACCGAGGGCACATCAGATATGGCAAAATTTTCCATGAAAATCTCTGCCCGCGCCACGCCTTCGGAAATCTGCTTATAACTCTTCATATCCGTCCGGTAAGCCTTGCGCACCCTGGTCATATCCGCGCCGGACTTTCTAAGGAAAGACGCGGCCTCAAAGGTCCGCACGCCCGTCTTCGTCACAAAATTATCCGTATCCACCAAAATTCCGGCATACATGGCGTCCGCCTCTGCAAAACGGAGTTTCGGTTTATCCATACTGTACTGCAAAATCTCCGCTACCATCTCACAGGCAGAAGAAGCAAAAGGCTCCACATAAGAGAGGGTAGCATGCTCGATAATCTCCCCGCTCTGCCTGTGGTGGTCGATAACCACAATATTCTTCGTGCGGGACAGAAGCTCCTCGCACTCCGTATAGCTTGGACGGTTCACATCTACCACAATCACCACCGTATTCGGGTCCACCGCCTCTAAAGCCTGGTCGCTGTTATAGAACATATCCTCCGGATACACGCTGCTGCCCTTAAAGCTGTTCATGGCCGGCCGGATAGAACTGGTAATCTCGTTAATGACGATATGGGCGTTTTTCTCCATCAGCGAAGCAAGCCGGTAAATCCCCACTGCCGCGCCGAGACAGTCAATGTCCGGCTTCTTATGTCCCATAATCAATACCTTATCCTTAGTCACCAGCATTTCCTTCAGGGCATGGGCCTTAACCCTTGCCTTTACCCGGGTATTCTTCTCCGCCGACTGGGTCTTGCCGCCGTAATAGGTAATCTTGTCCCCTTTCTTAATCACCGCCTGGTCGCCGCCCCGTCCAAGCGCCAAATCCATGGCCATATGGGAATATTCATAGGAGCGGGTATAATTATCTCCCTCCGGGTCAATGCCGACGGCAATACTTAAAGTTACCGGCGTCTCATTTCCGATATTAATGCTTCTGACCTCGTCAAGCAGGGAAAACTTCCCCTGTTGCAGCTTCTCTAAATACTGCTGCTGGCAGACAAAAATATACTTATCCTTCTCTAACTTCTTGATGACCGCATCTGCGCTCTGCATGTATTTGGTAATCTTCCGGTCAAGCAAAGCCACCAAAAGCGCGCCCCGCTCCTCCTCAATGGAGTCCATGGCGTCCTCAAAATTGTCAATATAAATGTGTCCGACAACCAGCTTAATCTTCTCTTTTTCCTCTAACGCCTCCACCAGTTCCGTCTCATCATAGAGATAAATCGCATAGAGAGCTTCTTCCTCATCCACATTCTCCGAAATCTCCGGCATCAGCAGTTCCTGTACCGGCACCCGGCGAATCTCTACCTGATAATTCCGGCTGTTCTGGGTGATATGGACAACCCGCCGGTTATCGTCCTCCGGCTCCATCTGTAAAAGTTCCAGCGTAATATCGACAAAAATATTCTGGATATGCTTGCGCATATGCTGTTTATCGCTCTTTACCGCCGCAAAAAAAGCCCTGTTGCTCCAAAGCACCCTGCCGTTGATGTCGACCAGACAATACGGTACGGAAAGTTCCTTTAACAGCTCGCTCTGAACGGAGCCATGGGCAAAGGCAAAGCTCACCAGATCCGACATGATATTGGATCGTTTTCTGGCATAGATATATCCCACGCAGCCTAAATACGCCGCATTAAATACAGAGACAATCACTCCGCTGGTCACATCAATTCCATAGACAACCCCGTTCATAACCAATAACAGGAAAAACATATAAAAGGGAATCTTTAAATATTTTTCAATTTCTCTGCGTATCAGATTCTGTTCTTTCATCTTATCTCCTATTTCCAATCAGCACATATGTAGCTAAAGTATAACATTTTTTGTTTGTGTACACAACAAAACATCTTGTGTGAAAAATCCACACAAGACGCTAGATTTAGTGACAGTTCTTAATCATAAATGTTAAACTCCGGCACAGGCGGCTCCCCATATTCATAAATCATCACCTTTTCATCCCAGTCCACTTCATAGGCCGGCAGCCTGGCTATCCGGAACAGTTTAAAATTGTGGCGTTTCATATATTGCAGGTATTCCTCCTTGGGATAATACATCATAATGAACACCTTCCGGGGGTGGGCGTCAACGCTTTCCACGATATGCGCCATAACCTGTTCAAAAATATTAATCTCAAAGGGATTGAAAAAATAAAAGAAATTGTCTTCGGGGCGAACCTCATACTCCTCCGCCTTGCCGTTGATTACCTCAATCTTATCCCCCGACTCGCGAAAGCGGGTGTTGTAATAGGCAACGTTATCCAACGCATTTTCATAAAGCTGTTCGTCCACCTCAATACCGCAGACCTCGCACTGGAATCTCTGGTTTACATAAAACAGCACTCTTCCCTTGCCGCAGCCGAAATCCACGAGCCGGTCAAACCGGCAAATGGTCTCCTCCATCTCGTCAAAGGCGCAGATAAGCCCGCTGTAACTGGTGGGCTCATACCGGTAATAATCGTCGTTATACCGGTTATTGTACACAATTTCAGAGCTCTCAATTCCCAAAAATTCTTCGTATTTGTCATTTTCAAAAAATCTGGGCGTCTGTCCCTTTTTTCTTTTCATACTCTTATCCTTACTTCCGGCAGCGGGCAGTTCCGGTTTCGCCAAGGCGGGCACTTATGCCGACTCTTCCTGCCTTGCCTGCACCTTTACTTTGACCTCACATTCGGAAACGAACTGTGCGTTAATGCTCAGCGCATACTTCACATTGGCGGAAATCTCCTCCGCCGTCTCTATCAACGACATATCATGGGTCAGCACATCCATCTGTATGTCCCCCACAGGCGTACAATAAATCGTTGAGGTCTGCTGTCCCGGCCGAAACTGCATAAAGGAATTACTGCCGCCTTTCTTCGTCATTTCAAAATGTTCCTCTGTCATCTTTACTATATTCTTAGTGATGGGACCATTGTCCTCCGGCTGCTCGTCAAACAGTAAATAGTGCTTGCCGTTTTTGAGATAATATGTGCCTAACGTCTTAAGTTCAATGGCTTCCTCTCCCATATCAAACTGCGTTCCGACTATGGTAATCAACACATCCTTTGTCATAGCCTCTCTCCTGATTTCTTCTTTTTCATTGCCGCCTGCGTTTCTAATAACTCTCTATATCTACCACGCTGGTATCCGTCACATGGCAGGGCAGTACGCCGTCGGCAAAGGAAATAAATTTGTCCAGCCCGTCACTGACATAGTATTCGTATTCCGGCTTGTGTTTATTCCTGTTCAAAATCCCCTGCTCGCCCAGCATTTCTTTCAGGCTTTTGGCCGTCTCGAAGGCCGGATTTACCAAATGAACATTGTCCCCCATAAACCGCTTAATCGTATTGCGAATCAAAGGATAGTGGGTACAGCCAAGCACCAAGGCGTCCACCTTATACTCTTTCATTTCCTGCAAGTACCGGGCCACGATATCATCTGTCACCCGGTCCTCTATAAGTCCCTCCTCGACCAAAGGCACAAACAGGGGACACGCCTTGCTGACTACCGTAACCTCCGGATTCAATTCCCGGATATATTCATTGTAAATGCCGGACTTAATTGTACTTTCCGTTCCGATGATGCCCACATTTCCGGTCTTTGTGGTCTCAACAGCCATCTTAGCGCCCGGCTTCACCACGCCGATAATGGGAATGTCAATCTCTCCGGCAATCTCATCTAACGCCAACGCACTGGCCGTATTGCAGGCCACCACGATTGCCTTTACCTCTTTCGTCCTTAGGAAACGGACAATCTGCCGGCTGTATTTTAATACGGTCTTTTTGGATTTAGAACCATAGGGAACCCTTGCCGTATCGCCAAAATACACCAAATCCTCGTTGGGGAGCTGGCGCATAATCTCTCTGGCTACGGTAAGGCCGCCCACGCCGGAATCAAAAACACCTATGGGGTTATTCATGCTTTCCCTCCTTGCATCCGCTGTAACGCCAGTTGAATCTGCTTTTCAACCAACTGTTCTATATCCATGCCCTCCGCCTGCCACAGCATCGGATACATGCTAATGGAGGTAAATCCCGGCATGGTATTGATTTCATTAAAGACTACCTGATTTGTGTCCTTTTCTAAAAAGAAGTCCACTCTGGACAATCCATAACCGTCTAAGGCCGTAAAAATGCGCTTTGCCGCGCTGCGAATCTCCTCGGTCTTGCCCTCCGGCAGTTCCGGAGAAATGACCGTCCGGGATTCTGCATTGGTATACTTCGCGTCAAAGTCATAAAACTCCGCCGCCGCTAAGATTTCTCCCACGCCGGAAGCCTCCACCGCTTCGGCGGAGCCTAGAACGGCGCACTCAATCTCCCGTCCGACAATATTGCGCTCCACTAATATCTTCGTGTCGTGCCCTGCCGCCAATTTAAGTCCCTCGATTAATTCCGCCCTGTCATGGGCTTTGGAAACGCCCTGCGAGGAGCCTGCCTTGCTGGGCTTGATAAATACCGGATAGTTAAGCTTTGCCTCTACCCGCTCTGCCTGTTCTTCCAGCTTTCCGGTCATAACGTCCTTCGCCCGGACAAGCACATATTCCGCCTGGCGGATACCCAAATCCTCTACGATAATCTTGGTGTACACCTTATCCATTCCCGCTGCCGACGCTAAGACGCCGCAGCCCACATAAGGAATCTGCGCCATTTCAAACAATCCCTGTATGGTTCCGTCCTCCCCGTACATTCCATGCAGAACCGGAAATACCACATCAATCTTCTTCGTGGTAATTTTCCCATTTTCAAATATGATGATTTCCTTTTTAGAGGCGTCCGGCGATAAAACAGCCGAAACCTCAGATTCCCGCCAGCTTCCGTCACTGATAGAAGAAAGGCTGTCTGCTAACAGCCAGCGGCCTTCCTTAGTAATCCCAATATAGGTAATATCATATGTATCCTGCCGGATTGCTTTTGCAACCGTCTGTACCGAAATACAGGAAATCTCGTGTTCAGAGGACTGTCCCCCAAATATTACTGCAATGCTTAATCTGCCCATTTACTGCTCCCTTCCAGCTATTGTCTGCGCTACCGAAAGTATTATGGTTATCATACTATAAATAAATATATGTTGCAAGTGCCGGAAAGGCGCATGGACTTGCCGCTGCCGCTTTGTTACGACAATTTACACCTTCGGAATGTTACGGCAAACAAAATCAGCGCAATGAAAATAAATTTTATTTTTGATTTAAGGACTTCTTAATAATTTTGTGATGTAATAAAATCATAGAAAGGAGTTTTTAGAAATGTACTTGCGAATAATTTTGAAAGATTTAAAAAGGAAAAAAGCGATGAACATCATATTACTTCTGTTTGTGGTGTTGTCGGCGATGTTTACGGCAAGCAGTGTGAACAACATCGTGGCTGTAGAAGGCGGACTTGACCATTACTTTGAAGAAGCGGGAATGATGGATTACTACATTATATCGCATAACAGCAATGGCAGGGGTTCTGTTGAGGAGTTGATTGAAAACAGCAAGAGCGTGAAATCATACCGGAAAGATGATGTAATCTACACAGCGGAAGACAATTTCAAACGGAATGGCAAAAAAATCATGGAATACTCAAATATTTCAATGTTGCAGTCGCTAAGCGGTTCGGATTTCAATTTTTTTGACAGCGATAATAAAATCGCCAAAGAAGTAGAATCAGGGAAAATGTACATCACCGGAGCAATTGCAGGCAAATCAGATTTGCAGGTCGGGGACAAGCTGACACTCACGATAGGCGAAATCAGCATGGAATTTGAATTTGCCGGTGTGCTCAAAGACGCCCTGTTTGGCTCTGAAATGGTCGGCAATCCACGAATGCTTGTAAGTGATGAAGATTTCAGAAAAATTGCAAATGATGATTATGTGAAACAGTACAACACAGGCAGTATTTACTACATTGAAACAGATGATTTATCTGCACTGCAATCCGAAACGGCAGATGCCCAAAATATCTATCTGGCGCTGGATACCGAAACAATCAGATTAAGTTATTTTATGAATATGCTTGTTGCAATGATCATTCTAATCGTCAGTATTGGTCTGATTACGGTTTCGTTCGTGGTTCTTCGCTTTACGATTGGCTTTACCATTGCAGAGGAATTTCGTGAAATCGGCGTCATGAAAGCAATCGGACTGCAAAATACGCCCATACGCCTGTTGTACCTTGCAAAATATTTCTGCATTGCCGCCACAGGAGCGTTTATCGGTTATTTTTTAAACATTCCGTTCGGGAAAATGCTGATTGCAAGCGTGAGTAAAAATATGGTTTTAAAAAATCAGAATTCCGCTGTTCTCGGCGTTATATGCTGTATGGCGGTGGTACTTGTGATACTCTTTTTCAGTTGGAACTGCACAGGGAAAATCAAAAAACTTTCTCCAATCGACGCCGTTCGCAGCGGTCAGACGGGTGAGCGTTTCCACAAAAAAAGCATTCTGCATCTTGGTAAAACAAGATTAAAAAGTACCGCATTTCTTGCATTAAACGATGTATTCAGTCAGCCGAAACAATTTTTCGTGATTACGGCAGTATTTGCAATATGTACGGTTTTTGTCATGGTGCTGTCTGTCACTGTAAACACGCTTGACAGTGAGAGTATGCTGAAATTTCTTGGACTAACAAAAAGCGATGTCTATTTTGTAGAGTCAAAAAGAATTACAGATGTTATATCAGGCGCCAAAAATCTTGATGATACAAAACAGGAAATTTCCGAAATTCTTGCAGAGAATCATATGCCCGCAGATATTTACATGGAGGCGTGGTATAATCTTTCCGTCAACGCCGGCGGTGAAAAATACAAAATAAATTTTGTATGGTGCGATGATACAAAAACGACCGATTACACATACACAAAGGGCGTTGCGCCGATGTATGAAAATGAAATTGCCCTGACCGAAATTCTGGCTGAAAAAATGGGGGTTAAAATCGGCGATACTTTGATAATAAACATTGACGGCAAAGACAAAGAGTTTATTCTTACTGCGCTTTTTCAAAGTGTCATGCAGATCGGAAAGGTCGGCAGATTTTCTCCGGAATTTAAAATCCCAGATAAATTGATAACGGGCTCTACCGGGTACCAGATCAATTTTGATGATGCTCCGGACGAAAAAATAATTTCTGAACGAATTGAAAAACTAAAAGATATTTTTCAGAGTAAAAATATTTATGATGTCCATGAATATATCAACGCTGTAACAGGCGTTTCCGACACACTTGAAAGCGTAAGAGATTTTGTGTTACTCATATCTTTAATTGTCATCACGCTGATTGCAGTATTGATGGAGCGTTCCTTTATTTCAAAGGAAAAAGCAGAGATTGCCCTGATGAAAGCAATCGGCTTCAAAAACGGTGCAATTATGGCACAGCACACAGGAAGATTTTTAATTTCCGTTGTTTTTGCTCAGTTGTTTGCAGGACTTCTTTGCGTGCCATTGCTAAAGCTGCTCATTGACCCGATTTTCTCTGAGATGGGAGTAACGGGAGGTATGGAGTATCAATTTAACATCGCCGAGCAGTTTGTCATTTATCCGCTTATCATTACAGCGACAGTTGTTATCAGCGCACTTATGACGGCAATTTACATAAGGACAATTAAAGCGTCCGACACAGCAAATATTGAATAGGTAGTGTCAAGTGACATATGAAAAACTGAGCTGAAAAAAACAGGCTCTGATGAACCTTGAAAAATGCAGATATT
>CANQMR010000039.1 GCA_947625015.1 uncultured Lachnospiraceae bacterium | reverse complement strand
TAAAAGCACTGGGCAAACAGATGCCGCAGATTATGCGGAAACACCTTATCCGGCTCCACCCCTGCATTCCGGCACAGCTCCTTCATTTCCCGCCAGATATTGCTCCGGTCCACCGGTTCCCCATTTCTGGTGCAAAACACCACGCCGGAGCGGATATGCCCTCTTGCAATATACAATAAAAGCTGCTTTTGCAGTCCGGAGGATAGCAAAACCGTCCGCACTTTTCCTTTATTGTGAATCTCCACCTGTCCCCGTCTTACCGCCCCGACGGTCAGGAACCGAAGCTCCGACACCCGCATCCCGGTGGAGGCCAGAGTTTCTAATATCATAAAAAGCCGCGGCTTTTTTTCCTTTTTTGCCTCCCGCAAAAGCCGCTTGTATTCCCCCCTGCTTAAATATCTGTTCTCCGGACAGAAGGTTTCCTTCTGCACTCGGTAGGTCTTTACCTTAAGGTCATACCACTGCATATATTCAAAGAAACGGTTTGCCGCCACCAGATAGGAATTGACGCTGTTAATCTTATATCCGTCTTCCCGGTAGAGTTTTTCCTTATACGCCAGCAGCAGGCTTTTTGTCAGGGGCCGCCCGCCGGCATAGGCCATCAGCTTATTTAAGTCGCTTATGTATTTCCTGATGGTTGCCCCGCTCTTTTCCTCCTCCCGCAAACAGGCTTCGTAGCCCCTAAGCATCTTTTGTGTAATTCTGCGCTCCATAGTGTCCTCCTGTCCGTAAGGCTTGCCGCCTCACCTGGTTTTTCTCTATTGTCGCAGATTTTTGTTAACGTATATATAACAAAATAAAAATTGCAAAAAAAATACCCTACAGAACTGCAAGGTATTTGCGCAATCCAAGTATCTCTATTATTGTAATTCAAACCGAACTATGCTATTATAATTTCATTGAAATTAAGTTTTCAAATACATCATCAGAAAGGAGTGTTTCTTATGCAAAAGTATTTCTGCAATCCCTGCGGCTATACATATGATCCGGAAAAAGGCGATCCTGAACATGGCATTGCACCCGGAACAGCGTTTGAAGACCTTCCGGAAGATTGGGTATGTCCTGTCTGCGGAGTCGCTAAGAGTATGTTCCAGGCTTGTATGGACAACTAATTATAACATATAAAACCTCCAAGCCGTATCACCCGGTTTGGAGGTTTTTGTTATATTATATGCCAAACTTATATTTTACTCTACCAGCCTTCCGTCTGCCATCTCAACTACCCGATCACACCCTTTAGCTATATCCATGTCATGGGTAACTAACACGATTGTTTTCCCGGCCTGACGGGAATAAGCGCCAAGGAATTTTATGACATTGGCGCCAGTCTTTGAGTCTAATGCGCCGGTTGGCTCGTCCGCAAATATGATATCCGGATCATTTACAATTGCTCTTAATATTGCGGTCCTCTGCTGTTCTCCTCCCGACATCTGCTGTGGATAATAATGCCTTTTATCCTGCAAACCCACTCTGCGTATCCATTCCTCGATAATCTCCTCTTTTACATTTTTGTCAGAGAAACACATAGGCATCCGAATATTTTCCTCACAGGTTAATTCCGGTATCAGGTGATAATTTTGAAACAATAACCCTATATTCTGATTCCGAAATTTTTCCTGTTGGGCAGTTTTCATCTCGTAAAAATCCTGCCCCAATATTTTTACAGCTCCGCCGGTTGGCGAATCAATTCCGCTGGCAATAGAAAGTAATGTTGTCTTCCCGGAACCGCTTTTCCCGACGATTGCCGTCATTGTCCCCCTTTCTACATCGAGGGACACATCATTTAAAATGCGAATCTTTCTTCCATCATTTTCAATTACCTTTGTCACATGTCTTATCTCTACTGCATTACTCATCCCGAATCACCTCCAATCCTGCTGTCTTTGTATTCAAAAATGCCGCCACCCTGCAACATACAAATACAAAAATAGCTGCGCAGCCTGTCGCGACAAGCATAATCGAGATTGAAAAAGGAAAATGCTTCCCCAGCCCGCAATAAAAATATATTTCCCCGAACAGCATAACAGTAAAGGAAACCCCAAATGAACTTACCAATGCAATCATCAGATATTCCCCAAAAATGATACTTTGCGCTTTGTTAAAAGACGCCCCAAATATGCGGTAAAGATATAACTCCAGCCTTCTTTTGTTCAAGTCTGTACTTATCACTGCATAAAATATGACAACCGTCACAACAAAAATCATACCAACAGTTAGCGCCAGAATATCAATGTATTCCGACATACCTGTTTTAATCTCGTCAATCAGTTCAGATGCGGTATTTAAGCGACAGCCATATCCCCTCAATAAACGCCTCAATCTCTGTTCTTCTTCTACAGACAGATTTAAAAGGTAAACGGGAGAAAAGGTCTCATCAATTTTCAATTTATAATCCGCCTTATTGACAATAAAATTATAACTCACCAGACTTAGATACTGATTATCTTTAATCGCACCTGTATAGGTAATCCGGTCTCCGAATATATTGGAATATTCTCTCTCCTTTAAATGGCATTTATTTTTAAAATACTCTTCACTGATAAAGGTTCCCTCCGGAACAGAAAAATGCAGATTCCGGTCTGTCTGATTTTCTACAATGAACGCCCAGAACTGTCCGTCTTCCGCATCCATTCCGTTTAATTCAGAGTAATTCATCAGCTTTGAATACCCCGATGTATATTTATAGCCTGTATCGTCTAACAGTTTTTGTATAGAAACCTTTTCCTGAAAACCGTCTGCAAATATCACACTGGTATAACCCATATTATCCCGATAAGCATTTCGGAGAATACCGCTTACATTAAACAAAATATTAGCAGCAAAACACAATATAATCGTCCCGATAGAAATAACAACCGCCAGCGCGGCGTCCCGTTTATTCCGGCTGCATAAAAAGCAAAAACTGATATCCTTTAAAGAATTTATTTTCAAATTCCGCCGTTTCTTTTTTGTAAAAATGCCAAAAAAAAGATGAAATACAGAAAACAAAATAACAGCAAGCAGCAATACTATGACTCCGCATACCAGTACATAATCTTTTTTTATATGAAAAAAGGCCAGAGCATACCCCGCCGTTCCTGCAAATTCTATAAGCAGAATACCTATATGATAAAATTTCTTTCTTTGGCCCCTGCGATTATACATATATTCTACCGGAGACCGTTCCATAACCTTTAAATCAAAAAACAGATTTCCCCAGAAAACAATAAATTCAATTAAAAATAATGTCTTCCAGAACACAATTACCGATGTCTGACTGCCTAATCCAACAAGCCGCTCTGCGGATAAAATTTTTTCTGAAAAATGCCCAAACAGAAAATAGCCCATTAAGTGACCGGTAACCGAAGACGGTACGCCGCATATAACGGCATCTATAAGCGACTTCAAAAAAACATCCTTTTTCTGCATTCCATAAATCTGCATCATAACCAACGCTTTCGTAGAGTTACTATTTCGAAAGCCAATTAAACTTAACCCTCCTGTTACGCCAGCCATAATTGCAGCCGAGGCAATAATACCTAAGACATTCTCTGCATTAACAAACGCTGTCCCTAATTCCGATATCACATTAGGAACATCCACTCCGCCAGCAATTCCTGACGAAGCAAATTGATTTTTCAGCAGACGTTCATTATTTGCCTGCACAAACAATACCATTGAAATTGCAGCAGCCAGCATGAAAAACAGGATAAACATAATGAAGTTATCCCTTTGACGCTTTCTGTACAATCTCAATAACAATGTAATTTTATTCAATTCGATACCTCCCTGTTAATTCTTCCGTCTCAACAACCGGAAATAACAGGGAAGCCAGATTAAATCTAACAGCAATCCATACCATAACGGCAAAAGCAAAAGCGGCATCATACCGGCAATACCACTTTTCTCATTTAGCCCATATAATAGAAATATGCACTGACTAACTGTAAGAAAGAGTCCGACAAAAACATTCAAAATAATCATCAGCTTTAATGAAGATATTCCTTTCCCTAAATGCAAATCCGTATACTCTTTCTTTTTAAAAAGAATTTGCAGGGCTTGAATAAAGTCCCCTAAGTACCCTGACACAATCATTAAAATGATTACAAGTCCTACTAATAATGTAAAGGATGGAATGTCAACAAAACCCATTATCCGTCCTCCCGGAATCAACACCATGCCATACACACCAACAATAATAAAAAGCACACTGATTATCATTACGCCAACAGCCAGCTTTCTGCCCTTGCTTTCTTTATTGTTTTCCACCATTAATTCTTTCATATTGTGTTCCGCCTTATCAGCATAATGCTCCTCCGCAATATCCTCTCCGGACAAATATTCGTTAAAGCTGATATTCAGTGCTTCGCACACTTCATCGAGAATCGCATTATCAGGCATACTTTTTCCCCGCTCCCATTTTGATACTGCCTTATCCGTCAGCCCTATCCGCTCTGCTAAATCTTTCTGTGTCATTCCCAGTTGTTTTCTTTTTTCAGCTATATACTTCCCTGATTTTTCCTGTTCAATCATGCTTACCTCCTTGGCGTAAATGTAATACAGAGCGCAGTAGAATACAACCGACTTACAGTAGAATCCCCATTCTACTGTATTCTACCCCTTTCTACATCCGAAACTCCGCGCAGACCACTGCGCCGCCCTCAATACTGTTCGACAGGCTCAAGTCGCCCCCATGCTTTTTGCAAAGCATCCGGCATATGGTAAGTCCCAGCCCAAAATGGGGTTCCCCCTCATCATTTTCCACCTGCCTCTTATCGGAGTAATAGGGGCTTACCGCCTTAGAAAGCTCCTCGCTGGTCATTCCCCTGCCGTCATCCTTCACATAAAGACAGAGCATATCCTCCCGCTGCTTTGCCAGCACCCGGATTTTATGCCTTGCATAGCGCATGGCGTTGGAAAGCAGATTTCCGAAAACCTCCATCACCACATCTTCATCATAAAAAAGACTGTCCGACAAAAGTTCCATGGACAGTTCCACAACAGGTATATTTTCCCCCTGATATCCGTTTATCATCCGGCCAAGCCCTTCCTCAAGCTGGGAACCGGTATGGCTGCTCTTCCTAATCTCCCAGGTTTCAAAACCATGAAGCTCCTTCATTGTCTCGGCAAAGCTGCGCATCCGACGGGCCTGCTCCCCTATGGCTGCAACAGCCTCCTGCACCTGCCCCTCCTCTAACTGCCTCTCCCGGCAGCCGTCTGACAGCATATCCGTATACCCCATAATCACAGTGAGCGGCGTGCGCAGGTCATGGGCAAAAGCGGCGTTTAACCGGCGCTGTTCCTCCATCATCTCCTGCATGTTCTGCCAGTTAGAAAGAACCGCCTTCCGCATGGCGTCCATGGTCTTACAGATATCTCCCATTTCATCTGCGCTGTCATAGTAACAGGAAAAGCTTAAATCATTATCGGTAATCGCTTTCATTTCCTGCCGCAGCAGATAGATAGGCTCTCTTAATTTATTCTTATAATAAAATACGGTCACAAGATACACGCCTGCAATCACATACACAGGAATACAAATCCATTCCCACATATTCAGGGCATCGTAAAGTTTCCAATCTCCTGGCTTCATCTCCACTGCCGAGCCATTCACGATTTGGACCGTCCTGTCATCTTTATAATAAACCACAAAACCGCCATCGCCTATATAGCGGTAATTTTCGTCAATCTGGTACAGGGATTTTAACATTCCCTTCCAGCTTTCGCAAAACATCAAAGTCGCCCCTACCGCTAAGCACATAATCAGTATGGCAACAAGCAGGTACATCATCATGGTCTTTTTCAGGGAAAAATTTTTAAATCTTAACCGCCATTTTTCATATAAAGCCTCTACCCAATCCATCGATATCCCACTCCCCAGACTGTTTCTATCACCGTATCCGCTGTATATTCCGAAAGCTTTCTGCGTATCCGGCGGATATGCTCCGTAATGATGCTGCTCTCCCCGTCCTTGTCAAAGCCCCACAAATGCTCATAAATCATTTCTTTGGTAAAGACCTGATTCCGGTTCCGGCTTAACAGCTCTACAATCTCATATTCGCTTTTGGTAAAATGAATCGTCTCTTTCCCAAAGCACACCTGCCGCTTCGAATAAGAAATGGTAAATGCTCCCCTGAATCCGACTGCCTGGCTGTCCGTTCCCCGCTGCTGCCGCCTTATATGGGCGGCAATCCGTTCCTTTAACTCCACAAGGCTAAACGGCTTTTCAATATAATCATCTCCACCGCAGCGGAACCCCTGCACCTTGTCTTCCTCCTCAATCCGGGCAGTCACAAACAAAATCGGACAGGCCACATACTCCCGAATCCGGCTGCAAAGGGCATAGCCGTCCATATCCGGCATATTGACGTCCAATAAGATACAATCCGGTCCCGCCGCCGTATCTTCCCTTCCCATAAGCCGGCTTATACATTCCAATGCCTCGCTGCCGTTTGCCGCGGTATACACTATATAATGCTCCATGGTTAAAACCTGTTTTAACATGGTGCGGATGCCCGCCTCATCATCCACCACCAGAATTGTTTCTCTCATCCGGCGCCTCCTGCTTATCTCTTATTCTTTCCATAACATCCTAATTGAAATCAGGTATTACCAAACATTGTATAATGTAAATCTCTATTTTTTCTCTACACAACTAATCCGATAAATCCTCCCCGTTAGTCTCAATTACCTTCTTGTACCAATAGAAAGAATCCTTGCGGTAACGGGCCATATCCTTCAAATCGAACTCATCCCGGTTCACATAGATGAAACCGTAGCGTTTCACCATGCCCTCATGGGTAGAAATCAAATCAATGGCAGACCATGGGCAGTAACCCATCATCTCCACGCCCTCGCTGACCGCCAGTTTAATCTGCTCGATATGGCGGCGGAGATATTCAATGCGGTAGCTGTCATGAATCTTCCCGTCCTCCGTCAGCTTGTCATAGGCGCCCAGTCCATTTTCCGTAACAATCATCGGCAGATGATAGCGGCTGTAGATCTCCCGCATGGTAGCCCGGAACCCGTCGGGGTCAATCTCCCAGCCAAACTCCGTATGGGGCAGGTTCGGATTGGCAAAGTTACGGAATACGCCCGGCTCGCTGCCGCCGCTTTGCTGGTTTTCAAACACTGCCTCCTTTACCTCTCCGTCATCCCACTCTACCGTTGCGGTGGAATAATAGTTAAACCCGATAAAATCCGGGTGGGCGGCAGCCATAATTTCCATGTCCCCCTCTTCTATATCCGGAAGGGCGTCATGCTCTTCTAAAAACTTCCACACCAGATTATTGTATTTTCCAAACACAGCCATATCCAGATACATCCAGTTGCGGATTGCATTAAAGTTCTGCGCCGCCAGAATATCCTTCGGCTTGCAGCTTGCAGGATAGACCAATGAAATATTGGGGGCAGGACCAATCTTTGCATTCGGCAGCATATCATGGCACAGCTTCATGGCCTTTGCCTGGGCCAGCAGCATATGATGATTCTCCTGATACAATTTCTTATATTTGTTGGCAACACCCTCCAAATTACAGGTTCCAATCATCTCCCCCACTAAAGTCAGCATATTCTGCTCGTTAATGGTCAGCCAGTATTTTACCCGGTCCCCATAATTCTCATAGAGAATCTTTGCAAAATTCACAAACTCGTCTACACTCTCCCGTCTGGACCATCCGCCCTTTTTCTCCAAAGCCGCAGGCAGGTCAAAATGGAACATGGTAACTAAAGGCTCTATGCCATGCTTTAAGCACTCGTCTATGACATTGCTGTAAAAATCAATTCCCTCCTGATTGACGGCGCCTGCGCCTTCCGGCAGGATTCTTGACCATGCAATGGAAAAGCGGAAGGTCTTAAAGCCCATCTCTCCCATCAGGGCAATATCCTCCTTATAGTGATGATAAAAATCTGCACAGACATCTAATTCACTGGTGCCCTCCGGCACCTTTTTAATATCCTGAATACTCGGGCCCTTTCCATGGGATAAATTTGCCCCCTCCACCTGATATGCGCTGGTGGACGCTCCCCACAAAAAATCTTCCGGCAGCGCCTTTTGTTTTGTTATAATCATGGTTTGTCCTCCTTACATTTCCAAATACTTCTGCTTAAAATGATATAATGCCCCCAGTAAATTGGAATCATTCCTGAATTTACAGACATCTAACTTGAGATGCCGGTATACCTTGGTGACTTTTTTTAACTGCTCTACATACCGGTTAATGCCCTCGAAAAATGCAGGCTGGGCGCTGATGCCGCCGCCAATGAGAATCACATCCGGGTCAAAGCTCACATACAGGTTCACGCAAAGTTTTGCAATATCAAAATAGGCGTCCTCTAAAATATCTATCGTAATCTTGTCGCCCTCACCAACCCACTGGTAGATTTTCTCCCCGTCCACTTCCTCCAGCGAAATCCCCTTGGCGGAAGCCACCCGGTACACTAAAGCGCCTGTGGCGCACTGGGCGGACTGGAGATAGTAACACTTTTCATATTCTTCCTCTACGGTTTTCATTTCCTCTACCGGCTCAATATTCTCCAACGCCTTCCTGTCCATATCCAGCAGACAGAACGACACCTCGCCTGCCAATAAATGCTCGCCTCTATGGACCTTACGGTCAATAATGATGCCGCCGCCAATGCCTGTGCCAAAAACCAGCACCACAGCGTTCTTCGCCTCGCTGGCGTTGCCCTTCCACACCTCCGCCAGCGCTGCGCATTTTCCGTCATTTTCAAGGGAAACCCGTATATTGCCGCACCGTTTGGAGAGTAACTCCTGCAGCCTGACGCCGTCAAGGTAGGGGATTCCGCCGCCCCCATAGACTATGCCCTCTTCCACATCAATCTGTCCCGGCAGTCCGGCGGCAATGCCCTCAATCTCATACTGCGCCCGGTACCGGACATAAATTTCCTCAAGGGAATCCAAAAAATCCTCCACGCCCTCCCCCGGTTTGTTCCTGGTCGGCGTCTTTCCCTTGTCCAACACCTCGCCTTCAGAAGTCATAATGGCATATTTGACAAAGGTTCCTCCAACATCAAATACCAGATACACGCTTCACCCTCCCATCCTTATATGCTGCATTTATTATAATTCATTTTCCCAATATATGCCACGATTATTTAACGTGTGCACCCACCTTTTTGCACACCTCTTTAAGACAGCAATTTTCACAGTCCGGATTGGTCCTGGCGGTGCAGACCGCCCTGCCATGATATACAAGACGGTGGCAGAAATCGCTTCCTTCCTCCGGGGGGATAATTTTCCATAAAGCCATCTCCACCTTTTTCGGCTCCTTAATGCCATCCACCAGACCGAACCGGTTTACCAGACGGATACAGTGGGTGTCGGTGACAATGGCCGGTTTGCCAAACACATCTCCCATAATGAGATTGGCGCTTTTCCGGCCTACTCCCGGCAGCTTTAGCAAAGCGTCAAAATCCTCCGGCACCTTTCCGCCATACTCCTCCAGTAAAACCTTCATGCATGCGCTGATATCCCTTGCCTTGCTGTGCCCTAATCCGCAGGGCTTGACAATCTTTTCTATCTCCTCTACCGGAGCCTTTGCCAGCGCCTCTACCGTCGGATACCGCTCATAAAGCCCCTCCACTACCACATTCACCCGGGCGTCCGTACACTGGGCCGCTAAGCGGACGCTGACTAACAGCTTCCATGCGTCGTCATAGTCTAAGGTGCAGCCTGCATCCGGATATTCTTTTTTCAACAGTTCAATTATTTCCATCGCTCTCTGTTTCTTCGTCATTTCAACCTCACCCTTTTCTTTTGTTTTTTCAAGTATGATTGCAAAACGCCTTAAACTGGAAATGTAAATATAGCATACTGATTAACATTTATTATAGCACACTGTCTTTTTTTATTAAAAAAGTTGGTGTCACATCATTGACTAATATACACAGGTTTTTTATGCCCACCGGTACTTAGGTGGTGCAAAGCAGCACCTTATGTACCGTTGCGTGGCATAACCAAGCGCAAGCGTACCTGCGTTGGTATTGTTCTATGTATGTGATATTAATAGTACTAAAAGGCGTTTCGCAAGCCTCTATGGTACAGTCAGACCTGTGAAAAAATGGCATGATTATGCCACAACGGACCGCTGCCTCTGCCAAGATTCAGTCCGGCTCCGATAGCTTTGGCAACATACGCCTTTGCCCTTCGCACACTCTCCTCCATGGAATATCCCATAGCAAGAAATGTAGCAATGGCGGAGGACAGGGTACAGCCTGTTCCATGGGTATTGTCACTGGCAATCCGTTCATCGGAAATCCATATGCGCTTTCCTTCATAATACAGCAAATCATCTGCCCGGCCGCTTAAATGCCCGCCCTTTACAAGAACTGCCCCGGAAGCATACGCCGCAATCCGTTCTGCCGCCTCCTCCATATCCTTTTTGTCCTCTATAGATACGCCGCTTAAGATCTCCGCCTCGCGGATATTGGGGGTAACGATATCTGCCAACGGCAACAGTTGTTCTTTGAGGGTTTGCACTGTCCGCTCCTCCATAAGCGGACTGCCGCTGGTAGCTGCCATCACAGGATCAACCACAATATTTTTTGCCTTATGCGCCGTAAGTTTACGGCAGACAACCTCCATAAGCTCCGGCGTGGGAATCATGCCTAGCTTTACCGCCTCCGGCGGAATATCCGTAAAGACTGCGTCCATCTGGGCTGCCACCAGCTTTTGGGAAACCGCTTCCATGCCGGATACCCCGGTTGTATTCTGGGCTGTAATTGCTGTAATTACGGTCATGCCGTAGGCGCCAAGACAGGTAACGGTCTTTAAATCCGCCTGAATACCGGCGCCGCCGCCAGAGTCGGAACCGGCAATACTCAATACAGTGTGCATCTCTCTCCTCCTTCCTGTGATATATGCATGGCATTTGGAAATTCATTTTCTGTATCAAATCAAAGGTTAAAGGTTTTGCGACAGTTGGCTTAAATACGGTGGAAGCTCTGACAAACGCTTAAGATACACATCACAGACCTTTAAAATCTCCCCCTCCTGATGAGCGGAGGCCGCCTCATATACGGCCGCCACAACCAGACCGGCTTTTTTTGCGGTAATCATGGAGTGAAGGGAATCCTCCACCATGACTAACTCCCGGCAGGGGCAGCCGATCCGTTCCGCCACCTGCTCATAATATTCCGTATAATTTTTGCTGAACCCAATCTCCGTACAGGTAAAGATATCCTGAAAGCAATCCCATACTCCCAGATTGCTTAACGCTCCCTTTACATTTTCTTCTTCGGAGGCTGTGGCAAGATACAGTGTATAGCCCATCTCCTTTAACGCCCGTACCGTCTTTGCCATACCCGGCTTTTCGGGAACCCTGATATACCGTTCTCTGATAAATTCTGCCACCCCGTCAGCCAGTTCTCCAGGAGATAAAGCAATCCGGGGATAAAGAGACCGGATATACTCTCCGGCCTCTAACAGACTCATGGTTGCGCAATGCCGATCCAATTCCGGCGGAGCGTCGATTCCATGCACCTCTTTCAAATAAAGGTTGGCAGAATCTGCCCATATGGGCATGGAATCAAGCAAAACGCCGTCTACATCAAAGATAATATTGGAATACATATCTCATCCATCCTATAATCTATCATTTTTTATTTCATGCCGCCGGAAACCATACGCTGCCCCGGCAGTTTAACGGGTAAGCTGCTTTTCTAATTTCCGCAGCAGTTTAACGGGTAAGCTGCTTTGCCAGTTCCCGCAGCGTCTTAGCGGCGTCTTTGATATCCTCTGCCGCAAATATGGCGGACACCACCGCCACGCCGTCAATGCCGGTACCCCGCAGCTTAAGCAGGTTGTCCTTTCCGATACCACCAATGGCCACTACCGGAATCGATACCGCATCGCAGATTGCCCGCAGTGTTTCCGGCGTAACTGCGTCTGCGTCCAGCTTGGTGGAGGTTGTAAAAATGGAACCCACGCCGAGATAGTCTGCGCCGCCCCGTTCCGCCTCCAATGCCTGCTCCACTGTCTGGACTGACACGCCGATTATCTTATCCGGCCCCAGAATTTTTCTGGCCTCGGTTAGCGCCCTGTCGCTTTGCCCGATATGCACGCCGTCGGCGTCCGCCTCCTTTGCAAGATCAATCTCGTCATCAATCACAAAGGGAATATGGTATGTATCCGTCACGTTCTTTACCTGCTTCGCCAGCGTAAGAAATTCCCCATACGCCATTTCCTTTTCCCGCAGCTGCATAAAGGTAGCTCCGCCCTCAATGGCTTCCTTCACCACCTCCGGCAGTGTCCTTCCTGCCAGCCATTGGGAATCCGTTACGGCGTAAAGGCACATGGCTTCCCTGATTTCCTGTTTGGTAAATGCTTTCAATTTTCCGCCCTCTTTCCTATATCTGCTCTGCCTTTGCGCCCTTTGCAAGCGTCTCGCCGTCTAACAGGCTCATGGCGTCGATTAAGTGCATGCGGAAGCTTGAAGTCCCGCTGCCCTCTTCCTGAACCTTCTTAGCGGCTATTTCACCGCAAAGACCTTCCGCTGCAATGGCCGCTGTCACCGCCTCTAACGCCCTGTCCGGATTTGCCGCCACATACCCGGCAATCACGCCGTCTAACATACAGCCGGTTCCGGTAATTCTTGACATCATGGCAACCCCGTTGCGCACTGCGAACACACGATTTTCATCGGCGATAATGTCAATGGCGCCGGTAATGGCAATAATGGCGCCGGTCCGTTTGCTTAACTCCTTAGCAAACTCGCCGGTCTGTTGTAAATTACTCTCATCCACAGCATCCGCCGCATCTGCGTCCACGCCCCTGGTGGAACCGCTGCCGGCGTACACCGTCTTTATCTCGGAAATATTTCCCCTGATTACGGAAAATTTAATCTCCTTCAACAGACGGAATGTGGTTTCCGTTCGAAGTTCGGAAGCCCCTGCGCCCACCGGATCTAAAATCACAGGATGCCCCAGCTCATTCGCCTTCTTTCCCGCAGCCACCATGCCTTCAATGGTATTCTGGTTAAGGGTACCGATATTGATTACGGTAGCATTACAGATAGAGGTAATGTCCTCCACATCCTTAACCTCATCGCTCATAATCGGCGAACCGCCACAGGCAAGCATCATATTTGCCACATCATTTACCGTCACATAATTCGTAATAAAATGTACTAACGGCACATTCTTTCTCACATTCTCAACAATCGTCTTCATCTGCATTTTCCTCTTTTCTTAAATATTCGCAAATTTATTTGCAGAGCGGACCGTCCCATAACTTTAAAGGTTATGCCGCCCTTAAGAATTGAATATATCTAATCCATAATGTCCACATCTTCGCCCCGCAGAATCTTATTGATATTGCGGACCGCGCACATCTTTCCGCACATGGTACAGGTATCCTCCCGCTCCGGCGTGGAGGAGGCCCGGTAAGCCCTTGCCTTCTCGCCGTCCATAGCCAGCGCAAACTGCTTTTCCCAGTCAAGCTCCCTTCTTGCCTCGCTCATTTTGTAATCCCAGTCCTTTGCGCCGGGAACCCCTTTTGCAATATCCGCCGCATGGGCGGCAATCTTAGAGGCCATAATTCCTTCCTTTACATCTTCTACCGTCGGCAGGCGCAGATGTTCGGCCGGCGTGACATAGCATAAGAAGGACGCGCCGTAGGTGGCCGCAATGGCTCCGCCGATCGCCGAAGTAATATGGTCATAGCCCGGCGCCACGTCTGTGACTAAGGGCCCTAACACATAAAACGGCGCTCCCTTGCAGACCGTCTGCTGGATTTCCATGTTTGCGCGAATCTGATTTAATGGCATATGCCCCGGTCCCTCAATCATAACCTGAACATTTTTATCCCATGCCCGTCTTGTCAGTTCCCCTAACGCCACTAACTCCTGCATCTGGGAAATATCCCCGGCGTCCTCAATGCTTCCGGGCCTGCATGCGTCTCCTAAGCTTAACGTCACGTCATACTCCTGACAGATATCCAAAATCTCGTCAAAGTATTCAAAAAACGGATTCTCCTGACCGGTCAGCTCCATCCATGCAAAAATAATGGAGCCTCCCCGCGAGACAATATTGGTATGCCGTCCGAATTGTTTGAACTTCTTTACCGTATCCCGGTTAATTCCGCAGTGAATGGTCATAAAATCCACTCCATCCTCGGCATGCATTTTCACAATATCAATCCATTCTCTGGCAGTAATGGTCTTCAACGCCTTATTGTAATATACTACCGCATCATAGATCGGTACGGTGCCGATAATGGCGCTGCACTCTCCGGTAAGCTTTGTGCGAAATTGCCGGGTATCTCCGAAAGAGCTTAAATCCATAATGGATTCTGCCCCCAGCCGCACCGCCTCCTTTACCTTTTCCATCTCCACATCGAGATCAAGGCAGTCCTTTGAGGTTCCCAGATTCACATTGATTTTGGTTTTCAGCCTGGTTCCAATGCCATAAGGCTTTAGGCAGGTGTGATTTTTATTGGCCGGAATCGCCACCTGTCCCTTTGCCACCAGCTCCCTAATCTCCTCTGCCGGTATATTTTCATACTCCGCAACCGCCTTCATCTGCTCCGTAATGATACCCTTTCTGGCGGCATCCATCTGCGTTGTGTAATCCATCTTAACTCCTCCTTTTTCATTTTCTCAGCCACAGTCCTTATAAAAAGAGCTCCCTGCCTGTGCAAAGAGCTCCCTAATATATCCTGTACCAAAATAATCATACACGATCTGAATCCCTACGTTAGCATTACCTAAATCAGGTTGCGGGTCGAAGTTGATGACTTCCTCTCAGCCTGCGTCACAAGCTCCCCGTTCATATTCAATTCCCATTTAGTGTAACATAAGAACCTTCCTCTGGCAATACCCAAAGCTCATATTCCAGTATTATTCCGCCTCTGAGGTCTGTTCCGCTGACTCTGACTCTTCAGCATCTGTCTCTTCGCTAACGTCCGTCTCCTCTTCTTTCGTACTATCTTCCTCTTCAGTCACTTCCTCGTCTGTTTCTTCGTCAACCTCTGACTCGTCAATCTCCGACTCGTCAACCTCTCCATCTTCTTCGCCCATCTCATATTCCGCTTCCTGCTGCTTTAAATATTCCTCCTCTGAAATCTCCCTGAACGAAGCGTTTTCATACAGGAAATCCGCAACCTTTTCATAAATAAGCTCGCTGCCTATCTCTTCATTTGTATAATCCGCTGAAAACTCTTCCGCGCTGTCATAGCCGTAATCCTCATAAACTTCATTAATAAAGTCCTTGATCTCTTTATCCGTACAGTCGATTCCCTCCGCCTGGGCGATAGTGCCCACTACCAGTTCATAATTCACACTGTCCAGAATATCCTTCTCCATGGTTTCCTCATCTAAGCCAAATATATCCAGATATTCATCCAGTTCCATACCATACATGGAAGCGTAAGACTCATTTGCGCTGTCATAGTTTTCTTTACAGCTGTCATATAATTCCTGCGGATACCCGTTAAATGTGGAATTGTCTATAAGGAAAGTAAAAATTTCCTGCTGGGCAGCATACTTATACTCATCCTCTGTTGATTTAATGAGATTCTGTTTTACAGATTCTTCATATTTTTCCATAGTGTCAAAATCTGTGTATTCCTTTATATAATCATCATTATATTCAGGCACATTTTCTACACTGATTTCATTCAGGGTTACTTTTACAGAAAGTTTTTTGCCGATATCTTTTTCATCCATCACAAAATCTTCTGTCAGCTTTACCTCCACCTCTTTTTCTTCTCCGGTCTTCATGCCAACCAGCGCTTTTTCCACCTCAGGATATAAAAACTCCTCGCCAATCATATAATCCTCATCCTCACCGGAATAATCCTCAGACGCCGTTCCCTCTAAATTGGCCTCATAATCAATATTAACATAGTCGCCTTCCTGAACGCCCCTGTCTGTTATGGGATCATAGGTAACATTATCATATATTTCATTCTGAATCTCTTCCTGTACCTGCTCGTCTGTAATCTCAAAATTAACCTTTGTTGCAGACACTCCTTTATAGTCACAAATTTTGACATAATCAGCATATTTTATATCTAACAGATATTTTGAAGACGTTTTACCGCATCCAGTCAATACGGAAGATACCATAACTGCTGTCATACCCAGCGCTAATAATTTTTTCATCCTTATTCTCCTTTATTCGTATTTTAAATTTCAAGATTATTGACCTGTTTATTTTTCAGTATCTTTATGAGATTAACACTTTTTATGAAAAAAGTAAACAACTCCTTAATTTTTTTATCCATATCTGTCATTTTTATAATAAAGGATTCCCTGCCGCCTGATAAAGTTCATACCACTCTTTCCTGCTGATATGCACCCTGACCGCCTGACACATCTCCTTGAGATGTTCCTGATTCATGGTTCCCACCAGCACTTGCATATTGGCGGGATGCCGCAAAATCCAGGCTACCGCCACAGCCGATTTGCTGACGCCAAAATGACCGGCAATCCTCCCTAACACTTCATTCAACTCCGGAAACTCATCATTGTCCACAAAGTTTCCTTCAGCGTCGCCATATTGTAAAGGCGACCAGGCCTGAACAGTAATGCCGTTTGACCGGCAGTACTCCAGCACAGACAAATCCCCAAGGCAATTATCCTGCGCTGAGGCGTTCACCTCCATTCCCTGTCTGACCATCCCTGTATGCATTAATCCAAACTGCATCTGATTAATTAAAAGTGTTTCCTTACAGGCAGACTGCAAACTCCTTAACTGCGCAGAATTAAAGTTACTGACGCCAAACTGCTTTACTTTTCCGCTCTTCCCAAGTTGATGCATCGTCTCTGCAACCTCGGATACATCCATTAATGCGTCCGGCCTGTGCAATAGCAATATATCAATGCAATCTGTTTGCAACCGCTTGAGGCTGTCATCCACCGAAGTTAAAATGTGCGCCTTGGACAAGTCGTAATACCCCTGACGGATACCGCATTTTGTCTGTAACCTCATCCGCTGGCGCATACCCTTATTCTCCGCCAGAACTTTTCCGAATATCTCCTCACTTCTGCCCTGCCCGTAAATATCTGCGTGATCAAAAAGCGTAATTCCCTGATCTAATGCTGTGTCTATAAGTCTGGCCGCTTCCTGAACAGAAAGTCTGTCCATTCTCATACAGCCGAGGCCGATTCGGCTGGCGTCCATATCGGAATTGCCGATATTCATGGCCATAGGACCGCCTAAAGGCTTTACGCCTGTGCGCTCATATCCAATCTTATCGGCCACTTTATTCGCCATTCGCATCAAAAGATTTCTATGCGTCTTTGTCACATGGTAGTATATATTTTCTACTCTGGCAGCAAATTTCTCAGTAGAAAAAGGTTCTACACTTTCCAATGCATTTTTACGGTAATCTATGCCATCCTTATTCCATAGAATCCGGTCGATACCATAAATAAACGTCTGCTCATTTTCAAAGCCGTAACCATTTTCTCCATGCTTCAATACTCCGTCCAAACATGGATCACGCCTTGCCACGATAGGCAGACCGGAAGCCAATGCTTCAATATAAGTAAGGCCCTGCGTTTCACTGGTAGAGGCAGACACAAAAACATCAGCCATCTGATAATAATGCGTAATTTCATCCCAGGGTTTGGCTCCTGCAAACAGTATCTTTTTCCGGTGTTTCAATCCCCGCGCATTCTTCTCCAGCGTACTCCTATACGGTCCATCCCCCACTACCACAAAAGTCACGCCGGACTGGTAATCCATATAATGTTCCATATAGTTCATAATCTCATCAATATTCTTTTCCTGTGAAACCCGGCCAAGATAAATTACAACTTTATCTTCCTCCGGAATACCTAACGATGACTTGACTCTTTTCTTTTGCGCCTCACTGTCCCAGACGCTAAACCTGTCTAAATCAATTCCCGTAGGAATTATATTAATATCCGGCTTCACCCCGTAATGCTGCATGAGTTCCGCAACCTTTTTTGTGGGGACAATCAATTCTTCTGCTCCCCGGACGCTGAATTTACTGTATAATTTTGCCAGTTTTTTTGCCCTGTCTTCCTTAGAAATATATTTTTTAATATAATGCGTATAGTCCTCGTATATCGTATGATAGGTGTGCACTACCGGAATGAACAGTTCATGCGCCATAATCCGCCCAAACATACCAATAGAAAATTCTGTATTGGTGTGGATAATATCAAGTTTCATCTTATGGATTTTTCTTGCAATTCTGGGATCATAGACAAGACCAAGACGTCTCTCCGGGACAAAAGAAACTGCCTTTGAGGGAACCCGAAACACGCCCTTTTCATCTGCGGGCGCTCCCGGGGTTTTGGTGGTTACTACATATACATTATGACCTTTTTTTTCCAGTTCCTTTTTGAGAAGGAACACTGAATTTGCAACACCATTTAATTCCGGATAATAAGTATCCGTAAATAAGCCAATATTCATAATCATAAACCTCTATTTTCTTCTTTCAGACTGTCTATTGAAAATGTTTCCATATCCTCCTTAGCATCACTAAGGCTTTCCTTCATCCGGACCGATAATTCCCCACATTCTCCATTAATCAGCATATAATATGCATATTCCTTTGGATTTCCCTGATACTCGTTCCATGTATTTACGATAGTGTCGTACATGTCTGCAACCGCTACGATCTGTGCCTCTATCGGAATCTTATCCTTTTGCAAAACTCCGGGATATCCTGAACCGTCATATTTTTCGTGATGGTAACTGCATACATTATGACATATTTTACGAAATTTTTCCGATTCATATTCAGTAAGCGCATTTACGATTTGGGAACCTGTATCCACATGATTCTTTAATATCTCCATTTCCGTATCTGACATTCTCCCGGGTCTTGCGGCAATAGAGTCAGGAAACATTATTTTTCCCACGTCATGGAGTCTTGCCGCCCGGGCAATCATATCAATTTTATCAGGCGTCATTCTGGATCTGGGATAAAGTTGTGCATAGTGTTCTGCTAATATTCTCGTATAGGCTTCTACATAGCGAACATGCTGAACGGATTCCACATTCCGCAAATGCAGGCTCTCAAGTAAAATCCTCTCTATCTTTGCATAATGCGCCCTGTGCCGGATATATTCGTTCTCCTGTTCTTCAATCCGCCGCATATTCACCTGCTTAAGCTGCTTTCTGCACCGATACAGTTCTATTACCTGATTAACCCGTCTTTTTATAATCTCCGGACGCAGCGGCCTTTCTAATATATCGTCTACGCAATATTGGACTGTATCCTCTCCCAAATCACAAAGCGCGGCGTTTTCAAGCATAATGACCGGTATATCTTCCTTTGCGCCGGACTGCTCAAGTTCTGTCAACATATTATGCTGCCATAAATCCTCTTTGGAAGGCGCAAAGAGAATTAAAGCAATCTGGTGTTCATAATTTTTCAGATATTCAATTACCTGACTTTGATTTTCCACCCTGCAAACCTTATATTCTTTTTGAAGCGCCTGATACGCCAATGCATAGTCATCCGTTTCCAGAGTTAAAATCAACACTATCTGTTTAACCAAAAGTTTCCTTTGCAAGCTGTTTGGCGGCGTCTATCTCCGCCTGTTTTTTCGCCTCATCTTCCGCCGCCTCCCGGTTAAGCCGATCTATAATTGCCTGCGCCTTTTTCAGGTTCTCTTCCTCCTGCGCAGATTTCTCATCTTCTTCCTTCTCCCTGACTGCCGCCCTGCCCTCTTCAATAAAT
>CANQMR010000038.1 GCA_947625015.1 uncultured Lachnospiraceae bacterium | reverse complement strand
GAAAAAAACGGCTACACCCCGCATTATTACTGGATTTGTAGCCGTTTTTGATTTTCACAAGTGTCAAACTCGGGATTTTACCATATCTTTTGTATTTTAACAAGGAACATCTTACATCTATTCTTTATATCCGGTTAAAAATTTTTGCCAAAACTTAACAACTCTTTTTTGGAAACTCTTGCTTTTTAAAGATATTTATTATATTATAAATATGATGATAAGGAGGGATGTATATGAAGTCTACATTATACGTTGAATATCAGGAAAAGCAATTAGAAGAAAAAGAGCTGATTGCAAAGGCCAAAAAGATCTGGACGGGCAGCGGCAAAAAGGTATCTGAACTTACCTCTTTGCAATTATATGTAAAACCGGAAGAGAATATGGTTTATTGTGTTTTCAATGACGACACAAAAGGAGAATTTACTTTAGACTAACAGACCAGAGCAAAATAAAAGAACCGCATTTGCGGTTCTTTTATTTTGCTCTGCTTCACCCATAAACAGGCGGCCGTTTTTACTCTTTATTTTTCTCCGTTGTCTGAATCAAACGGTCAATGCAACTCACCAGCTGACCGATCTCCGGTTTGGTAATCTGAGCGTCTGCGCCCAGACTTTCGCCTTTTCTTTTCATATCCTCGTTAATCAGGGATGAAAATACAATAATGGGCAAATGTTTCAATGCTTCATCATTCCGAATCAACCGGATTAACCGGTGCCCGTCCATCTGCGGCATCTCTATATCTGTGATAATACATTTTGCGCCATAATCCACACCATTATTTTTCTTTAATTCCAACAAACGGTCCCATGCCTCCTGGCCATTGGAATATGTATGAAGATTGGTATACCCTGCCTGAGACAAAGCATCTGTAATCAATTTTTGCAGCATAGGGGAGTCCTCCGCTACGATTACCGGAATATTGTTGCGCTCCCGTTCTCCAAGTTCAGCGATTTCAGACATCTTAAGACTGGTCTCCGGACAAATCTCCTCAACAATCCGTTCAAAATCCAAAACAATAATTAAAGATTCCAATTTCTTAATAATACCCGTTGCAATCCCTGCCCCCGGCGCATTTACTGTAGAATCCGGTTTCACAATATCCGTCCATGATACCCTGTGGATTCCCAAAACCTGTTCTACATCAAAAGCAATGTTCAAATTATTAAAATTTGTGATAATTAACATATTCCGCTTATGATTCTCATCTTCAGGAAAACCGAGCGCCCGGACCAGATTAATTGCTGTGATAATCGTATCTCTTGGCATAAATATACCTTCAATACAAGGATGTGAATTGGGAACCGGCGTTATCTCTGTCATGGGAAGAATTTCTCTGACCTTTGCCACATTAATCCCATAATGGTTACCCGCAACAGTAAATTCCAATACCTCTAACTCATTGGTTCCACTTTCCAATAAAATATTTGTATCCATTTTTAATCCCCCTTGTTATAATATGTCGATTGCATTATCCGATTCATGATAATTTACATACAGCTTAATAGATTCTAATTGATTCTTCATCTCCTCTGAAATCTGGAATACAAGAACCGCTTCCTGCGCCTCTCCCGGGTTGACAGACATATCAAAAGTACCCAAATCATTCATCAAAATCGTCAACATCGGATTAGCTGCTTTGGTGCCGTTGCATACAATTCTGTATTCCAGCCCCCGGTCTATCAAAGACACCTGTTCGGCCGCTTCCGTAGTATTGTTAACCGCAAACCGGACCACTAACAATTCATATCCCGCCGACGCTTCAAGATTAATAAATCCACTGTCTTCTTCCGTCTCCGGATATTGATTAGTAATGATATAATCCTGATAAAGAACAGAAACGCCATCCAGTCCTGCTATCTTTGCAATATCCTGCTCCGTTCCGACTGTAGCCTCTGTATCTTCTGTTGTATCCTGTTCTATTTTCCCGCTGACGTCTTTACCGATTTCTGTGGTAACTTCTTCCGTCGTCTCCTGTTCAGTCTCCGCTTCCGTCGTCACCTGCTCTGTCGTCGCCTCCATCTCTGCCGCATCCTTACTGCCCTGTTCAATACGATCAGTGTAGTTAATGTCATATTTTAACAGCAGGCCGCCGGCATATTCCGCAATTAACCGCGTCTCTTCCTCTGTCAGTTCCTGAACCTTACCACAGCCGGAAAGTGTAACCATACTTACTGCAACCAGCAATATCATTAAACTTCTCTTAAACATCCCATTCCTCGCCTGTTTCCTTCTGTATATTGTATCTTGTCGGCCAAACCGCCTGACTTTGCCAAAGCGCCGATACTCTCCGCAATCAATTTGCGGCCCACGCTTCTTAAGTGCTAATATTATACCATGAAAAATGCCTTTCAGCAACCTTTTCATTCTGTATGATGCTTAGCTGTTTCTAATTCAAAATAAAAGGTAACTCCATTTTCCGAATTATAAGCGCCATAAGCCCTGTCATGCAGTTTCATGGTCGCTGCAACAATAGAAAGTCCGATACCGCTTCCTCCATATTCTCTGGTTCTTGCCTTATCCACTTTATAAAATTTAATCCAGATTTTCTCAAGTTCCTCCTCCGGAATTGGATTTCCCTCATTAAATACGGATATTCTCAGCAGGTCGCCTTTTTCTTCCAGGGTAACTTTCACTTTTCCGTTTTGCGGCGCATAGTGAATCGCATTAACCAGATAATTGCTGTAAACTTCTTCTATCAGAAACTCGTCTGCCCAGACATACACCGGCTCCGTATATGGAAACTCAAGATTTACCTGTTCCTGTTGCAGCATAATTTCTGTGGATAAATTAATGTTATTCATCAGCTCGATAATATCAAAGCGTTCCATATTAATCTTATCCGTTCCAAATTCCAGTTCATTTAACGCTAACAGCTTCTTAACCATGATATTCATCCGGTCAGCCTCATCCATAATGACTTCACAGTAAAATTCCCTGCTTTCCGCATCATCAGAAATATTCTCCTTAAGTCCCTCAGCATATCCCTGAATCAGGGCAATGGGCGTCTTTAATTCGTGGGATACATGAGAGAGAAATTCCTTCCGCATCTCATCAATCTGCGTCTTTTCCTCAATATCCTTTGTCAGCCGGGCATTGGCTGTCTTTAATTCCGATATGGTAGCCTCTAATTCCTTCGACATGGAGTTGATGCTTTCTCCTAACTCTCCAACCTCATCCTTATTGCGCACCTTTACACGGGTATCAAAATCCAACTGGGACATCTTTTTGGCAGCCGCCGCCATCTCATGAATAGGCTTCACATAAGAACTGCTGACAAAAAACATGGCGACGCATCCCACTATGATTGCAAGAAGTCCCACGTAGGAGTAAAGCTTCATCGTCGTCGTCACACTCTGGTTAAAGCGGGCCGCGGAAGCGCGGAGGGCAATCTGGCTGCCATCATCCAACACACCCACTACATCATAAAAATAAGAATTCATCTCATCATCATAATTCTGGTGAAAAATATAAAATCCCTGATTCTCATCCGTAAAGAGATTATCCAAGTCCTTTTCACCGGTCCCCTGCAAAAGATTGGCAATGAGATTCATGCTGTCCCACATCTTGCTTTTTTCATTGGTATTACTAAAGATTACCCCGTCTTCCCGCAGCACAAAGAGATTGATTTCTCCGTCTGCCGCAAGCCGGGATAAATGCTCCCTGATTTCCTCGTCCGTCAGGCCGTCTGTCGTAAATACCTGATTCACATTCTGATACATCCCAATCATCCGGTTTCTCAGTTCGCTTAAGAAAAATTTCCGGGCAACCAACTGGGTTGCCAAAAGGGAACCGAATATGGTCAGAATCATCATCACAACCAGCAGCATTGTTAACTTAAAACGTAATGAATGTTTGATTTTATTAAGCATTTTCATCCTCTTCTACATCAAACTTATATCCCATTCCCCATATGGTCTTGATATATCCGCCGCAGTCTCCTAACTTGCTGCGCAGCTTCTTTACATGGGTATCAATGGTTCTTGCGTCTCCGAAATAATCATAATTCCATACATTATTCAAGATCTTCTCTCTGGACAGGGCTACTCCCTGATTCAGCACAAAATAATTCAGCAGTTCAAACTCCTTGAAACTCAGATCAATGCTCTTTCCTTTCACCTTTACCGTATGGGCCGCTATATCCAGTTCAATCGCTCCCGCATTCAGGACCTCTTCCTGCGCCGCTCCGGCAGTTCTTCTTAAGATTGCCTCCACCCTTGCCACTAAAATCTTCGGGCTGAAAGGTTTGGAAATATATTCATCCACGCCCAGTTCAAATCCTAAAAGCTCGTCCCGTTCGTCAGATTTGGCAGTCAGCATGATAATCGGCACCTGGGAAAATGCACGTATTTCCTTACAGACCTCCCAGCCGTCCATCTTCGGCATCATCACATCCAAGATAATCAGGGCAATATCCTTATTCTCTAAGAAGACATCTACCGCCTCCTCGCCATCGCCTGCTTCCAGGACAAGATAATCCTTCCGAACCAAAAAATCCCTGACCAGCTTCCGCATACGGCTTTCATCATCCACCACTAATACTTTGACCTGATTCATAAAAAACCTCCTTAAAGTCCAACTGCAAACAGGACGCAAAAAGGAACAGGCAATAACCCTGTTCCTTGTATATATTCCTCACAGCCTTACTACCATAACAAAATTATATCATCAAATTATGTTAGAACTGTGACTTATTCCTTAGAATTTATATTAAGCTCCTGTTCCTTGTCCTTCACTGCCTGTTCCCTGCGCTCTAAATCCTCTTCCCAGGCAGAATACTGGTTCAGGACCTTATTCTTATAATTCACATAACCTACATTGGGATTCACCGCCGCAATCACAAACATGGCAACCACCATAAAAACGAGCGCCGCAATAGTGATAGCCATGCGCTTTTTCTGCAATAAAAGCTGTTGCAGCTTTCCCTCTAATACTCCCTGATTCAACTCTTTTACCCTGTCATATTCCATCCGTTTGGGAAGTTCCACTGTAGGCAGTTCCTCCTCCGGATAAGCAAATTCTGTAATCAGGCGTTGGCGCAGTTCATGCAGAAAGCTATACCCCACCATGGTATTAAACATCTTTCTCTCAATCAGCTTCACATATAATTCATAGACCGCCCCGCCTTCTAACTGGGCTGTCCGTTCCCGGATAACGGATATGTTATTCCATTCCTTTAATGCAATCTGCGCCTCCTGATAGCTTGGAAACACAAATCCATCTACGATTCGTGCATCATCATTCATGGTCCAACCTCATTGTGTATAATCACTGTGTGGTAACTGTACATTACCGCTATATGCAGAACTTCATTCTCTGCATATACAATACTCCTGTTAATGGAGCTGAGGGGAATCGAACCCCTGTCCGAAGACTCTTCCATCATGGCATCTCCCATTACAGCCGCTTTACCGACATTCCCTCAGCTTACCGCCAACCGGCAGGCTGTAAGCCTTAGTAGCTTCATCAATCTTTTGCTGTGTCAAAGCTTTCACAGCAAAGTGCCCCACTGTTTTGATGCCTTATCCTAAGCCATGGGTGAACTTAGGTAAGACAGCTGCCATTAGGCAGCGTACGCTAACTGTTCGTCTGCGTTTATATTTAGTTCCATGTTTTCAGATGGTCATGGTCCATCAATGGCTTCCATGATTTCTAAATCCCCGTCGAAACCAGTACAACCCCTGATTGTACGGGTAAATACCCTTATCTATTATTCAGCTTCTGTGGTCTGTGTGTCTTCAGAACCATCAGAAGTATCTGAATCAATGTCTGTGACCTGCTGGGGAGTTTCTCCCGTTGCCTTTTCAATGGCATCGCTTACTGCGTCCACAGGATCCGTTGACTCCGTAGTATCAGCGGTATCTTCTGATGAATTTAACACTTCTATGTCGGAAGCATAATTCTCATCAATATAATTGCCTATAAACGACGCTAAAGTGGCATCTCCCACAAACTTCGGCATCTCCCGATATATGCGGATGCCTGTGGGAATCCCGATAATCGCCCCGATAATCAGGGCCGCCACAACGCATTTCACTGCTGTTGCAATCTTTCTCTTTCGCTCTATCTCCTTACGGTGTACTTTTTCGTACTTTCTCTTGTCAACCTTTGCCTGACTCATACTCTCCTCCTGTACTGCCTCTATTCCTATCATCGGCTAATGGGCCGTATTTGATTATACCCATTTCTGAATTACTATCATATCACAGAATCACAAAAAAAGAAATTGAAAATTTAGTGAACTGTAAAATTTCCTTAACTTCAGCCCATATTGCGAATCTTAAATTCTTTTTCCGCCTCCCGCTTCATATCCTTTTTGGCAATTTCCTGCCGCTTATCGTATAACTTTTTCCCTCTTGCCAGGCCGATTTCTACCTTAACTAAGCTGTCCTTAAAATAGACCTTGAGCGGGACAATCGTATACCCCTTCATCTTAGCCTGTCCCATAATCTTGTTAATCTCGTATTTATGAAGCAGCAGCTTTCTCGGCCGCAGGGGATCCTTATTGAATATATTTCCCTTCTCATAGGGAGAAATATGCATCTGCCGGATAATGACCTCCCCGTTTTCCACCGCTACAAAGGCTTCCTTAATGCTGCAATGCCCCAGGCGCAGGGATTTTACTTCCGTTCCATGCAGTTCAATTCCCGCCTCGAATTTCTCCTCTATAAAATAATCAAAATATGCTTTTTTATTGTTGGCTATCAGCCGTTCTCCCTTTTGCTTTGGCATACTTACCCTCTTTTCTATACCTTTTTATTCCTGTACCGGTTCAAAATTTCCGCTTCGTCATACAAAGAATCAGCCGTCTCTTCCTCCGCCAATTCAAAATCAATGGTCTTAAGCAGCTTGTCCACGCTGACCACCCGGATTCGCACCGGCTGTCCCAAAGTATATGTCTTCCCATATTCCCTTCCCACGATGGACACACTGTCCTCATCATAAATGTAAAAATCATCCGGAATGGAGGCAATCCGTATCATTCCCTCCACCGTATTTTCCAGCTCCACATATAAACCATATGCTGTGACGCCGGAAATGATTCCCGCAAATTCTTCCCCGATGTGGCGGCTCATATACTGCGCTTTCTTGAGCTTTTCTACCTCCCGCTCCGCCTCCTGGGCTCTCCGCTCATTCTGGGAATTGGACTCTGCGACCCCTGGCAGTATTTTTTCATAGTGCGCAAGCCTTTTTCCGTTTAACCCGCCCCGCAGATTCTCCTTGATTATCCTGTGGATCTGCAAATCCGGATACCGTCTGATCGGCGAAGTGAAATGGCAGTAATACTTTGCGGCAAGGCCGAAATGTCCGGTACAGTCCGTCGAATATCTCGCCTGCTGCATGGTCCGCAGCGTCATGCGGCTGATAAAGTCTTCCTCCGGCGCCCCTGCAATCTTTTGCAGGAGTTTCTGAAATTCCTTCGGATGTACCGATTCGCCGGAAGCCTTAAAATAATAGCCAAATCCCGCCATCAGTTTAGACAGCCGTTCCACCTTTTCCGGGTCCGGTTCCCCATGTACCCGAAATTCAAAGGGAATCTGCTGCCAGTAATAATCTTCCGCCACCGTCTCATTGGCCAGCAGCATAAAATCTTCTATGATTTTATGGGCCGGATTCCGGTCATACGGGCCAATCTCCACCGGCTCCCCGTCCTCGGTCAGACGGATTTTTGTCTCAGGAAAATCAAAGTCAATGGACCCCCGCTTCCTTCTCCGTTCCCGAAGAAGCTGTGAAAGCCCTAACATATCCCGGAAGTATTCCAGATATTCCCGGTATGCCTCGATAATCTGCCCGCCGCATAGAACTGCGCCGTCATTCTGGGTAAGGCTTACCTTTTCAAGGGCATCCTGCCCGGCCTTAGCGTAATCCTCTCCGTCATAGCTTTCTTTTTTTAATATGGCATACGCCCGCAGTACCGCGTCCACCTGATGATAGCTCATGCGGCGGTCTACGCGGATTACCGTCTCGGCAATCCGGTGGCTTTTCACCTTTCCCTGCGTGTCTGTCTCCATGATACAGGACAGGGCAAGCCGGTCCTCCCCCGCATTTAAGGAACATATGCCGTTCGAAAGTTTATGGGGAAGCATAGGAATCACCCGATCCACCAGATACACACTATTTCCCCGCTTAAGCGCCTCTTTGTCCAGTGGGGAATGTTCCCTGACATAGTGCGTCACATCCGCAATATGCACTCCTAACCGATAACCGGACTCGGTCTTTGACAGCGTAATGGCGTCGTCTAAATCTTTGGCGTCCTCCCCGTCAATCGTGACTGTCAATTCATTCCGCAAATCGATTCTGCCTTCCAGTTCGGCCTCCCCTACCTTGTCCGGAATCCGGCCTGTCTGCTCCATCACCTCATCCGGAAATTCCACAGGCAGCTCATAGGCCCGGACGATGGACAAAATGTCGGTACCGGGATCATTTACATGCCCCAATATCTCCGTCACTACGCCTTCCGGCTTTTTGTCCTTTCCGCCATAGCCAATCAGTTTGACCACAACCTTATGCCCTGTCACTGCGCCTAAACTGTTCTTTCTGGAAACATAGATATCTTCCGTCAGTTTACGGTTATCGGGAATCACAAAGCCATAATTCTTATTTTTCTGATAATATCCGACCAGTTCCCTGTTGCCCCGTTCTATTATCTTGATGACCTGGGCCTCTTTCCGTTTTCCCTTCGGTGCTCCAGTAATCTTAATCATTACCCGGTCATTGTGCATGGCGCCGCCGGTGGCAGCCTCACCCACAAAATAGTCTTCCTCTTCTCCCTCCACCGTAACAAAGCCGAAGCCCTTTGGATGTCCGATAAAAACGCCCACCTTTACCAGTTCCGACAGGGACTGATACTTGCCCCGTTTTGAAAGCAGTACCCGGCCTTCCTCCACCAACTCCGCTAAAATATTCCGAAACTCCTCCCGATCTTCCGGCAGAACGCGCATCAAAAAAGCAAGCTCCTTCTGCTTCAAGGGCTTGTAATTCCTGTCATTGATAACCGCTAATATTTTTTCCTTTCTCTCCTCATGCCTTGTCATAACATCCACCCGATATTCAACTATCCTGCCGCATAAAAAATAAAGCCGCCACACTGTTATGCAGCAGCTTTCATGACTAATTTAGAAATTTAGAACTGATCAGCAGGGCCAATATTAAAAACAATACCACACAAATGGTCGTAATTAATATCAGCATCCCTTCTCTTGAATGTCCTTTATTCTTACTCCAGTAGGTCTCCGTACCGGAGCCGCTTCCCGTCAGGCTTCCCAAACCGTCATCTTTTGCTTCCTGCATCAATACCAGAAAAATAATTAATATGCAAATCAATAAAAATATGATTGTAAGTGCTGTCCTCATCGAAACACCTCCTATCCAAAAAACTCACTGACGAATATTGTAACATAGTGTTTTCAGAAAGACAAGCAAAATTTCAAGAAATTGGCAATATTTCTGATTTACCTTCCCTGTGCCGCTGCAAAATATAGACCGGACCCTATGAATTTTATTACCGGAAAGCGTATTCCGAAACCTTACCAATCTCCTTTTCAATCTTAATCAGCCGGTTATATTTGGCGGTTCTGTCGCTCCGGCAGGGGGCGCCGGTTTTAATCTGCCCGGACCCCACAGCAACCGCTAAATCTGCGATAAAGGTGTCCTCGGTCTCGCCTGAACGGTGGCTGATAATCGTTTTATAGCCTGCGTTTTTCGCCATTTCAATCGCGTCTAAGGTCTCTGTTAAGGTTCCAATCTGGTTATATTTAATTAAAACGGCGTTGGCGATATGTTCCCGTATGCCCTCGGACAGCCGGGCCGTATTGGTGACAAACAAATCGTCCCCCACAAGCTGTATCTTTTCCCCTAAACGGTAAGTCAGCAGCTTCCAGCCCTTCATGTCATTGTCATGCAATCCGTCCTCGATAGAGAAAATCGGATAACGCTGTACCAAATCCTCATAATACTGCACCATTTCTTCTGCGTTCCGGTAGATTTCTTTTCCCGCCATCTTACTTTCTCCCGGAAAATAATAGAGATCCGAATTTTCATCATACAGCTCCGACGCCGCCGCATCTAAGGCAATCTTGACGTCGCTTCCCGGCTGATATCCCGCCTTATCTACCGCCTCTATAATCAAATCTAACACCTCCGAGGTATTGGCAAGATTGGGCGCAAATCCCCCTTCGTCTCCCACTCCGGTGGACAGCCCTTTTGCCTTTAACACCTGCTTTAGATTATGATAGACTTCACAGGCCATCTCCATAGCCCGGACAAAGGTGTCTGCGCCTACCGGGACAATCATAAATTCCTGAAGATCTACCGTATTGTCCGCATGCTTTCCCCCGTTTAATATGTTCATCATCGGTACCGGCAGAACCTTAGCGCCGGTCCCCCCAAGATACCGGTAGAGGGGAATCCCCAAAGCGTTCGCCGCAGCGCAGGCGCAGGCAAGGGATACGCCCAAAATGGCGTTGGCGCCGTATTTCCGCTTATTGTCCGTCCCGTCGGCCTGAATCAACAGCCGGTCAATCTTCACCTGCTCTAACACATTCATCCCGATAATCTTATCGGCAATTCTGGTATTTACATTGGTAACCGCCTGTTCCACGCCTTTTCCCATATGCCGCTTATCCCCGTCCCGCAGTTCATGGGCCTCATATTGTCCGGTGGACGCACCGCTTGGAACCGCCGCGCTGCCAGTAATTCCATCCTTTAGCGTAACCGTCACCTCCAGGGTAGGGGTAGCCCTGGAATCCAGTATCTCCACAGCCTGTACATCCAAAATCTCATATTCCCTCATGAAAATGATCCCTTCCTATCAAATTACTTTTATAGCAAGTATTACCACTTTTCTGCGTTTTATGCAGAAGCGCGGTCTCCGGCAGGCAGTTTTTTATTGATACAAAAAAATATCAGACAGACTTTTTTAATCTGCCTGATATTCTCCGCATATCCTGATTCAGGATACCATACGCCTGATTACTTCACCAACAGACTCTCTCCGGTCATCTCCGGCGGTTTGGGAAGTTCCATAATCTCTAACAGCGTAGGCGCTATATCTGCAAGACAGCCGCCCTCACGCAGTTTCACATCGCCATAGTTCACCAGAATAAAGGGAACCGGGTTAGTGGTATGCGCCGTATGGGGTGCGCCGGTCTCATAGTCAATCATCTTCTCTGCGTTGCCATGGTCGGCGCAGATAAACAGCACGCCGCCTACCTTCTTCACTGCCTCCACTGCGGAGCCTACGCAGGCGTCAATCCGTTCTACCGCCTTAACAGCCGCTTCGATAACGCCGGTATGGCCAACCATATCCGGATTGGCAAAATTAATGATAATCACATCATACTGTCCGGAAGTGATCGCCGCATCTAATTTCTCCCCAACCTCAGGAGCGCTCATCTCCGGCTGTAAATCATAGGTGGCAACTGCCGGGGATTTCACCAAAGTCCTGTCCTCATCCTGGTTAGGCTCTTCCACGCCGCCGTTAAAGAAGAAGGTCACATGGGCATATTTCTCGGTCTCTGCCAGCCGTAACTGCTTCTTTCCCATCTTTGCCAGATATTCGCCAAAGGTATTCTCAATGGTCTGCTTCTTAAATGCCACCAATTTATTGGGGATGCTCTCATCATAATCCTTAAAGCATACATAGGTCAGCGGCATGCGCCCGTTCCTTCTCTCAAAACCGGTAAAGTCGTCATCACAAAAAGCTCTTGTCAGCTCTCTTGCCCGGTCAGGACGGAAGTTATAGAAAATAACGGAATCATTGGGCTTCACCAGGGAAACCGGCCGGCCGTTTTCCGTAATGACGGTAGGCAGTACAAACTCATCCGTCACATCCTTGGCATAGGAATCCGCCATAGCCTGCACCGGGTCCTCTGCGGTCTCTCCTTCCCCGTATACCAGGGAAGCATATGCCTTCTCCACCCGGTCCCAACGGTTATCCCGGTCCATTGCATAATAACGCCCGGACAGGGAGGCCACCTTGCCAACCCCGATTTCCTTCATCTTGTCAACTAACTCCGCCACATAATCCTTGCCGGAAGCCGGAGGGGTATCCCTGCCGTCTAAGAACGGGTGCACATATACCCGGTCAAAGCCTTCCCGCTTACAAAGTTCCAATACCCCGTATACATGGGTGTTGTGACTGTGTACGCCGCCGTCTGATAACAGCCCCCACAAATGCAGGTCGGAATTATTTTTCTTACAGTTATCAATCGCCTCTAACATAGCCTCATTTTTAAAGAAATCTCCATCTTCAATCGCCTTGGTAATCGAGGTAAGGTCCTGATAAATAATCCGGCCCGCGCCGATATTCATATGTCCCACCTCGGAATTGCCCATCTGTCCGTCCGGCAGGCCCACCGCCATTCCGGAGGCATTGCCCTTCACAAAAGGACATTCCTTCATCAGCTTATCCATCACAGGCGTATTGGCCATGGCGATAGCGTTGCCCTCCTGCCTGTCATTTAATCCATATCCGTCAAGTACCATTAAAACAACCGGTTTCCTACTCATAACTTGTCTCCTTTTCATGTATTAAAAGGGCTTTCCCCTTCGTTCTAAAAACAGTTTACCATATTCAATGGATTTTGCAAGAAATGTATGCAAAAATTTTCCATTTACCGGGAAAGGGCTTTTTTAAGCAGATGCACCAGTTCCCGTATGCTTAAATGCTCCGCCTCCACAACCAGTTCCGCATACTGCTCATATAAGGGGAGGCGTTCCTCATATAACTGACGGAAAGTCTGTCCCTTATGAATGGAAACGCCCCGCTCGGTCAAGTCTCCAATCCGCTCGCATAACGTCTCATAGGAAAGTTTTAGATAAACCACCGTCCCAATGGACTGTAAATGCGCCATAGCCTCTCTGCCATAGATTACGCTGCCGCCGGTGGCAATCACAGCCCTGTGGTAATCTAAGGATGCGTTAATCTCATTTTCAATGCGGTTAAATTCCGCAATTCCCTTTTCTTCAATCAATTCGCAAAGTAACATCCCTGTTCTTTCCTGAATCACCAGATCCGAATCCACAAACCGGTAAGCAAGCGCTTTTGCCAGCACCACGCCGACTGTGCTTTTACCGCAGCCCGGCATACCGATTAATATGATATTATCCTTCATGTTCTATTCCATCCTGCCATTCTGTCAAGTGTTAGCTTTGTCTTTTTTCTTACAAATCATACATTTTATTCCGGGCATAATTCCGGATATGTTCTAAGGTTCTCTCGTCCGGCTCAATGGAAACCAATTCCCGGCTGCCATTATATTCCACCACCATGGAAATGACCTGTCCCTTTCCCCGCCTTGAGGTATAATCCCGCTTTTTTGCAAATTGCTCTGTCTCTATCCGCTTTGAATCCTTCGGCACAATCATCGTTACCTGCTCAAGCTCAAAATTCATCAGTTCTTTCCGCTTGCTGGCGTTATATATGGCCGCAATGTCAACGCTTCCGTTGGTCAGGGTATATTCATACTCCAACTGCCGTTTGGCGGAAAGGTTCATAAACAGGCAGATACCGATGACAAAAATTAAGATTCCCAGCACCCCGATAAACATAACGGAAATTGCGCCGATAATCGCCACAAAAAGGGGAATCATAATCTTGATATAATACTCCCGTCCCGGCTTCGCCTTGATTGCCTGTTCAATATAACTGTCCTTTATCATCATTTACCTCCCTATCTTCATAAGAGAACCCGATAGCCTGCGCTACCGGGTCTTTCATCTCTTTATCTGCTCAGATATTCGTCAATGGCTTTCGCCGCTTTCTTACCGGCGCCCATGGCAAGAATAACCGTAGCTGCGCCGGTTACGGTATCTCCTCCGGCATATACGCCATCCTTGCTGGTCTTCATCGTCTCCTCATCCACAATGATTCCACCCCATTTCTGGGTGTCAAGTCCCGGCGTGGTCTGACGGATTAAGGGGTTCGGACTCTGTCCAATGGCGATGACAACAGTATCCACATCAATAATATAGTTAGAACCCTCCACCGGTTTCGGGGAACGCCTGCCCGATTCATCCGGCTCGCCTAACTCCTGTTTAATGACCTCCATACCGGTTACCCAGCCGTCTTTTCCATGAATTGCGCAGGGATTATTCAACAGCTTAAAGATAATGCCCTCTTCCTTGGCGTGATGCACTTCCTCCGCTCTTGCGGGAAGCTCCTCCTCGGAACGGCGGTATACGATATACACCTCTTCGGCGCCAAGACGCTTTGCAGTTCTTGCCGCATCCATGGCCACATTACCGGCGCCTACAACGGCAACCCGTTTCCCCACTTTAATAGGCGTCGGTGCCTCCGGGAATTTGTACGCTTTCATCAGGTTCACCCGGGTTAAAAATTCATTGGCAGAATATACGCCTAACAGATTCTCGCCCGGAATATTTAAGAATCGGGGAAGGCCTGCTCCGGAACCCACGAATACGGCCTCATATCCCTGCTCCATCAATTCATCAATAGTTACGGAACGGCCGATAATGACATTGGTCTCAATCTTTACTCCCAGTTTCTCTACCGTCTCAATCTCCCTTGCCACTAAATCCTTGGGCAGACGGAACTCCGGAATACCGTAGCTTAACACGCCCCCGGCCTTATGTAACGCCTCGAACACCGTTACCTCGTATCCCTTCTTAATCAGTTCCCCTGCACAGGTAATGCCGGCAGGACCGGAACCAACCACTGCCACCTTTTTACCGTTCTTCTTAATATCCACAGAAGAAGCCGCCGCATTGGCCATATGATAATCCGCCACAAAACGCTCTAAGCGGCCAATGGCAACAGGCTCGCCCTTAATTCCCCTGACGCATTTTCCCTCACACTGGTTCTCCTGGGGGCAAACCCGCCCGCAGATTGCCGGAAGGGCATTTTCACTGGTAATAATCTCATAGGCAGCCTCGAAATCTCCCGCCGCCACTTTCTCAATAAATCCGGGAATCGGCACATTGACCGGACAGCCGTCCATACAGGGCTTATGCTTACAATTTAAACATCTTGCCGCCTCCTCCATTGCCATTTCCTTTGTGTAACCGAGAGCCACCTCGGAAAAATTCTTATTTCTAACATCAGGCTCCTGCTCCGGCATAGCCACCTTTGTCATACTCATATTTCTATCCATTGTATCTCTCCTTTACCCTTCCAATTTACAGGTATGCTCTTCCTCTTTAAACATACCCTGCCGCTTCATGCACTCGTCAAAATCTACTAAAAATCCGTCAAAATCCGGTCCGTCCACACAGGCAAACTTCGTCTCTCCGCCTACGGTCACCCGGCAGCCGCCGCACATTCCGGTACCGTCAATCATAATGGGATTGAGGGATACAAAGGTTGGAATATCAAGAGGCTTCGTCACATTGACCACGTTCTTCATCATGATAAGCGGTCCGATAGCAATAACCTCGTCAAATTTCTCTCCCTTGTCAATGAGCTCCTGTAGCACTGTTGTGACAAATCCCTTGGTTCCCATGCTTCCGTCATCTGTCGCTATATATACATTGTCGCAGAACTTCTCAAATTTGTCTTTCAAAATAACAAACTCCTGTGACCGTCCGCCGATAATCACATCCACCTTTACGCCCATATCATGAAGCTTGCGAAGCTGGGGATAAAGGGGAGCAGAACCAACGCCTCCGGCAACGCCGATTACATGTCCGCACTTATGCAGCGGCGCCGGCTGGCCAAGAGGGCCTACAAAATCCTCCACATATTCTCCCGCCTTCTTCTTTGCGAGCTTCTCGGTAGAATATCCAACAATCTGATAAATAATCGTAACCGTATTCTTTTCCCGGTCATAATCTGCAATCGTAAGAGGTATTCTCTCACCATCTTCATCTACCCGGACAATAATAAACTGCCCTGCCTCACATTTTGCCGCTACAAACGGGGCTTCAATCTCCATCAGCTCCACCGCACTGTTGAGTGTCTCTTTACTAACAATCTTGTACATCTTGATACCTCTTTCTTCATAGTTTACATATGTGCTAAACATTATAACTGTTTTACTGCAATAACACAAGTAAAAAACATCAGGTTCCGAAATAAGAAAAATGCATATAATCCTTACGGTCTCCCCAGTCCCCTCTCAAAAATCCATAGCGGTTCATAATTCTTACAAATTCGCTGTTATTGGGAATAGAGTATTTATTTTTCTTCGGTTTCCAAAAGCGGCCGGATAATATCTTCTTACCGTCAATCATATAGTTTTCATTCGGATTGACATCAATAGCCAAACCATACATATGCTGTCCTGTGCGGTAACTGTAACAGCCGATATCATGGATTACCTGCTTTTCTTTGCTGTTATATATTTCCTTAAAAATCTGCTGGATTGTAGGCGCTAACCGTTTATTAACCGTCAGATATTTGGTCCTTGTAATCTTCTTTCCGTTTTTGCCGTTCTTAAAATCCCAGACCTTAATCTTAATGGTTTTCATCTGCTTTCTTGCCTTTGATTCTTTGGCAAAATTCTTTTTCATCTTCTTTGCTGAGCCAAAAGCGCGCTTTACCTTTTGTTCATAGGATTCACCGGCATATGCGTAATAATCCATGGGAATGCTCTTTTCCGGAGAAGAAACGCTCTTTACCGGAACGCCGTCAATATATTTGAATGCATATACCCTGTAGGTATAGGTAACACCGTTGGTCAGTTTTTTAAATGTTGCGCTTAAGACGGTATTACTGTTAATCTGCTTAACTAAAGTATATTTGCTTTCGTCCTCCGTATCCGGATATATCATATTTCCCTTAGCGTCCATATCCGTCAGACAGTATATCATATATCCATCCGCCTCCGGCACCTGCGTCCAGTTAAGTTTTGCCCCGTTCTTTCCCTTTCTTACACCGGACTGAACCAAAGGACCCGCACCCGTTACATAAACCTCCACATCTACGGAATCTACTACATTTTTGGGGAGAACGTCTTCATTATATTCCTCTGTCTCCTGCGTCTGGTAAATGATTACCCGGTAATAATAACTCTGATAAGCAGTGAGGATTGCCGGATCAGTATAAGTGTAATCCGCTTCATCATCTCCCCACATCCATTCCTCCGGATCATCCCATACATAAATATCATCTGTGGCAATCAACTGATATACGCCATCCGCCTGATTGGCGCGGTAAATCTCAATCCAATCCGCCTTATACCCTGACGCAATCTTTACCTCCAAAGTAGCCTGATTGGCAGTTTTACAGGAACCCGTAACCGTCATGGCAGCCCCCGCTAAAGCAGGCCTTCCGGTTAGCATAATCCCGATAAACAATATTAAGCTTCCCAAGAATAATCTTTTGTGTCTAAGCATCTTTTCATCTCCTCCTCAATGTATAACACTATCCTGCATACAAATAAAACAGGCAGGTCAGCGCTCTGCCTACCTGCCTGTTATTATAAATTATTATGCTATCTCCGTCAAGGAAACGCTACTTGTTGTAATTTACAATCTGTCCGAAGTCCGGCTTTAAGGAAGCGCCGCCAACCAGACCGCCGTCAATGTCCGGCTTAGCCAGAAGCTCTGCTGCATTGCCTGCATTCATAGAGCCGCCGTACTGGATGCGGATTGCCTCTGCTGTTGCCCCGTCGTATATCTCACCAATTACCTGACGGATTGCCGCACATACCTCCTCTGCCTGATCGGAGGTTGCCGTCTTACCGGTTCCAATGGCCCAGATCGGTTCATAAGCAATAACCGCCTTCTTTGCCTGATCCGCAGTCACATTTAAGAATGCAATCTTAATCTGCTGACGAATCCAGTCAATCGTAATTCCCTGTTCTCTCTGGGTGAGGGACTCGCCGCAGCAGATAATCGGCGTAATGCCATGCTCGAAAGCCTTTAATACTTTCTTATTAACCGTCTCGTCTGTCTCAGCGAAATACTCTCTTCTCTCTGAGTGGCCGATAATCACATACTTAACGCCTAAGTCTGTCAGCATGTTAGGCGCAACCTCGCCTGTATAAGCGCCGCTTTCCTCAAAATACATATTCTCTGCGCCAATCTCAATGTTAGAGCCTTTAACCGCCTCGATTGCCGCCGGAATATCGATAGCCGGTACGCAGAATACCACATCTACCTCGTCATTGGCTACCAATGGCTTTAACTCGTTAATCAATGCAACTGCCTCGCTCGGCGTCTTGTTCATTTTCCAGTTGCCTGCAATTATTTTCTTTCTTGCCATGTCTAACTATTCTCCTTATCATATATTTCCGTCGAAATCCAGCCCGCCGGTATTATTTGTCATTAGCGGCTGCCACGCCCGGAAGCTCCTTGCCCTCTAAAAATTCAAGAGAAGCGCCGCCACCGGTTGAAATATGGGTCATCTTATCGCCAAAGCCCAAAATATTAACTGCTGCTGCGGAGTCACCGCCACCGATAATGGTGGTTGCATCGGTCTCTGCCAAAGCCTTGGCTACGGCAATCGTACCATCCGCAAAGTTAGGCATCTCAAAGCATCCCATTGGTCCGTTCCATACAACGGTCTTGGCATCTTTTACTGCATTGGCAAAGATCTCAGCCGTCTTAGGTCCGATATCCAAACCTTCCCAGTCAGCAGGAATCTCGCCGCGGCCTACCACCTTGCGGTTTGCATCATTGGAGAAATCATCTGCAATCACCGTATCTTCCGGAATCAATAACTTAACGCCCTTTGCCTTAGCCTTTTCCTCCATCTTCAGCGCATACTCTTTGTAATCTTCCTCCAACAGGGACTTGCCAACTTCTTCGCCATGGGCTGCCATAAAGGTATAAGCCATACCGCCGCCGATAATCAACGTATCCACCTTGTCAAGCAGATTCTCAATTACGGAAATCTTAGAAGAAACCTTTGCTCCGCCAAGAATCGCAACGAAAGGTCTTTCCGGATTATTCACAGCATTGCCTAAGAAATCAATCTCTTTCTGCATTAAGTAACCAACGACTGCGGTATCCACAAACTTGGTTACGCCGACATTGGAGCAGTGCGCTCTGTGGGCTGTACCAAATGCATCATTCACATATACATCACAAAGAGAAGCCAGCTCTTTGGAGAACGCCTCTCCGTTCTTGGTCTCCTCTGCGCGGTAACGGGTATTCTCTAAAAGAATTACCTCTCCGTCCTTCATTGCCTCAACAGCAGCCTTTGCATTCGGTCCTACAACCTCCGGGTCTGCTGCAAATTTTACTTCCTGGCCTAAAAGCTCAGTCAGTCTTTTGGCAACCGGCGCCAAAGACAACTCCGGCTTTGGCTCTCCCTTCGGCTTGCCTAAATGAGAACAAAGAATCACCTTACCGCCGTCTGCAATTAATTTCTTAATGGTCGGAAGCGCTGCCACCAGACGGTTCTCGTCGGTAATCTTTAAGTCTGCGTCCAAAGGAACATTAAAGTCACAGCGAACCAATACCTTTTTTCCCTTTACATTAATATCATCTACTGATTTCTTGTTAAGCATATCTATGCTCCTTTCATGATTAATATTTTAGATAACGGTGAAGCCCCTGCGCCTTTTGCGTTATACAATTAACAGCATCTATGGTACACATCGGTTTCACAATTACCAAAAAGGTCCGGTCCATATAGACCGGACCTTATAGGTCTTAATAATTCTACTTATTGATGCCGTTAAATTATGCTAACTCTGAGAAGTACTTAATTGTACGAACCATCTGGCTTGTGTATGAGTTCTCATTGTCATACCAAGATACAACCTGAACCTCATACAGATCATCAGAAATCTTAGAAACCATAGTCTGTGTAGCGTCAAATAAGGAACCATATCTCATACCAACGATATCAGAAGATACGATCTCGTCCTCATTGTAACCGAAGGACTCGTTAGCTGCTGCCTTCATTGCTGCGTTAATGCCGTCAACCGTTACGTCTGCCTTCTTAACAACTGCTGTTAAGATTGTAGTAGAACCTGTCGGGGTAGGCACACGCTGTGCAGAACCGATTAACTTGCCATTCAGTTCAGGAATAACAAGACCGATTGCCTTAGCAGCTCCGGTAGAGTTCGGAACGATATTCACTGCTGCTGCACGTGATCTTCTTAAGTCGCCCTTTCTCTGTGGTCCGTCAAGCGTCATCTGGTCACCGGTGTAAGCATGGATTGTTACCATGATACCAGACTGAACCGGCGCATACTTATTCAGCGCATCAGCCATAGGTGCCAGACAGTTGGTTGTACAAGAAGCTGCGGAAATGATGGTATCAGAAGCCTTCAATGTCTGATGGTTTGTATTGTAAACGATTGTAGGAAGATCGTTACCTGCCGGAGCAGAGATAACTACCTTACGAGCACCTGCATTGATATGCGCCTGTGCCTTGTCCTTGCTGCAATAGAAACCAGAGCACTCTAATACGACGTCCACATTTAACTCACCCCAAGGGCAGTTGTTGGCATCCGGGAATGCATAAATCTTAATCTCTTTGCCGTCAACTGTGATGGAATCCTCACCGGCTGTTACCTTATCAGCCTTCTCATACTTACCCTGTGAAGAATCATACTTTAATAAATGTGCTAACATCTTAGGGCTTGTCAGATCGTTGATTGCAACAACCTCATAACCCTCTGCTCCAAACATTTGTCTGAATGCCAGACGTCCGATACGTCCAAATCCATTGATTGCAACTTTTACTGCCATGAATAAATCCTCCTAAAGCTTTGAATTATTAATCGTGGTCAAGATGCTCTTCATTGACCCATGTCCATATAATACCTTTTTTGGAAAAAAATTTCAAGTAGTAAATACGTTTTTGTTCCGAATTTTACCAATTCTTTTCCTCTCCCAATTTATGGAAAAGGCTAAATCCGTAGACGGAGGCAAAATCTTGTGTTATGATGTCATAAAGAAACGATTTACCGTATAATTCCTGTAGAAAGAAGGTACCTTAGTATATGATAGCCACAGATATGCATGTTCATTCCCATTTTTCATCGGATTCTTCCGAGCTTCCGGAAAACATTATCCGCACCGCCATCCAAAAGGGCTATTCTTCCATCTATTTTACGGATCACCACGACATAGATTTTCCGGTTCATCAGGCCTCTCCCGACATGGATTTTCAACTGGACTTTGAGACTTACGTCCCTGTAATCCTTAATTTAAAGGATAAGTACCGCGGCCGGATTGACGTCCGGCTGGGCGTAGAACAGGGTATCTGCCCGGAAACTGCACCAAAAATTGCTGTCCTTAACGAACAGTATCCCTTTGATTTTGTCATCGGCTCCTCTCACCTTACTTCCCTGCATAACGGCGACCCCTATTACCCGGAATATTATGCCGGGAAGACAAATGTGGAAGCCTACCGGGAATACTTTGCGTCAGAGGCGGAAAATGTGCTGCAAACGGACAGTTTTGATGTGTATGGACATTTGGATTATGCGGTCCGGTACTGCCCTGATCCGCAATTTGTATATCATTTTGAGGATTACCGGGATATTTTTGAGGTATTGCTGAGGCGGCTGATTGAACGGGGAAAGGGCATTGAAATCAACACCTCCGGCATAACCAAAATCGGCTTTCCCCACCCCCATATTGAAGCGTTAAAGATGTATCAGGCGTTAGGCGGTGAGATTATCACTGTGGGAAGCGACGCCCACCAGTGCGGAAATATCGGCGCAGGATTTGAGCAGGCGGAGGAACTGCTGGTCTCCCTAGGATTCCGGTATTATACGGTATTCAAGGAGAGGAAAGCGGAGTTTGTGAAACTATCAGGCACGATCTGAGTACTACCGCATACTTTACTGATAAAGTTAGTGTATAATTTTAATTGGCAAAATAAAGGGAAGAAGTAAAATACCTCTTCCCAATCATACAGTTTTTCTTTAT
>CANQMR010000037.1 GCA_947625015.1 uncultured Lachnospiraceae bacterium | reverse complement strand
AACAGCTGACATTAGCGGAATACTTTGAAATAGGGGTTTTCGGGTAATTGGTGATAAAAAAATGGGGAAAGTCAAAGAGGAAAATGGTTGCCAAAGATTTCCTTTGATGGTACAATACAGTACGGAAATTATTTCAGAAAATTTAAGAAAGGCTTGACACCTTAATGAAACGTAGTAAAATCTTTAGAAGAGAAGAGAAGAGAAGGAAGGGCTGATTCTGCCCTTCTTCTTGTGATTCTTTTTTGGGTTTTCGATTATCAGAAAGCGTTTGTCTGTGACGGCAGGATATAACCGCCGCAGGCAGGCGCTTTTTTGCGTGTTGGGTTTATGTCTGTGGGAGGGGGATAGGGAAGATTTATCGAAGGAAATGATTAGTATGATTTTTATTTTATATTAAGAAAGGTGGTTTTATCAATGAAAAACAAACAAAAAATGACAAAATTTATTTTACTATTTTTAACATTATTCAGTGTACTTATGTTTAACAAAAATTCATATGCTGCTGGAGAAATCAGCCCAGATAATATTTATAAGAATGATATTCCTTGGATTGCCTATATATTAGAAATAGATAACATAAAAGAAATATATTATTATGATTATGCTGGTGACCGTCATGCAGTTGAAGGTTATGAATATATTGCTGAGATTATTAATAATAGCAATGATGGTGAATTTTCATTTACAAAAAATGATATTCAATCAGTTACTTCTAACAATCCTAATATTTTAAAGGTAGTAAGTTCTAAGAAGCTTGTTGCAAAAGATGCCGGTGCTACTTATTTAGAAGTAAAGATGAAAGAAACAAATGAATATAAGCCTTTTACAATTCGTATTCCTGTTGTTATTTATCCAACAACTCAAGCACAAGATGTTCTTAGCAATAAAGTAAAATTAATAAAAGGTAAATATAAATATATTCCAAATACTTTAGCATTTTCAGCTGCTTCTGCTGTCATGGGAGCAACTATTAGTAAAAATTGTAAACTTAGGATTGATATTGCAAAGGATAAAAAATTTAAGAAAATTGTTAAATCTTATAATTTGAATTATAAATATTCAAATAAATCAAAAGTAAAAGAAATTAATAATATTAAGAAGATTGGACTTAAAAAGAATAAAATATATTATATAAGAGCATATGCTTATAAAAAATATAAAGGTCAAAAAATAAATTCAACAGAATATTTTTATAGAAAATTTAAATTTAATAAAAAGGGAATTATTAAAATATATAAGATTTCTCGTAGTTATAATGACATGAGTCATATTAAGCCTGAAGAAATGCTTAAATTATATGATATAAACTATGTTGACCTTGATTATGATTATTTCGATGAAATGTATAAAAAATAAAGATATTATAGTCATAACTATTTCAGACATAGATGATTTATGAAATTTATTTCATTACTTTTTGTCACCAATGTCAAAATTTTTAAATATATTTCATCAGTTTGATACCGAGTTCAAAATCCGGGAATCCATGACACGAAAAGTTCAAAGAAATATAAGAATAGTTAATAGATATTTAATTGCATTTCATAATTTATTTCTGTTACACTTATGTTAATGAATTCATTAAACAGAAGCTGCAGTGGAAAGAATATGGAGGACGTACATACGGATAAGAAGACACAGAAAAAATGGGAAGGGAAGAAAGAACGGCTGCGGGAACGCTTGAAGGCCATGGAGCCGACAGATGGCAACCCGCATGTCTACGACAATGTATTTAAGACCATGAGCATTCGGGTTCCGAAGTGGAATATTCCCATGGTGAACGAGTTCTTTGGAACGCATTACAGCATAGAAGACGATGTGGAATACCTGTACAATGTAGAGACCAGCGTATTCAACAGCTTTCGGATTAAGGACCGGCTGCCGGATTCTAAGTTTAAGGTGGGGGACAGGCGGTATCATTTGGAGTGTGAGAGCAACCCGAACGGGGACATTGCCATTCGCCTTTTTGAGTACGACTGGATGGATGCGGTAAACTTTGTGGAGCGGGAAGAGGCAGGAAGCTATGTGGTGCGGGTGCAAAATTCCGCCCTGCTTTACCTGCGAAGTAACGAAAATACCCCGGAACAGTTTACCTACAAGGTGATTTTGCCGGGCGGGGAAGAGGCGGTATACCGGGTTCCCATTATAAGAAATCCGGATTATTCCCTGAAGGAAATTTTTGAAAAACAGTTGTATATGATGCTGCCTTATTATATACTAAAGTATGAACCAAAAACGGAAGAAACGGAAGACAGCATAGAAAATGGGAAAGAAAAAGCAGAGGCGGAAAACCGCATGAAAGAACTGCTTGGCAGGGATTTGAAGGCAATTGAGAAGGAGCTAAACCGCCAGGTGAAAGAACACATGATAAGGGAGTATGACAAAGTACTGCTGTTGCAGTTAATGTGGGACGTAAGCAAACAGGCATTTGTTAAACGTACGGCAATGAAAGGAAGGGTGGACGAATTTATGGGTGGACAGGTTTTAGAGTATGCATGGGAAACGGAATACCGCAGGCAGCTTGAGGAAGCGCAGGATGAGGGAAGGCTTGAGGGAAGGACGATTGGCAGCATTGAGGGCGCTAATCGGAAAATCATATCCCTAATCTGCCGTAAGCTGACAAAGAATAAATCCGTCGAAATGATTGCGGAGGAATTAGAAGAGGATGACATCGAGTATATTCAGCGCATCTGCGAGGTAGCAGAAAAATATGCGCCGGACTATGATGCCGACAGGATTTACGGGGAGTTGTATCCGGAGAGTGAAAACGAATGAAAGAAAATTGTCTTAAGCAATAAAAAGAGAATACAACGCAAACAGTGACTATTTTACGAAGCCCTTGTCGGCTAGCAACCGGCAGGGGCTTTGCTATTATAGTAAAAATAAATTACCGTCTAAGTTAGTGGCAATGTCCACAAAAAATATTTGTAATACAAACATATCGTTAATAGAAAATTTAATTGTATTTACCATTTTGTTTCTGTTACATTTATGGTGATGAATTCATCAAATAGAAACTGGAGTGGAAAGAATATGGAAGGAAGAAATTTTTGTTCTAAAAAGAAAGGAAAGGGAATAAAATATATAGTGAAAGCCAAAAATTAACATTTTTATCACAATTATTTTCAAAATAGGGGTTGATTTTTTGGGAAAATAGGGTAAAATAGGAAATATGTTAGCACTCAAATTGAGTGAGTGCTAACGGAATAGAACAAGGAACAGCCACAGGGCTGAAAAGGAGGAAATGAATATGAAATTAGTACCATTAGGTGACAGAGTTGTATTAAAGGAATGTGTGGCAGAAGAGACCACGAAATCCGGTATTGTGTTGCCGACGTCTTCCCAGGAGAAACCGCAGTATGCAGAAGTGGTTGCAGTGGGACCGGGGGCTGTTGTCGACGGCGAGAAGATTGAGATGCAGGTAAAGGTTGGCGACAAGGTAATCTATTCCCGGTATGCAGGCAATGATGTAGAGTTAGACGGGGACAAGTTTATCATTGTAAAGCAGAATGACATTCATGCAGTCGTAGAGGCTTAATTGAGGAGCAGGTTAGGGCAAAGCATGAAATAAGAATATATGAAACAGATGGAGGTTAAAACAAATGGCAAAAGAGATTAAATATGGCGTGGAGGCACGCAAGGCGTTAGAGAATGGTGTGAACCAGTTAGCAGACACAGTAAGAGTAACCTTAGGACCGAAGGGAAGAAATGTAGTATTGGCAAAATCTTTCGGTACGCCGCTGATTACCAATGACGGTGTGACCATTGCCAAAGATATTGAGTTAGAGGACGCTTTTGAAAATATGGGCGCGCAGATTGTGAAGGAGGTTGCCACTAAGACCAATGATGTTGCCGGTGATGGTACAACAACTGCAACGGTATTGGCACAGGCAATGATTAACGCAGGAATGAAGAACTTAGCAGCCGGCGCCAACCCGATTATTTTGAGAAAGGGTATGAAAAAGGCTTGCGATACCGCAGTGGAGGCAATCAGCAATATGAGCCAGACCATTTCCGGCAAGGAGCAGATTGCAAGGGTAGCTTCCATTTCAGCCGGTGACGAGGCGGTTGGCAATATGGTTGCAGACGCTATGGAAAAGGTTTCCAACAACGGCGTCATTACGATTGAGGAATCAAAGACCATGAAGACGGAGCTTGACTTAGTGGAAGGTATGCAGTTTGACCGCGGTTACATTTCTGCTTATATGTCAACAGATATGGAGAAAATGGTGGCAGAGCTTGACAATCCGTATATTTTAATTACGGATAAGAAGATTTCCAACATTCAGGATATTCTTCCAATCTTAGAGCAGATTGTACAGAGTGGACAGAAACTCTTGATTATTGCAGAGGATATCGAGGGCGAAGCGCTTACCACTTTGATTCTTAACAAGCTGCGCGGAACCTTCCAGGTAGTTGGCGTTAAGGCGCCTGGCTATGGCGACAGAAGAAAGGCAATGCTTGAGGATATTGCAATCCTGACCGGCGGTAAGGTGATTACAGATGAATTAGGCCTTGACTTAAAGGAGACGACCTTAGACGATTTAGGCCGCGCTAAGAGCGTAAGGGTGGAGAAAGAGAATACGATTATTGTGGACGGCGCAGGCAACAGCGCAGATATTGAGGGCAGAGTGAACCTGATTAAATCCCAGATTGAGGAGACCACCTCTGACTTTGATAAAGAGAAACTTCAGGAGAGACTGGCGAAGTTAGCAGGCGGCGTGGCAGTTGTTCGCGTCGGAGCCGCTACCGAGACAGAGATGAAGGAAGCAAAACTTCGTATGGAGGACGCTTTGGCAGCAACGCGGGCAGCAGTAGAAGAGGGCATTATCGCAGGCGGCGGTTCTGCTTATATCCATGCCAGCAAGGAAGTAGAGAAATTGACAGAATCCCTTTCCGGTGATGAGAAGACCGGCGCAGAGATTGTCTTAAAGGCATTGGAATCACCGTTATATCATATTGTTGGCAATGCAGGCTTAGAGGGCGCTGTTATCATCAACAAAGTGAAGGAATCCAAGCCGGGTATGGGCTTTGACGCCTTGAATGAGACTTATGTAGATATGATTGAAGCCGGAATCATTGATCCGGTTAAGGTAACCCGTTCCGCATTACAGAATGCAACTTCAGTCGCTTCTACATTGCTTACCACAGAATCTGTTGTGGCAGACATTAAGGAAGAGACGCCGGCAATGCCTCCAATGCAAGGCGGCATGGGCGGAATGATGTGATTTAAATCTGTCGTGCATTCATAAAAAGACAAGGTCTTTGCGCAAGCTTGCTTGCAGCAGAGGCCTTGTTTTTTTATGAATATAGGGCGGATGCCCTTCATCGAGATGAAGCGAAGCGAAATCGAGATGAGCACGACAGAAAGAAGTGCGGATGCCCTACATCGAGATGAAGCGAAGCGAAATCGAGATGAGCACGACAGGAAGAAGTGCGGATGCCCTTCATCGAGATGAAGCGAAGCGAAATCGAGATGAGCACGACAGGAAGAAGTGCGGATGCCCTACATCGAGATGAAGCTTAAAACAACTGGTATTTGGGCTTTTCCTCATCAAATATTTTCCACCTGACCAAATCATCCACAAATATACATGCCACAGAAAGCACCAGCCAGAGCAGAGAATACCCAAGACAAATCTGCCCATGGAAATTATAAGGCATACCGGAGTAATCCCAGACATTCCAATTCAGCTTGATATTGACAATATACCCGGTAACCAGCTCCAAACCGGTAATAATTAAAGCAGAGCAGAACATCTGCGTAATCAGGGACATATGATAACGGGGAGACTGGTTTAGGGCCCCACACAGCACAAAGGCCAGCCCGCCGCATAGAATCATGGAAAAATGGGAAAATCCCCGGAACAGGATTTCCATATAGAAATAGGCGAATCCGCCCAACAAAAACAAAAAAAGATATTTCATAAATGCTGCACCATGCACTTTTGTATTTTGCATTGCCATTGTTCTTCTCCTTATTACACCTTTTCATTTCATAAGGGTATTGTTTGTCAAAAGGAGAATTTTTATGCCACAGGATAAATATAGCAAAATCAAATGACATGCAGGCGTAAGATAGAGCATGGATATTAATGTACACCAAAGGATTTGAAAAAAATATCATAGTCCCTGATAGCTTAGTGGTAGAGCGTTGTCCCAAATAAAAAAGACCGGAAAGGAAATTCGGCCATATGAGGCATTCCTTACCGGTCTTATTCTGCATTGCCTGTATGATGAATTACGGCTCCAACGGAGTCATCTTAAGTCCTTTATACATCTTGGTGTAGAAGCTGATTTCATCCTGATATAATACGTATCCCCTTGCACCGTCTTTTACAATGTATGCATACTTATTCTTCTGAACATTCATGTATAAAACTTCGTCCACATTAAGTTCCTTTGCCTTCGCTTTGGCTGTATACACATTAAGGGGTTCCAGTTTGAATTTCTTAACTGCCTGCTCGACTGTCATATGAGACACCTCCTGTAAAATTTGAATTGACAAACCGCCATAATCTATACATAATTATATATGTTCTTCTGATATTAGTATATTGTTTATTGTACACAAAGTCAACTAGTAATATTGCACAAATTGTTGAAAAAATACTTGTTTACCTTTAAAAAATTCTGTGCTTCGGGCAATAGGGAGAAGGAAAATGGAAAATAATGTAAATTATCAAATAAAATTAGACCGGATGTTACAGGAGATAATAAAAAAGGACGCAAAGACAGTTCCGAGTCTCTTGCTCCATAGCTGCTGCGGACCATGTTCCAGCTATGTTTTAGAATATCTGAGCAGTTATTTTCAGATTACCCTGTTTTATTATAATCCCAATATTTCCGAGGAGCGGGAATACCGCAAGCGGGTAGAGGAGCAGAAACGGCTGATTGCCAGTCTGCCGGTCCGTTATCCGGTACAGTTTTTAGAAGGAGACTATGAGCAGGAGCGTTTTGAAAAAGCCATTGCAGGGTTAGAGCATCTCGGGGAGAGGAGCGCCCGCTGCTATGCCTGTTACCGGCTGCGCTTAGAGGAAGCCGCAGTTGTGGCAAAGAAGATGGGCATGGATTATTTTACCACTACCTTATCGGTAAGTCCCTATAAAAATGCCCGGTGGCTGAATGAGATTGGAAAAGCGTTAGAGGAAGAATACGGCGTGCCCTATCTCTATTCGGATTTCAAGAAGCGGAACGGTTACAAGCGTTCCATAGAACTGTCGGAGCAGTATCATTTATACCGTCAGGACTTCTGCGGCTGCAAATACAGCAAGGAAGAAGAGTCGAACCGCAAAAACTTGAAAAAGGGGTTGTCAAAGGAATAAAAGTGTGGTAGAATTTTTACAATTTGAGATGAAGTAACCGGCAGGGATATGCATACAAAGGCGTAGGCAGGCTGGTTACAGTAGGAAGGAAAAGACCCGCCTATGGAGGAACATAGGTTTTATTAGTGGTTTTTTTTTTGGGCAAAAATCTGAAAGGGAGGTAATTATGAAAGCATTTCTAATCCTGGAAGACGGACATATTTTTGAGGGAAAAAGCGTTGGCTGTACGGAGGAGATTATCAGTGAGATTGTCTTTAATACATCCATGACCGGTTATCTGGAAGTATTGACGGACCCTTCTTATGCAGGACAGGCGGTGTGCATGACTTATCCTTTGATTGGCAATTACGGCGTATGTTTTGAGGACATGGAGGCCAACAAGCCATGGCAGTCAGGTTTTATCACAAGGGAGATTGCAAAGCTGCCGAGTAATTTCAGAAATCAGGAGGCGTTGGAGGAATTTCTGATTGCCAACCGGATTACGGGCATTGAGGGCGTGGATACCAGAGCCATTACCAAGATCCTTCGGGAAAAGGGCACGATGCGGGGCATGATTACTACAGATGAAAACTACAATCTGGACATTGTAATCTCAAGGCTTAAGGAATATGTGATCGGTGATGTGGTGCGGATGACCACCTGTAAAGAGATTGAACATTATGACGGCGATGGGTTCCGGATTGCAGTGCTGGATTTAGGCGCAAAGAAGAATATTATTCGCGAGCTTACCAACCGGGGCTGCGAGGTAATCGTATATCCCTCCTTTACTAAGGCGGAGACTATCTTAGCGGACAAACCGGACGGAATCATGTTGACCAACGGGCCGGGAGACCCTAAGACCAATGTGGAAGTCATCGAGGAAGTGAAAAAGCTGTTTGCCACCAAAATCCCAATCTTTGCTATCTGTTTAGGGCATCAGCTATTGGCCCTTGCAAACGGCGCAGATACGGAAAAAATGAAATACGGCCACAGAGGCGCAAATCACCCGGTAAAAGATCTGAAGACCGGAAAGGTATATATTTCTACCCAGAACCATGGCTATATGGTCAAAGAGGCTACGATTGACCGCGATATAGCCGAAGTCAGTTTTGTCAATGTCAATGATGGAACTGTAGAAGGCGTCCATTATCTTGGAAAAAATGTGCAGACTGTCCAGTTCCATCCTGAGGCGTGCGCAGGTCCCTTAGATACAAACTTTTTGTTTGATGAATTTATGAATATGGTGGAGGTGTCTAAATAATGCCAAAGAATCCCAATATCAAAAAAGTAATCGTTATCGGTTCCGGCCCGATTGTCATCGGCCAGGCCGCAGAGTTTGATTATGCCGGTACGCAGGCGTGCCGGGCATTAAAGGAGGAAGGAATCTATGTTATTCTGATTAATTCCAATCCGGCCACCATTATGACGGATAAAAATATTGCAGACCAGGTTTACATCGAGCCGCTGACGCCTGAAATTGTCAAAAAGGTGATTGTCAAGGAAAAACCGGACAGTATTCTGCCCACTCTCGGCGGACAGGCGGCCCTTAATATTGCCATGGAGTTAGAGGAAACCGGATTTTTGCGCCAGCATAATGTGCGCCTGATCGGTACCTCCGCAAAGACCATTAAGAAGGCGGAAGACCGAGATGAATTTAAAAAGACCATGGAAAAGATCGGAGAGCCTATTGCGCCTTCCAAGGTCGTAACCAATGTGGCCGATGGTCTGGAGTTTGTCAAGGAGATCGGTTATCCGGCAGTACTCCGTCCCGCTTATACCTTAGGCGGGTCCGGCGGCGGTATTGCAGCGGACGAGGCGGAATTTGTGGAGATTTTGGAAAACGGCCTGCGCCTTTCCAGAGTGGGACAGGTTTTGGTGGAACGCTGTATTGCGGGCTGGAAGGAGATTGAGTATGAGGTAATGCGGGATGCAAACGGAACCGGAATCTGCGTCTGCAACATGGAAAACTTAGATCCCGTAGGCGTACATACCGGGGATTCCATTGTGGTTGCCCCCTCCCAGACGTTGGCGGATAAAGAATACCAGATGCTTAGAAGCTCTGCGCTTAATATTATATCCGAGTTGAAGATTACCGGAGGCTGCAATGTGCAGTTTGCCTTGAATCCGTCTTCCTTTGAGTACTGCGTAATCGAGGTAAATCCCAGGGTAAGCCGTTCTTCCGCGCTGGCTTCTAAGGCCACCGGCTATCCCATTGCCAAGGTATCGGCTAAGATTGCCCTCGGTTATCATTTGGATGAAATCAAAAATGCAATCACCGGCAAGACTTACGCCAGCTTTGAACCGGCGTTAGACTACTGCGTAGTGAAAATCCCCCGCCTGCCCTTTGATAAATTTATTAAGGCCAGCCGCAAACTGACTACCCAGATGAAGGCTACCGGCGAGGTAATGAGTATCTGTACCAACTTTGAGGGCGCGTTGATGAAAGCGCTCCGCTCCTTAGAGCAGCATGTGGACAGCCTGCTTTATGAGGATTTAGACCAGCGTCCGTTAGAGGAAATCCGGGAGGAGTTATACCGGGTGGATGACCGGCGGATTTTTGTGGTTGCGGAAGCGATAAGGCGGGGCATTACCTTAAATGAGATTCATGAGATTACCAAAATTGATGTGTGGTTTTTAAGCAAGATTGAAAATTTAGTTAAGACCGAGGCGAGGATTAAGACCGAGGAGCTTACAAAGGAGCTGCTCTTAGAGGCGAAGCGGTTAGAATTTCCGGACAGCGTAATCGGAAGGCTTGCCGGAAAGACGGAAAAGGAAATCCATGACCTGCGTTTTACCTATAACATTCACCCCGCCTATAAGATGGTGGACACCTGCGCGGCAGAGTTTGAGGCTTCCACGCCCTATTATTATTCCTGCTATGACGGGGAAAATGAGGTAGACGCTGTCAGAACCAGGAAAAAGGTTATGGTATTAGGCTCCGGCCCAATCCGGATCGGGCAGGGTATTGAATTTGATTACTGCTGCGTCCACAGCACATGGGCGCTGTCAGAAAGCGGCTATGAGACGATTATTGTCAATAACAATCCGGAAACCGTAAGTACCGATTTTGATATTGCGGATAAGCTGTATTTTGAGCCGTTAACGGCAGAGGATGTAGAGGCCATTGTAAATCTGGAAAAGCCGGATGGGGCAGTGGTACAGTTTGGCGGCCAGACGGCCATCAAGCTGACGGAGGATTTATTAAAAATGGGCGTTCCGATTCTGGGTACTTCTGCCGAAAATGTGGATGCGGCTGAGGACCGGGAGCTCTTTGATGAGATTTTGGAAAAATGCTGTATTCCAAGACCTGCCGGAAAGACGGTATTTACCTGCGAGGAGGCGTTGGCGGCTGCCAATGAATTAGGTTATCCGGTGTTAGTCAGACCGTCCTATGTATTAGGGGGCCAGGGAATGCAGATTGCCATTCATGACGAGGATATTGTGGAATTTATGGAGATTATTAACCGTACCGTACAGGAGCATCCGATTCTGGTGGATAAATATTTAATGGGAAAAGAGGTAGAGGTGGATGCGGTCTGCGACGGCGAGGATATTTTAATTCCGGGCATTATGGAGCATGTAGAGCGGGCCGGAATCCATTCCGGAGACAGCATTTCCGTATATCCGGCAAGAAGCCTTTCCGATAAAATCAAGAGGGTGTTGGAGGATTATACCAAAAAGCTGGCTACGAGCCTGCATGTAATCGGACTGATTAATATTCAGTTTATCGTGTATCAGGATGAGGTCTATGTCATCGAGGTTAATCCCCGTTCCTCCAGAACGGTGCCGTATATCAGTAAGGTAACGGGTATTCCTATCGTGGATTTAGCGTCTAAGGTGATTATCGGAGAGAAGATTAAGGATTTGGGCTATGAGCCGGGACTACAGCCGGAGAGTGAATATTTTGCGGTAAAGATGCCGGTATTCTCCTTTGAAAAGCTGCGGGGCGCAGAGGTTACGTTAGGCCCGGAGATGAAGTCTACCGGTGAATGTCTGGGTATTGCCAGAGACTTTAACGAGGCCCTTTATAAAGCCTTTTTAGGAAACGGCGTAGACCTGCCCAAGCATAAGAAAATGGTGCTTACGGTAAAGGATTCTGATAAACTTGACGCAGTAGAGATAGGCAGGCGTTTCGTCGCACTAGGCTATGAGATTTATTCTACCAGGAGCACATGCCGGGTGCTCAATGAGAACGGGGTGGCTGCGAAGCCAATCAATAAGGTGGAGGCGCCTTCTCCCAATCTGCTGGATTTGATTTTAAGCCATGAGATTGATCTGGTTATCGACACGCCGGCCCAGGGAATCGAAAAGAGCAAAGACGGCTTTATTATCCGCCGCCATGCCATTGAAACCGGCGTTACGGTGCTGACCAGCTTAGATACCGCAGACGCTTTGCTGACCTCCTTAGAGAAGGCCAACAAGGAACATCTGACTTTAGTTGACATATGTACATTATAGGAAAATCGTGGTAAAATGAAGGAATGGGAATGGCCGGACTGCCAATGGATTTTATCAGGCGGATACGGCGGTTTCCGGATATTGGATAGGAGGAGGCAGCAATATGGTAGTAGAACCAAAGGTAAAGGGATTTATCTGTACCACAGCCCATCCGGTGGGATGTGAGAAAAATGTATTGGAGCAGATAGAATATGTAAAGAAAAACGGAACCGTCAACGGTCCGAAAAAGGTACTGGTCATCGGGGCTTCCACAGGCTATGGCTTGGCTTCCCGGATTACGGCGGCATTTGGCATGGGAGCCGCCACCATCGGCGTGTTTTTTGACAAGGAGGCCAGCGGCAAGCGGACGGCTACGCCGGGATTTTACAATATGAAAGCCTTTGACCGCGAGGCGGAAAAGGCCGGACTGTATGCAAAATCCATTAACGGAGACGCATTTTCTGTAGAGGTCAAGAATCAGGTTATCGATATTATCAGGCAGGATTTAGGCAAGGTGGATCTGGTCGTCTATTCACTGGCGTCGCCGAGAAGGACTACGCCGGACGGAACCACTTATGTATCTGCACTAAAGACTGTGGGCAGGGAATTTACACAGAAGAACTGGAACTTAAGAACCAACGCCATTGAGGAGGCTACCATTTCTCCGGCTTCCGAAGAGGAGATTGCGGCCACCATTAAGGTGATGGGCGGCGAGGACTGGATTGACTGGATGAATGCTTTGGCAAAAGCGGATGTTCTCGCTGAACATGCGCTTACCTTGGCTTATACTTATATCGGCCCGCAGCTTACCTACCCCATCTACCATGAGGGAACCATTGGACAGGCAAAGAAGAATCTGGCTGACAGCGCAGCGGTGATTACAAAGAATCAGGAAGCTCTGGGGGTAAAGGCCTATGTGTCTGTCAATAAGGCGTTAGTCACGCAGGCAAGCTCTGCCATTCCGGTAGTGCCCCTGTATCTTTCTGTGCTTTATCAGGTAATGAAGGAAAAAGGAATCCACGAGGGCTGTATTGAACAGATGTATCGGCTCTACAAGGAAAAGGTATATGGCGCGGACGGAATTGAGACGGAAGAAGACGGAATGATCCATGTGGACGACTGGGAGATGCGCGAGGATGTGCAGAAAGAGGTTATGGATATCTGGGATCAAATTGACAGCGATAACCTTTTTAAACTGGCTGATACGGAAGGCTACTGGAATGACTTCTACCGTATGTTTGGGTTTAAGATGGAGGGCGTTGACTACTCTGCGGATGTCGAGGTGTGATTCCTTTCATTTCAGGATGTAGCTTAATTATTTTTCCAATGGATATGAACAAGAAAACCGGATTTGATGCTTACCTCCAATTGTGTTGAAAGTTCAGCGGCGATGGCAAGCAGCTCTTCGGTTTTCTTTTGCGTATAACCGGAATAGCTCATCATTAGGCGAAGCTCTGTCTGCACTAAGGGCTGCCAGTTTTTTGGCGAGCGGGAGAGCATTTTGATAATCTCTTTTTCCATCCCTGAATCTAACTTAAGCAGGGTCTCCTGCTCTTTTTCCGAAAGGCGGGATAATCTGCTTTCTATGCCGGGAAGAAATCCTTTCCCAAAAGCGGAATCAGTGTCGTTTGGCGTCTCGCTGGCAATCAGTTCGCTGGCAAAACGCAGTAATTTTTTATTGGAAAAAAGTTTATAGTAGGAAAAGCAGCGCAGCAGATTCATCAGGTCCGGATCAGCGTGCTCCGGCTCGACTGCCTTGTTGAAAGCCTGATGAAAGTCCTGGCAAATCAGGGAGTATACCGCATAGCCAAGGCTTTGTTTGCTGTTAAAATGGTAGGGAATCAACGCCCGGTTCATCCCTGTGGCTGTACAGATATCATTGTAGGTTGTGGCGGTAAATCCCTGCTGATAAAATAATTTTCTGCCCGCTTCAAAAATGTTTTGCCGGGTCTGTTCTCCCACCTTGTATGAAGACTTCATGGCAAATCCTCCTTCATGTGCCGGTTATAATCATTTCATTTGATTATACGGGATTTTTGCGCGATGTTCAAGTGTTGGGAGATTCATGGTTGACAGAAAAAAAGAGCTGTGTTACTATATTGGTAATAAAAAGATTACCTATAGGAGGGGGAGGATAATGGAAGAGTCCGGCGGCAATATGGCGTATGGCGGCAAGGCAGACAGGAAGGCGGCTGATATTCCCACAGCCAGTGGCGGACAATCGGATAATGGACGACCGAAACGGGAAAAAATAAGCGGCTGGAAAAAGGGATTGCTGATTGTGGCAGTACTGGCCGTATGGTGGTTTTTGGGCTGGTTGGTGACTGCGATAGAGAAAAAGAAGATTTTAGTGGATTACCCGCCTGAGAAGATGGAGGCCTATCTGGAAAAATGTTTTAACGCGGATATGTCGGTTACTTTTAATGAAGTGGCGTACAACGCTTTTTCTATGGCGGACTATATTCCGTATGAAGTCACAACCGTTTTGGACGACGGAACGCCGATTACCTATGACGCCTACTGGGAGAAAGATTACATCATTGACGACGGGGTGAGTACCACTTATAGAAAAGAAATGCTGGCCTATTATGGGGAAAAGTATGGAATCCCCTGTGAGATAAGGGAGTATTCCACTTATCTGCGGCCGACATGGGAAGATTTGGAGGGAAATCCGCCGCCTATGGCAGAATTTTTGGAAACCTTGTATAACAGCAGTTATATTCAAGGGGGACAGGAATTTGAGTTTGATATATACGGGCCGGGAAACGGGTATCTGGACTTTACGATGAGTCTGGAAGAGCCCTATGATTTACAGGAGATTCTTGCCGATATATCGTCAGGAAAATAAAATGAGAAAGGAAGGAAAAAATTATGGCGCATATTTCAGATGCGGAATGGGTGTTTTTGAATTTACTTTGGACCCATGGAAAACTTACCATCGCACAGATGGAAAAACTGTTAAAGGACAGTAAGCATTGGAGCAAGCATGCAATTATATCTTTTTTGAAAAAGATGGAGAGCAAGGGGCTTGTCAGTTATCAGGTGGAAGGAAGGGCAAAGGTCTTCTATACGACGCTGGAAAGGGAGGAGACCAGAAGAAAAGAGACGGTGGGATTTATGGATAAGGTGTTTCATGGAAAGCCGGGGCTTATGATTTCCTCACTGGTCGAGGAGGAAGAACTGCCGCCAGAGGAGATTGATAAACTGATTGAACTTTTGGAGGAGAAGAGAAAGGATTCATAATATGCAGATTGTGGGTTTGTTTACGGTTACTGTGGAAGCGTCGCTGTTAATCCTGTTGGTTTTATTCGTACGCCGGATGTTTGGCGCCAAGCTGCACCCGGGGGTAATGAAATGCCTGTGGGGGTTTCCGGTGCTGCGCATTTTGCTTCCCTTTGAACTGCCTGTGGACGTTCACTGGCTTTATGCGGTTCATTTCCCGACGGAAAGAGTGCTGGCGTGGATATGGCTGGCAGGGGCGGCAGTATGCTTTTTGCTGTTTATGGTAAGAAACCGCCGTTACGGGGAACTGCTTAAGGCAAACAGTGAAATTTACGGAAAAAAGGACGGCGTGCCGGTCTATTTTGTGGATGACAATATCGGCTCCTGTCTGAAAGGGTTAGCGTCGCCGAAGATTTATATCAGCCGTCTGGCGGAGAACAGTCTGGACTGGTGCAAATGGATTGTCAAGCATGAACTTTCCCACTACCGGGCGTGGGATAACTGGTATGTTTTGTTAAGAAACCTGTGCCTGATTATGCAGTGGTTTAATCCGCTGGTGTGGTATGGGGCGGAGTGCTTTGCAGAAGACTGTGAGCTTGCCTGTGATTACCGGGTGACAAGGGGAGAGGATAAGGAAGGACAGATTGTGTACGGAAGATGCCTAGTAGCCATGGCGGCGAGAAAACCTAAGGAGGCTTTTGACAACATGGCTATGGGAAGTTCTCTGGGAAAAGGGAGCTTAAAAAAGCGGATTGAGCAGTTGGGAAGGGAAAAATTCTGCCCTGCGGTTTTGGAATATTTGTTGATAGCCGTTTTGGCGGCGGCAGTCCTGTTCTGTTTTTTAGGACCCGCTAATACGGATTCGGATGTGCTGGCATTGCTCGGCGGCACGCCGTTGTTTGAAGAGCGGATTATCTGCTATGAGGTGGAGGATGGAAAACAGGAGAGCCGGGACAGGCTGATTGACAATATACAGGCGAAGAAGCGGTGCCTGCATGAGGAAATCTGTGTCCTGCCGGTGGGATCAACGGGAACGGCAATTATTTTTCCGGGCAGCGCTTATCAATCCGGGGATACGGCGGAAATGCTGGCAGAAGACACAGAGGTCAGGATTGAGTCCGGCGATAATGTGTACAGTGTTGTTTTAAGCGAGGAGCAGACGGTAATCGCCAAAGATGAAGGCGGTTACAGTATATGGCTTGAGATGAAGGATGTGCTGCCGCAGCCGGTACCGGAAGAAAATTACAAGGTGTATTTTGGCGGAAGGCTTCAGTTTGAAGGAGAGGCAAAAGACATAGACGCAGGGTATATGCGTCTGGTGGAGGAATATAATTTTGACAGGGCATATGATGTACAAAAGCTGCTGACATTAAAAAATCCCTGCGGCATAAGGAGGAGATAGTATGATACAGGCGTATAAACAGTCATGGATAAGAACGTTTAAGGCAAAGGGAAGAATGGGAAGGGAGTTGTACATAAAGGCGCTGATCATGCATTTCGTGCTTCAGATTCCCTTATTCATTCTGGTATTTTTCGATCCTCTGGAAAGTGAAAATGTTTTGATGCTCATCCTTTCGGGGATTTTGATTATATTTTCTATGGCTTCCCTGTTTCCCATAATCAGCGGCAGTATCCAGCGTATGCATGATGTGGGAAAAAGCGGTTGGTACCTGCTGTTATACTGGCTGTTAAACCATCTCTTTTTTATTGGCCTGATTCTGTTTGGCATACAGGTCAAAAAAGAAAGCGCGGAGGAAAACCAGTGGGGGCTGCCGGCAGATGCGGCGGAGAGTATGGCGGGCACCGCCGGGGAAGACTCTTTTGTGGACGAGCGGATTACCGAACAGCAGGTAAAAGAGGAGAAGAAGGAAATGCGAAGTACACTGTTAAAGGTTTTTGGCATTGTGATTTTAGTAATTTTTGTCATTCCCTTTTTCGTTTCCCTGATTCTCTCCCTTGTCTTTTGATTTAGGTTACTTCATGAAAATCCGGCAATGCCGGAAGGCGTTTTCGGAAAAATGTTTCGGATATTGAGGATATGAAGATGGCAGCAAGTTATTATTCCCTGAACCGTTATCTCAGGGACCATTTTGGAGAAAAGCTATATAAGATTGCATTAGACGGTGGATTCACCTGTCCGAACCGGGATGGAAGTCTTGGTTTGGACGGGTGCATTTTCTGTTCCGGCGCAGGCTCCGGAGAGTTTGCCGGAAACCGGGAGGACAGCATTACCCTTCAGATTGAAAAGGGAAAGGAGCGCTTGAAAAAGAAATTTCCCGGCGGGAGATACATTGCCTATTTTCAGGCATTTACCAATACTTACGCCCCTGTGGAGAAATTGCGCCCGCTCTATGAGGAGGCGATAAATCATCCGGATGTGGCTGTGCTTTCCATTGCCACCAGACCGGACTGCCTGCCGGAAGAGGTGCTTGACTTGTTAGCGGAGATGAACCGCCGAAAACCTGTATGGGTGGAGCTTGGCTTACAGACCATTCATGAGCGGACAGCGCAGTACATACGGCGGGGATATTCCCTGCCGGTTTACGACCAGGCGGTCAGCCATTTAAAATCTATCGGGGTGCAGGTAATCACCCATGTCATATTAGGCCTTCCGGGCGAGACGGAAGAGGACATGAAGGCAACTGTCCGCTATGTGGGGAACAGTGGCGCAGACGGAATTAAGCTGCAGCTTCTCCATGTAATCAGGGGAACAGACTTGGAGAAAGATTATCGGGAGGGCCGCTTTTCTACCATGGAGCTTTCCGATTATGTCCGTCTTGTGGCAGACTGTATTGCCCTGCTGCCGCCCGATATGGTCGTCCACAGAATCACCGGTGACGGCGACCGAAACACCCTTGTGGCTCCCCTCTGGAGCCTCGACAAAAAAAGAGTTCTCAACGCCCTTAACCGGGCAATCCATAATCCCTGATTTCTCCACTTTACGCAGATAGCCTTCCATTATCCCCCCAAGTATGTATAACATACCGCCGATAGGTAATCCTGTCCCCTTTTTCTGCACTGGTTTCGGTTTTAAGAAATCCTGCCGCCGGTTGGTCCTGCATGATTGATTGCACATGCTCACGAAGAACTCACACCGGGAAGGGGTGACTGGGAAACATCTAAAGCCCCTTTGAAAACGCCGGTACTTGCGGAGGACATAAAAGTTTATCCTATTTGATAGACTTAGATGTCCTCCGCTTATGTACCGCTGCGTTTTCAACAGAGCGAAAGCGTGGCTTAAGATGTTTGTCCAGCACCCCAAACCCGGTGTTCAGACACTTCTCCGCATGTGCTTCATGCAGGACCAACCGGCGGCGGATTTCTAAAAAACCGCGTGTCAGGAAAAAGGGGACAGGATTCACCTCCGGCGGTGTTACGGATGAAAGGGGATAATGGAAGGCTATCTGCGTAAAGTGGAGAAATTTCTTTGCATTGGGACAGCTTTGTGGTATACTTAGGGTTATAGATGTGTACATATAGAGGATGAATGCATATGAAAAAGATTTTATTGATTGACGACAGTATGATTCAGCATAGGATTATGAAGGTGCTGTTAAAGGATAAGTATGAGCTTTTAATGGCGGACTCCGGCTTGGAAGGGGTTAAGATTGCTGTCCGGGAACGCCCGGATGTTATTTTGCTTGATTATGACATGCCTGTTTTAAGCGGAAAAGAGACCTTCCGGAAGTTACAGGAGCATGAGGAGTCAAGGAATATTCCTGTGCTTTTTCTCACCGGGGTAAGTGACAAGGGAGAAGTGGAGGAGGTCTTAAAGCTCCGTCCAAGAGGGTATCTCTTAAAGCCTGTGGAGCAGAACCGGCTTTTAGAGGCCATTGAAAAGGTACTTTCTTAAGCGCTTTTTTTGCCCGGAACGGTAAGAGACGGGGCGGGCGTATTATGCGATTGTCAGAGGCGGCAAGAGGATTGTCAGAACAGGGATAAAGGAGAAATAGGTAGAGGATGCAGGATAAAGAAGAGATTAGAATCGAAAAACTTATGCTGTTGTTTTATTTGATATACAGTCTGATTATGACAGGCATTATCCTTAAACTCGGCCTGTCTGTCTGGCTTGCCCTTTTCATCATATTCAGCTGGATTTTTGGAATGGTGCTTTCCTGGTCTAAGGTAAAGGATTATATATTCCGGGCGTATGCCATGACCTGTCTTATGCAGATGAGTATCATACTCTGGTCAATCTGTACGGAAAGCCTGACTATGACGGTTCCGGTACTGTTGCTGCTGGCAGTGATGCTGGTATTTTACGGGATTCCCGAGATTGTCTATATTCCTGCAATCGTTTCCGTTTTTATCGTAGTATATCATCTTTTAATCCGGCAGACGGTGGACTTATCTTCTGACCGGAAGATTCTCCAGACAATTTTAGAGGTTGTCTGCGTCTTTTTAATTGAACATGTGATTTTTCTTTTAAATAAAACCCGATTAGAGGGATTAGAGCAGCAGAGGCAGATTATTGAAACCCTGAAAGAGGCGGAGAACAGCAAGGATGATTTTATGGCCAATGTCAGCCACGAAATCCGTACGCCGATTAATACCATATGCGGTATGAGTGAGATTATTCTGCGGGAGGAGTTAGAGGACCAGGTCCGGGCGGATGTATTCAGTATTCAGACTGCGGGCCGGAACCTACAGTCCATTGTCAGCGATGTGCTGGACTTTACAGAGATGCAGTCCGGGAAAATGACGGTGTTAGAGGAGACATATAATATTACCTCTACCATTAATGATGTTATCAATATGTCCATGGCCCGTAAAAATGAGCGTCATCTTGACCTGATTGTGGATTGCGACGCCAATCTGCCAAGCGGCTTAATCGGTGACGAACAGAAGATACGGCGCGTCATTATGAATCTGGTCAACAATGCGCTGAAATTTACGGTGGAGGGCTGCGTAACCATTATTATCAGCGCGAGAAAAACGGAATATGGCATTAATTTAATGGTCCGCGTGAAGGACACCGGTATCGGCATGAAGAAGGAGAGCATAGAAAAGTTATTCAACAATTTCAATCAGGTAGATACCAAGAGAAACCGGCAGAAAGAGGGTATTGGTTTGGGACTTGCAATTTCCCAGGCGTTAGTGGATACCATGGGCGGTTTTATCAGCGTGTCCAGTGAGTACGGAAAGGGAAGCGACGTTCAGTTCGTCATTCCCCAGAAGGTGTCGGATTCGACTCCCATTGCGGCGGTTAAGGAGAGGGAGCGGGTTAATGTGGCAATCTATGTGGATATGGAGCATTACGACCGGCCGGAGGTCAGGGAAGCCTACAGCCAGGTTATCTTCCATATGATCGCCCAGCTCAAGGTAAAATGCCATGTGTGCCAGAACCTTCCGGAATTGAAACGGCGGGCGGAGCGGGAGACCTTCACCCATATATTTATCAGTATCGAAGAATATGAAGAGGATAAGAATTATTTTGACAATATGTCAGAGAATACGAAGATTATTGCCGTATTGGAGAGGTACAATGACATGCGCATTGTCAATCCAAAGATTCAGCGGATGTTCAAGCCGTTTTTTATCCTGCCTATCGTCATGGCGTTAAACGACGAGAAGCTCATTCAGGGCGTGGACGCCAATTATTATTTCCAGGGCAAATTCATGTCGCCGGATTCCAATGTGTTGGTTGTGGATGACAACCTGATGAATATCCGGGTGTTAGAAGGTCTGTTGAAGCCTTACAGGATTAAGGTTTCCATTGCCACCAGCGGAGCCGAGGCGTTAGAGAAGATTGAAAATATGAGCTATGATGTAATCTTTATGGACCATATGATGCCGGAGATGGACGGGATTGAGACATTGCAGAGAATCCGCCAGAAGCAGGGCAACTATTTTAAGAAGGTGCCGATTGTGGCGGTTACTGCAAATGCGGTAGGCGGAATGCGGGAAGTTTTCCTAAATGAAGGATTTCAGGACTTTATTGCAAAGCCCATAGAGATTTCCGTATTAGAGCGGGTGCTCAGAAGAGTGCTTCCGCAGGAAAAGCTGATACCGGTAGAAGAGGAAGAAGAAAAAAAGGAGGAAAAGGTGGAGGAAGAATCTGTAGAGAAGAAAGCAGAGGAAAAAGAAAATGCCGGGAAAGAAAAGCAACAGCGGTATACGGATTTGCCGGAGGACAGTTTTAACGAAGAGATGGGGCTTCGGTACTGCGGAACCCCTGAGGATTATATAGAGATTTTGTCCCTGACCGGAGAAGCGGGCTGGGATGACCGGAATAAGATTAAGGCGTTTTATGAGGAAAAGGACTGGAAAAATTATATTCCGCTGATTCATGCGGTGAAGAGTACCATGTTAAGTATCGGCGTGGAAAAATTATCTTCCATGGCCAAGGAATTGGAATTAGCCGGTAAGAGCGGAAATATGGACTACATTGAAGAACACCATATGGAAATGATGGAGGAATATGCAAGAATTTTGAAGCTGATACAGGAAAGCGCTGTGGTAAATCCCAAGGAGAAAGAGGAAGAAATGCTGGGGTTAGAGGAATTGCAGGAAGGGGATCTTGACCGGCTGGCTTTGGAATTTGAGGATGCGGCCTTCGCCGCCGAACAGGATCAGATGATTTTTCTTGCGCAACGCCTGTTGAAATGCAGTTTTAAAGGAAAGCCGTTAAAGCCGATGATGGAGCCGGTAATGCATAAGATTAAAACGTCTGATTATCTGTCGGCAGCGGAAACGGTGGCAAGATTAAAGGATAAGATTAAAGAGGAAACCGGACAGGCTTGAAGGACGAAGAAGCAGAGCAAAATAAACAGGCATACCGGTCAATAGAGTTGGATACAGGTATGCTTGATAAGAAAGAGAGAAAAGGGTTGTCAGAAAAAGGCCGTTAATCGGCAGGAGGTGTGACAAGGATGCTGGAGAAGATACTGAATCTAATATATACTTGAGTTTCCGCAGTTTTATCCACAACGGCTTGTTTTTTCATATACCACAATAAACAACTTTCAAAAAATGCTC
>CANQMR010000036.1 GCA_947625015.1 uncultured Lachnospiraceae bacterium | reverse complement strand
TGTTGATCCAAATGAAGATGTCAAAGTTCAAACGCTAATATCGTAAATGTATAGTTAATTAAAAAAGATTGTACTAGGCCAGATATTCTTAATAATTGCTTTAGTACGGGTTCATTCAGTTTCTGAGATTAAGAAATTAAAACAATATTATCGTCCAATATTCATAGCATAAGCTGAGAATATTGGACGATATATTTGGAGGGAGGATATGTGATGAGAAAAATTCTGATGGGAACAGTTGCTTTAATGTGTTTGCTGACAGGTTGCCAGCAGGCACCAGAACAGGTGAAAGAACGTATGAATTCCAGTGGAGCAAATGAAGAAAAGGGATTGTACATATTGAGATATGTGTATTAGAATTAATCTTTTATAATATATGTTTGTATGCTGATATGGTCTTATATGCAAGAACGGTATGTGTTGCAATTGTGCTGGTTTCAATAGGAGTAGTTGTGGAGAAGTTGAGACTACATAAATAATTTTAGATGTTTTTTCGGCGTTTTTGGAGATAAGATTTGATATGCGAAAGAAAAAAGGAGTATTATGCGATATACATATGTGAAACAACATGATGCAACAGACTGTGCCGCTGCATGCCTGGCTATGGTCTGTCTGCATTATAAGAAAGAAACTACAATTACCAAATTACGGGACATGATGGGAACTGATTTGAAAGGAACCAATTTGCTTGGCCTTGATAAGTGTGCAGCGTCTCTTGGATTTATGACACAGGCGGTCAGGGTTGACAGGGAAGGATTTTTAAGTAAGTATACTCTGCCGGCTATTGCAAATGTAATTACCAAAGAAGGCATGACACATTTTGTAGTGGTATTTAAAATTACAAAAAAGTATGTAATCATTGGTGATCCGGCAAAGGATTTGATGCGGGTAGAAATTGACGAATTTTATAAAAATTTTACCGGGGCATTATTAATCCTGAAACCGAATAACCAATTTGAAATGGGCAGGATAAAAGGAGAAAAGATTTTTCACAGATACATTGCCCTGCTAAAACCGCAGACAAAGTTATTTGCATATGGCATTATCGCATCTTTGATGATTACAATCTTAGGAATTGTTTCCTCTTTATTTAATAATATTCTGTTTGATGAAATTCTTCCATATAAACAGGAAAATGTACTGAAGCTGGTCATCATTGTTTTTCTTGGGATAAATCTAGCCCAGGTAACAGTCAGCTTTGTGCGGCAGTGGATGATGATGCATTTATCCATTAAGATTGATATTCCATTAATGCTTGGATATTTCAAGCATATCTATAAGCTGCCGATGAAATTCTTTGCAACCAGAAAAACCGGGGATATTACCACCCGGTTTTCGGATGCATTTACAATTAAAGATGTATTTACCAATATTGCACTGACATTAATCCTTGATATTGGAATGGCGCTGATTACCGGTATCATTCTATTCAATATGAACAGTCAGTTGTTTGCAATCATTGTTTTCATGATGATTATCAGTATTATTCTGGTATTTATCTTTAAACAGCCTTATAAAACCATTAATGAAGAACAGATGCAGCAGTCGGCTATGTTGAATTCCCAGATTATTGAGGGCTTGCGGGCAGTAGAAACCATTAAAGGGAATGCCAATGAAGAGGTGGAGCTTAATAATATTGAAAAAGAATATATCCGGTCTTTGCGAATCAGTTATAAAGAGGGGATGCTTTCCAATGTGCAGGGCGTCATATCAGAAGTGATTTCTTCCGCCGGAAACCTGATACTTATGTATTTTGGTATCATGCAGGTGCTGGAGGGAAAAACTACGCTGGGAAGCTTTATGGCATTTAACACGCTGGCAGGATATTTTATGGAACCGGTCAGTAATCTGGTGGGCTTACAGCTATCCCTGCAGGAAGCCAATATCTCTATGAAACGGTTTTCTGAAATACTGGATTACGAAGAGGAACAGCCGGAAACAGAGCGAAATCTGTATCAGGATATTGAGAAAATAGAAGGAGATATTGAGATTAAACATGTTACTTTCCGATATGGGAACCGGAAACCGGCAATCCATGATGTCAGTTTTACGATACCCAAAGAAAAAAAGGTTGCGCTGGTGGGCGCCAGCGGGAGCGGAAAGACAACACTGGCAAAACTACTGTTAAAGTATTATGAGCCGGAACAGGGAGAGATTACGATAGATGGAACAGACATTAATGAAATCAGCAACAAATCATTAAGACGGGCGATTTCCTATGTACCGCAGACGGTTGAACTTTTTTCCAAAAGTATTTATGACAATATCCGGGTCAGCCGGATGAGTGCAACCATGGAGGAAGTAAAGGAGGCAGCAAAGGCGGCAGATGCCCATGATTTTATTAAGAAACTTCCGATGCAGTATTATACCTTTTTGGAAGAGGCAGGAAATGGTCTGAGTGGCGGGGAAAAACAGAGAATTGCATTAGCAAGGGCATTTCTTAAGAAAAATGAGTTTTATATATTAGATGAAAGCACCAGTAATCTGGATTTTGCGACAGAAAATATCATATTTGATATGATATACAATAAACTAAAAAATAAAAGCATGTTGATTGTAGCCCATAGGCTGGCAACAGTGAAAAACTGCGATGTCATTATTGTTATGGACAAAGGCTCTATTGTAGAGCAGGGAAGCCATGAAGAACTGCTTGCATTAAAGGGCAAGTATTATGCCTTATGGGAAATGCAGCAGGGGAATTTCCAAATCAGGGAAGAAGAGGAACAGATACCGCTGATTCAGAATAGTTCCTTAGTGGATGAAAACGAAATATCTTATACCTGATTCTAAATTAGGTGTTAACAAAAGTTAACATAAAAGAAACGATTGCGCAAAGTTTCAAAAAAATTAAAACAAAGGAGGGCACAAAAATGGAGATGTGCTATGATGGGGCATTAGTGATGCCTAGTAATTACGCTGTAATGAGCGAAGATGAGATGACTTATGTGGAAGGAGGAGGCAGTTTTACAGTTAGAGGAACAGCGAAGGAAATTCGGGGTAGACTTACTGCTGTTATAGGTACTTCGTTATTAGGAACCGGTGCCGCTACTGCATTAGGCGGGCTGCTAGGAAATATAGCAGGAGCTATTGTGGGAGCCGTAGTGGGAAACGGTTGGTTCGGGTCGTATCGTAGTTGTGCAAGCGCTGCACATAATCAGGTCGAAAAGATTATTAGTAAATATGGAAAAAACAAGAGATGCAAAATGACAACAACTTATAGTTTTGCATATTATTGCACTGGTATTAAAGTTAGCGTTGCATAAACTTAGGATAGTTATTATGGAATTTTCAAATTTGACAATAGTTTACAGAAAAATGTTAATATTGTTGAATTGAAATTGCGAACTGAATCATGAGAAGTCTTCTTTTCTTGATAGTTTGAACCTATTATATTTTGTTTAAGAATATCAGTTAAAACAGATTTTAATATTTTAGTGTAGATTTACATTGCAATCCAGTGTAATTTATCTCGTTCAAACTCAAGAAAAGAGACTTTAAAATAGTTTGTTAAACTTGGCATGGTTAGATTTAAGAAATCTGTGATTTGTAAAAATTCTTAATTGTTAAAAGGAGAATGAATATGGATAATAATTCAAATGTTAAACAGAAAAATAGGAAGAATAAATTATTGCGGAAAATGATTTTGGGTGTCTTTATTAGTTTATTGTTTGTATCTTCAGTGGATATAATTTTGTGGGCTATGGGTGCTTTAAATACGACAATGAACATTATTATTGCAACTGTTGTAAGTTTGATTTTTGTATTGTCAGTGGAAGTGATCTTGTGGAATGGAGGAATTTTTGATAGCAGAAAGTAAAAAAGTAATAACTCCAAATCTGGGAAGAAAAGGAACAGATATCGTTGGTTCAGAATAGTTACTTAGTGGATAAAAACGAAATATCGTACACTTGATTCTAAGTTAGGTGTTAACATAAATAACCAATCGCGAAAGGTTAAAATTCAAAGGAGAAAACAGATATAGATATATGTTACGGTGAGTATTGGTAATGCCTAGCAATAAGCGAAGATGAGATGACTTATGTAGAAGGAGGAACACTAACAGTAAATTATAGAGTTACTATAACTAAAAACCTATTGAAAGCTGCAATGAGTGCTGGTGCAGGTGCAGTAGTTGGCGTTGTTGCATCTGCGCTTACTATTAAATTAGGTTGGGCAGGAATAGCCATTAGTACTGTTGCTGGCGTTATCACTTCCTTGATTATGTCATATGTTTCTGATACTAAAATGAAAAATTTGAAAGACAAGACTTTTTTAGGAAAAATATCATGTTTGATACTAGGAGGTAGGACTAAGGTTTCGATAAATTCGAAAATAGGAAGGTAAAAATATGCAGTAGGTGATTAACCAGTATCTTTGTACCTTGAATAAAGTATAGAGAGACAATAAGAATGAGGACAGTGTTGGATGGATGTTGAAATTTTCAGGAAAAGTAGAACTTTATCTTTAAATAGTATTTTAAAACTACTGATTCTTTTTTCTGTTATGATTGTGCTTGAAGATATAGCACTTATATATTATTCGGCCTGCTCAGATCAAATTGCTGTGATTTTTCATTTTTTACGGGTTGTTGTTGATATCATCTTTTTCAAATGGTATAACCTCACATTTGGTAAGTTATTGGATATAAAAAGTGTAGATATGTTTTTGTTAATCTATTCTTTTTTATGGGAATTATCATTATGTTTTTGAGCAGTTGTATAGAAAGTACACTGATGTATTTTTTACCTGAAAATCAGATTGGAGATGCAAAGGGGGTGCTGTTTCTTATATTTGTAGCATTATATGCAATAATAATAGCTCCCTTATTTGAAAAGATAGAATATAGAAGACTATTGTTTGATAAAATATTAAAAAGATGAATAAATCAGCATTATCCATTATAATTTCCAGCGTGTTGTTTGTGATTATCCATTAAATACAAGAACAAATAAAGGGTGAGAAGAATATATGTCAAAATTAAAATGTAATCAAAATAAAATAATAAAATTGCAGAATGTACTTATTAATAAAATAAGTTTAGAAGATGAAGATATGGATTTCAACATCATTGTAGAGAAAATGCAATCATACATAAAAGTAAAAGGTGCCATGCAGATTGGTCCATTAATTCAACACACAAAACCATTTGTAAATAATGAAGAAGAACTGGATATGGAAATTAAGTTATTGCTACAATGCAACAATTACATTTATAGTGTAGAAAAGCCCTACATGATGGAATCCGTTATCCGTGTTCCAAACTGTATATACTGCCGTTACATCGGTCCGGGGGAAAAGTTGAAGTTTGCCTATGATAAAATCAATCTCGAGGCATTTGAAAACGATATCGAACTGACAGGTGAGAGCTATACTGTATTTGTAGACCAGAACGAGGAAGAAGGAACCATTGTGGCAGATGTATTTATGCCAAGAGCAGAAGAGGAGTAGAGATGAACGGTAAAGCAAAATCATTAGAGGAGCTAAGCGACAGCCAGATTATGTTTGATAAAGAACTGCCGCCTTTCGGCTATATGCTTGTCACTATTTTGTCTGTTCTGTTGGCTGGCATTTTGATTTGGAGTATGTTTGCCCATAAGGCATATATGATTAAGGCGGAAGGGATTGTGACCAGCTCCGAATCCAATTATGTAATGCCTTCTTATACAGGGGAAATAAAGGAATCCTTTATGGAGGAAGGGAAACTGGTTGCTGAAGGCGAAGTGCTGTTTACGGTAAAAAGTACGGATTACGATTTACAGGAGGAACAGCTCGTAAGCAGTAAAGAGAACTATGAAAAGCAGATTGCACAATATGACAAACTGATACAGTCGATTCAGGAAGATAAAAATCTGTTTGATGCAGCCAATCGTGAGGACATCCTTTACTACAGTACCTTTGAATCCTACAAGGCGCAGATTGCCCAAAGTGAGGTGGACACCACAACATATAAAGCATACGGTTATTCGGATGAACAGATAGAAAGCGAACTGATAAAGGCACAGGAAAAAAAGTCAGAATTATATTATAACGCATTGCAGTCGGCTGAGAATACAAAAAAGGAACTCGCAAATCAGCTGCAATCTGTGGAATCCCAGTTATCCGCAGTGGGCGACGGTAAAAATGAATATGAAGTAAAGGCAACCAGTACGGGTACATTACATATCCTTTCTGACTATAAAAAAGGGATGGTAGTGCAGACTGCTTCACCAGTGGCAACGATAACACCGGAAAATGCCAATACGATTATAGAGGCATATGTCAGTACGGCGGACATGGCCAGAATGCAGGAAGAGGATGCAGTGCAGATTGAGGTGGGAGGACTCAGCCAGACCATATATGGCAATATTGAGGGAACCGTACAGCGGATTGACAGTAATGTAACTATCATGGAAAGTGAAAATGGAAACACCCAGATGTTTAAAGTCCGGATTCTTCCCAAAACAGATTATCTGATTTCAAATACCGGAGAAAAGGTGAATCTGGCAAACGGGATGTCGGTGGAAGCGCGAATTATTTATGATAAGGTGACATATTTTAATTATCTGCTGGAAAAGTTAGGCGTGAGGTATAAGTAAATCAAAATGAAATCAGGAGAAAGGAAATGCAGCAAAAGAAGAACAGAGCGAAAAAATACACAGTAATTATGCTGTTTATGTGTCTGTGCATATGCCAGATGCAGAATTATGCATTTTTAAGGGTGTCAGCAACGCAATATACGGAACAAACAGTAGCAGTAAGAGAAATTGATCTGGGAGATTATCAGTCTCAGATGAGTGTGGGAGAAAGGCAGCTCCTCAGTGTGACAGTTCTGCCATATGATGCCGCAAACCAGGAGATTACATACTCTTCCAGCGATTCCAAAGTTGCCAAGGTCAATGGCTTGGGGCGTATTACTGCATTAAAGGCAGGAGTCACAGAAATTGTGGTAAGCTGTGGAGGGATTTCCGAAAAATTCGGTTTAACTGTAGTAGAGGCGGAGACAACGGTTCGTGATATAGATTTAGGGGAGTGCCCCAAAGAAATACAGGTTGGTTCATCGGAACTTTTAAATATCACGGTAATACCGGAAACGGCGTCTTCCCAGACGATTACATATCAATCCAGCAACACAGATATTGCAACGGTAAATGAAATTGGACGCATTACCGGTGTGTCAGAGGGGACGGTGACAATTACAGTCTTTTGCGGCAGTGTGAAAAAGGATTTTCAGTTAAAGGTGGTAAAGGCAAAAAGTGATGAAATACCCGTTACGGATATTGAGATAGCAGACCATGAAGATGAGCTGGAAGTCGATAAGACGCTGACTTTATCTGTTACAGTACTTCCCGCAGACGCAACCAATAATACGGTTACCTATAAATCCTCAGATGAAAAGACTGCAACCGTGAATTCCGCCGGAGAAGTAAAGGGTATTGCGGAAGGAACAGTGACAATTACAATCTCTGCCGGAGATATTACAAAAAAGGTTGATCTGACGGTAAAAGTGGCAACCTCAAAGATAGAGCTGGATACTACTTATCTGGTTTTACAGCCGGGAGAAAGCCATCAACTGACAGCAAAGGTGTTTCCTGCTGAAGCGGACCAGGCCCTGACCTATGAAAGTGTGTCACCGGAAATTGTTTCTGTAACAGGAAATGGAATGATAACAGCAAATCAGTGTGGAACGGGAACAATCCTTGTAAAGAATAGCGATACCAGCATTGCCGTTACAGTAATTGTAAACTACACCGGGGAGGCAGAATCTGAACAGCCAGAAGAAACCGTACAGAATCAGCAGATAGAATATGAAAATGAAATTTATGCAGATGACTATCCGGTTGTAACTTCGGACATGTTGAAATATTTTTATGAAAAAAATGAGAACCTGACCGTATACGGTTCAGGGTATGCCATAAAAATTAATGGCAATAAAATCAAAAATTGGAATAATGAATTATATACAAAGATAGAATTAAAGAAAGAAAAACAGGGAACCAGTTTTGAACTGAACCGCAGCAAGGACATCTGTGGGGCAGTTACTATTCAGTTTGACAAGAATGTGATTTCCGGAAAATATGTTTATTTATATAATAGCGCAAAAAATAAATATGAGATGTTAAAGGGACAGGATGTAGATTTGCTGGAGCTTAATACAGAAGGAAAATATCTGATAACGGAAAAGAAACTGCCAAACGGAAAAGGCGGATTTATTATAATCAGTGTAGCATTGGGAATTGTGTTCATCTTATTGGCTGTATATGTGGTGATGAAAAAAAGGTATTGGTTTTGGTAAAAAGTCGTTTCATTAGTGGATGGTTCTGGTTGTTACGCATTGAAAGCATATTTGTTGTAAATGCGTAATAACCAGATATTCAAACACAGTGCATTTGTAGCCGAAGGATTTAGTGGGGGCGTATTTAACGGGGATATGAAAATTGTTGGCATGAATATAGGAGGGCAAAAAAACATTTTTGGAAAGATATGAGAATAAAGAACAATGGATAATTTCATTGTAAGGTATCAGAACATCAATTTAGATGTACAGTACAATTCCTGCTATAAAATACCAAAAACGGATTTAAAATACCGAAAACGGACTTATCCTTGATATTTATCATTTCATGTGCTAACTTTTGAGAAAAGGGGTATTATGCGATATACATATGTGTAAGTAAATGGACATGCAGGAATGTCCCTCTGGCGATTGTGCAAGAATGTTTTGATGTAGATTATTCTTAGTTATTGGTTAAAGCTCTGGAATTCTTTTTGTTATAAAATAAGGATGGGACGAAGAATGTTATTTGTATATCAGAAATATTATTTAAGGTTGCTTATTGGTGGATTGTTAGTTGTAACATTGTTTATGGCAGAGTATTTCATTTGGTATAATTTGGAACCACATATTAATAATAATTACTTTATTTTGTTGACTGTTATAATTATGTTAATTGTAGTAAATGTAATATTTAAACATTTGGAGAAGTTTGTGATACGTACAGGGGAAATATTGATTAATGATGATGGTGGTTTGAAAGTTGTTTTATCTAATAAAATATATAAAATGTGTGAAATAGAGGAAGCGAGCTTTTATACCTTTAAAATATATGGGGTTTTAATCGGAGAGATTTATATTGAATTCAAGGATGAAAAGTCAAACAAAAAAAATATGAAAATATTTTCTGAAGACTTACAGAATAAAAGATTTATTGATACAAGCTTATATGAGGCGATGCATTTAAACATTCCTAATATGATTGAGTTAGTAGATTGATATTATCCATGTGATGATGTTTCAAAAGACGGGATTTCAGGGGCGCAATTGTAATCATGAACGCAATAAATCACAATAGTAATGATATGTGAGATAAGTATATGAAGAATATTTGAAAAATATGAGGGGGTAAGCTGTGAATAAGAAATTACATTCTGTATACATCATATCAAATGTATTTTTTTATATGGGTATTTGTATAATGATATACCTGTATACAGTGAATGATAATACACCCAAATGGTTGGCGGGTGAAATATTAGTAATACTTGGTATAATAGGTTCCTCTATATCAGATATGATGGTAAATGTTGGGATAAGTGGAATAAGCATTGGTTTGGTGCGCTGTACATTCTTAATTAAATATATCATATTTTGTGTTGTGGTTGCGCTGCTGAATCGCTACTTTACACAAGTAGTCATTATTTCAATGATTTTATTTATTGTAGATTTTATATTTGAATGTATTTTAGTAAAACAAATAAAAGCTTGTTCCGTTTCTATAGAAATATTTGTAGAAAAGGTGAAGCAATTTGATACATCAGCATTTGATAAGGTGGCGAAATATTTAATTGCTAATATAATTGGAGTTTTGATATTAGCCGATACTTATGAATATATTTCTGGATATATTATAGCGGCATTGGCTTGTATTGTAATACATTTATATACCTCGGAAAAAATAATAATGCATATCCATAATGAAAAATCATGGAAACTCAGGTTTGTTTTATGGGTGATTGAGCTGTTATCTATAGCTTTTGGATTGTTAAATTACAGGATAATTACATGTTCTTTATTGGGATTGTACTGTATGGTTGTAGTAGACCTGTCAGTTCCCAAAAAGACTTCGATAATAAGGAAAGAGCCATTATAAAATAAAAAGTAATGCAAGGTAACCACGCTGTAATGAGCGAAGATAAGTGGAAGGAGAGTATATTTAATGATGAAAAAAAGAGTAATAATTGCGTTGTTGTTAAGCAGTATCCTTATTGTTTCTTGTGTTTTTGCAGCTATTTATGTATTTCAGTTGCAGTATAATCAAAATTTTCTCGGAAGATATTTGTCAGTGGAAATGGACCAAAGTGAACTGAAAAATATCGGACAAAGTGACGGACTTGATGTTATGACATTTAATATGAAGGAGCCGTATTTAATTTCTGTAAGTAATGATAAAATCTACTTAAAGGATGCGCTTCGTTCTAATAAGACGGATATCGGGGATTTGTGTAAATATCCAACAGAAACAAAAGATGTTAAGCTGAAAGAAAAAGACGCAGTTGCATACCTGTTTGAAAATTATCAGATGATCGTAACAGAAGATAAATGCATAATAGCACCGTTGAATGTAATTCCGGATTGGGAGTGATTGAAAGGAAATCCGTATGAATCGGGAAATCAAAAGAAATATCAGAACAAGGGAATTGATTATATGGTTGTTTATGGCGGATATAGCTTTAACCTATATTATTTTGTGTGCAGGAATAAAAGATACGATAGAAATAGGCTGCTATATTGGCGTATTCTTTCGCATTGTGTTTGATTATCTGAATATGTTTTTTGTATGGACGCCAATAAGATATGAGGAATATAAAAGCGATAATGTATCAAGTTATATTTTGGAATGGACAGCCTTAACGATTATAGAATTTATCATTTTCATTGTTGCGGGAAAAAACGCTGATATGCATTTATTGGGGAGGTCGCTGATTGTATATGCAATCATCACATTTTTAATTCGATATAAGGTATGTTCATATACTTTGAAAGATATAGAGGAATTTTATCATCAGATAAAAAAAGATTTACAAACGAATTTTTTGCTGCCGGCATATTATCCAATTACAAATATTTTTTTAATACTTTTATTACACAATCATATATTGGGCAGCGTGAGCATAGTCGCAATGTCGTTGGTCGTATCATTATTATGTACCATATACAATGTGAAGAATCTTTGCGGGATAAATAAAATAGTACTGGCAAAAAGTAAAGTATGCACATTGATAATAAGCATTTTTTTAATGCACATATATTTTATTATAAGTATATTTATTATATTACATATCCATACAGGCTATTTCTTGGTGATTGATATCTGTTATACCGTTTTTAGTCTCCTGCTATGCGCGTTATATGTTAGTGAGATATATAATTTTGTGAAATAGAGGAAGCAGGCTTATATGAGGCAATGCATCTAAACATTCCTGATATGAGTGAGTTAGGCGATTAATAGTAAAGAGGATATCGGGAATACAGTCATTCCCGGTATCCTCTTGCATATGGAATAAATATCATCTGATGTCAGGCTGTAAAAATGTGCTCCTTTACGGTCTTGCTCTCATTCGGGGCAAGCTCTACATAACCGGTAACCTCCGGCGGCAAATCAAGGTTCGGAGCGTCAATCATCCAGGTCATAGGCTCCGGGCAATAGTAATCCTTTGTGCCTCTGTCGTTCCAGACAATGAAGAATTTGAAGGCCTCGTCCACCTCGTAACAGATGCGCTTGCCGGTAGCCCGGTCCGTCATAATAGCGCCGTAAAAAGGCTTCCCGTCAAGTTCTCCGGTCTCTACCAGATACATATCGTTGTCAATGGGAACCTTGTTGACTAACTGCGTACCCTTTACATATTTCTCATCATAGGCGGTTAATTCTTTGACTTCGCCGGTTGGCAGACGGCGCTCATTTACGATACACCGCTTGATGGCCGGAATCTGAATCCGGATATCTTTTCCCTTTCCACCCTTTACAAAGGGAGCCTGAAAAGAGGAATGGTTGCATACGCCGTAGGGCATCTGCTTGTCTGAAAGATTGGTCAGGGTAAAGCTGTAGTGCATACCCTCCTCGTCTAATACAAATTCCAAATCGGACTGGAATTTTACCGGATAGATGTCGAAAAACAGGTCTTTCTCGTCATAGACATACCGGGTTTTTACGATGGCCTTCTCCCCTTCGGTCTTTGCCTCGACCACGCTGTAATTGCGGGTGTGCAAAAAGCCATGGATATGGTTCTGAAAACGGCCCTCATTTACCGGAAACTGGTAGGTGGCGTCAGACACCCGCAGTACGCCATGATTCAAACGGTTTGGCAGATAGAGCGTGGGCAGTCCGTAGGTACAGGGATTGGCCACTAATTTTTTCATGGGCGATTTTTTGTGGTAGCGCAGAATTTCGATTTTCTTCCTGCAATCTCTCAGTCTTGCGATATTGCTTCCTACAGTGGGAGCGATAATGGCGTAATATCCCCCTGCCTTCATCTCGATGACAGGCGCGCCGTCTAATTGGATTTCCTTGCAGCTTGTGTTCATGGTTTTGGTCCTTTCTGTATTTATTCCCCTTAAGCATTTCATAATCCGGGGTGGGTTTCAGTCTGTGCTGTGACAGGGTTATTCCTGCCGGTTGATATATCGGATATATTTGCGTTTGTAGCAGACATATTCTTCTAAAAGGCGATAGCCTAACTTCTCGGCAATGGCAACGGAGGTCAGGTTGGCGGCGTCCCAGCTCGGGTATTTCTCCCGCTGAATACACGCTAACACCATTCTTGCGGCAACGGCAGTCGCCAATCCCCGCTCCCGATAGTCCGGCGCGGTATCAATCTCAATTTCAATGCTGTCAAGGCTTGTGGAAAATGAGGAGGCGCCGGATACCATTTTCTTTGTGGAGCGCTCCACAGCCACAAAGCCTAAGCCTAACCGCTTATACTCTGCATAGTCGCTATAATTGGAACCTAAATCCCTGCTCCATTCCTCATTGCCAAGCGCCGCATAATCCGCCTCGTCAATAGGCCGTATAATAAAATCACAGTCGTCGGTTTCTCCTATGGTCTGTCCGTCCTTCGTGGTCCGGGTGACATAGGAAGCCAAAGCGTCCCTGTCAAAATCCTTCAGGTCAAGGTGTTCCGTTGCATAGCGGATATGCCGCTCAAAATATTCGCTGTCGGCAAGCTGCTGGTTCCAGCTGGGAGACAGGGGAACAAAGATGATATCCCGGTTTTTGTATAGATTCTTCAGTATGGAAATGACATTGCCCTTGAGGGTTCCCGAACCGTCGCCGCCAAAAAAACAAAAATCTCCAATCTGGATTACGCCGTAGGTGGGTTCCTCGGCAGAATCCGTAAATCCCCGGCCCATAATTCCCTGAACAAAGGCTTCCGGGCAGCAGTCGTAGGCGTCCCGGAAAAAGGGTTCCAATATGCGGCCTTCTTCAAGAGAGATTTCTTTGAGCATGGCTTTATACCTCCAATAAAAGGATTTGCGTAAGAACGCCAAATATAATAAAATAAAAACAGTTTTTGTAATATTCGCACTTCGCACTCATTAAGTGCTCATATTATACCATAGATTTAGCCGGGAGAAAAGGAGGAAATGACCGGGAGATGACGGACAGACAGGCGCAGCCATTATATTTTCATATTGACGTCAACAATGCCTACTTAAGCTGGGAGGCCCTTTACCGCAGGCGGGAATTGGGAGAGACGGAGGACATTCGGGAAATGGACGCCATTATCGGCGGCGATATCTCAAAGCGGCATGGAATCGTTCTGGCTAAATCCCAGTCGGCAAAGCAGTATGGGATTAAGACCGGGGAACCGGTGGTCTCCGCCATGAAAAAATGTCCCACGCTCCGTTCCTATGCGCCCCATATGGCGTATTACCGGGAGCGGTCCAAGGAGTTAATGGCGCTTTTCCAAAAGTATGCGCCTGTGGTGGACCAGTATTCGGTTGACGAGGCTTTTTTGGATATGACGGGAACCCGCAGCCTTTACGGGGAACCTGTGGCTTTCGCCCATAAGCTTAAGGATGAGATTAAAGATACGCTGGAGTTTACGGTGAATATCGGCATTTCCTCCAACCGGCTGTTAGCCAAGATGGCCAGCGATTTTACCAAGCCGGACAAAGTGCATACCCTGTTTCCGGAGGAGATACCGGAGAAAATGTGGGGGCTTCCCATTGAGGATTTATTTTATGTGGGAAGATCTACGGCGATAAAGCTGCACAGCCTGGGAATCCACACGATCGGGGATATTGCGAAGAGCGATGTAAATGTACTCAAATCCCATTTTAAGAGCCATGGGGAGGTAATCTATAATTTTGCCAACGGCATTGACCTGACCTTGAAGGACCGGACGGAGGAGGAGCAGAAGGGTTATGGCAACTCGGTTACCATTCCCTATGACATTAAGGCGGCGGAGGACGCCTACCGGACCATTTTGGGACTGTGCGAAAGCGTGTGCGCAAGACTGCGCCGGGACGGCGTACAGGCGGCGGTGCTTTCTGTGGAGATTAAGGACAGCAATTTTGTCGTGCGGCGGCATCAAAGGACGCTGCTTTCGCCGACGGATGTGACAGATGAATGTATGCGGATTGCCTGTGAATTGTTCGACGAACTGTGGGATGGGGAGCCCATACGGCTTATTGGCGTGTCGGCCAATAAGGTGACCGAAGGGAACCTGCGGCAGATGAACCTCTTCGATATGGAAAGTCATGATAAGCTGAAAAGCTTAGACCGGGCGTTAGATTCCATTCGGGAAAAATACGGCAGCGAAGCGGTGACAAGGGGCACGTTTTATAAGAGACCCTGACGCTGATAGTCCCGGATTTTCTTCAGGATAATCTTGTGATATTTTTCGTATTTTTTAAAGCGGGCCTCGTCCTTGGGCGTGGGATAGGGAATCCGGTCCCGGTTCAGATTGTCTTCAATATCGTAAAGCTTCACCTGGGCAGCCAAAGGATTCGTCAGTACCCGGCCAATGAAATCACCGTAATCCTCGCCCTGTTTTTTGGTAATGCAGGAAAGGGCGGATAAAACCTCCTCAGAAAATCCCTCTAAGCGGAGCATGTCTAAGGTGACGGGGGTGTCCTCCACTGTGTCGTGTAAAACGCCTATAATCATTTCGGTCTCGGTCTTTCCCCGCAGCATTACCCGCAGGGGGTGAAGGATATATATTTTACCGGCCTTGTCAATCTGGCCTCTGTGCGCCTCAACGGCTATTTCAATGGCTTTTTCTAACATGGTATTCTCCGTATTCTCTATCGTTGTGCGAGGCACGCATTTGATTTGCTGACGCGCCGGATATTTTCCGCACCAAATTTGTGTTTCGCACGCATTAAATGTCCATATTATACCTTATTTTTTTCTGTTTCACAAGAGGAGACTCCGATATGGGTTCCCATTGAAAAATCCTTTGCAGGGGAATATAATAAAAAAGGATTTTCCCGGAACAAATTGCCGCTGCCAGGCACAAAAAACGGAGGGCGGAATATACTAAGGTTATAAGACAATACGCCTTTGGTCGGTTATTTGATACAGGAAAAAAGAATGGAATCAGCCTGCGGGGGGAGGGGCCCCTGTTTTGGCCGGCGGCGCGGCTGCAATGGGAAAATACAGGGATTACATCAAAGGCTTGACGATAAACGAGAATTAGAGAAAGGCAAATGTACCTTATGGATAAAGAAACAAAAGAAAAGAAAGCATTTACCTATATTGTGGAGTGTGCGGACGGTTCCCTTTATACCGGCTGGACCAATGATTTGGATAAGAGAATGGAACGCCATAACAGCGGAGCCGGAGCCAAGTATACAAGGGGCCGGAGGCCGGTGCGGCTGGTGTATTACGAAGCGTATGCGACAAAACAGGAGGCCATGAAACGGGAGGCGGCAATTAAGAGATTAGGCAGGGGAGAAAAGCTTAAATTAATTGGACAGGCCTCTGCGACAAAGGATGATAGACAGGAATGAAACAGGAATACCATAGATTTTATAAGGATACAAGGGAAGAAAAAGAGAAAAAAAGGCGGGCAGCGGGAAAGAGAAACCGCGCCAGGCAGCGAATGGAACGGCTGATGACTGTCGGCATAGTGGGTATTTGCGCCATAGTGGTAATCTTTGCCCTGATTATTTCCATCCGGTATTTTTATCTGCAAAAGAAAAGAAATGAAGAACCGGTTACGGAGGAGGTGCTGGTAATTCCGCCCCTTGCCGGAGTGGCCGAACAGTTTCCGGACCTGCCGGTTACCGAAGAATTTTTGACGGTTAATCCATATTCCAGACCGGGACTTGCCCTGTCTGCAACGCCGCAGTATATCGTGATCCACTATACGGCCAATCCCGGTTCCACAGCAAAGGAGAACCGGAATTATTTTGAAAATTTAAAGGATACGGGGGAAACCTACGCCAGCGCCCAGTTTGTCATCGGCTTAGAGGGCGAGATTATCCAGTGCGTACCCTGTAATGAGATTGCCTATTGTTCGAATAACCTGAATGATGTGTGCATATCCATTGAACTCTGCCACCCCGACGAGAGCGGCAGCTTCAATGATGCGACCTATAACAACTGCGTCTATCTGGTGGCAAAGCTGATGAATTACTATCATCTGGATATGGATCATCTTATCCGCCACTATGATGTGACGGGAAAAAACTGTCCCAAATATTTTGTGGAGCATGAGGACCGCTGGCAGGTATTCAAGGGTTTTGTCGAAGAATACCGCCAAAAATATCAGGAAGAATAGAGGTTACAGCCTGAATTTAATCCGGACCGGTTCTCTCAGCTTTTGACCGCCCCTGGATTTTACCTTGGTGGTGATGTTGAGAAAATAATCCGTATCCTGGGCGTAGGGCTCTAAGGGCTCTACCTCAATCTCCATGTTGGCGTCATTGTAGGAAAATTTGGTGGCAAGTCTGGCGCCGTCCTCGCTTTCCACCCATAAATTGTCAGAATTGATTGTGGTGGGATCTAGCGCCGTAGTAAAACGGCAGCGCCATACAAACTTACCGGTCTTAAAACTTAAGTTCTGACGGACTCTGTTCTCATACCCTTCGGAAACCTCTTCGATTTCAATAAAATTTCTAGCCATGTCTCTAACCTCCCGTACTGTTATTGTTCAAAGCCCACGAGAAATGCTTTCTGGTTGATTTCTACGGTTTTTGGAGGAACGGTCTTTGCAATCACATCAAGCCATTCCTTTTTGTCAAAATCCATATGCTTTGCAGCCACGCCCAATACAATGTTGTTAAATACCCTGGAATTGCCAAGTTTAAGGGCTTCGTCGGCCGCGTCTATGGCGTATACCTGATAGGTCTTTGCCAGCTCTTCGATAATGTGTTCCGGGTACTCGGCGGCGCCTGTGACAACGGTAATTGGGTCAATGCGCTGGTCGTTTACCACCAATGCCCCGCCCGGTTTCAGGAAATGAGCGTAGCGCAGGGCCTCTAACCGCTCAAAGGCAATCAGCACATCTGCCTGGCCTTCCTCTACAATAGGCTCCTCTACCTTTTCCCCGTAGCGCACAAAGGTAACTACGGAGCCGCCTCTCTGGGCCATTCCATGAACCTCGGAGAGCTTCACGTCATATCCGGCGGTTAAGATAATCCCGCCTAATATCCGGCTGGTCAACAGGGTTCCCTGTCCTCCTACGCCGACGATCATAATATTCTTTGTCTCAGCCATTATTTTGCCACCTCCTCTATTGCATCAAACGGGCACAGGTTCTTACAAAGTCCGCAGCCGTTACACATGGTGGCGTCTATGGAAATGGTGCCGTCTTCATTTTTGGTCAGCGCCGGACAGCCCGGCTTTAAGCACATGCCGCATTTTTTACATTTTTCCGGCACAGGGACGCATTTATTCGGAAAATGTACTTCTTTGAGAAGGGCGCAGGGCGACTTGGTAATGATAACAGATACGGCGTCCCTTGCGGTCTCCTCTTTGATAACCCGTTCTAACTCCTTGATATCGAAGGCATTGACCTCTGTCACATGCTCAATTCCCATAGCCTTGCACAGATGGTAAATGCTGATGGCGGGAACCACCTTGCCCTGCAATGTCTTGCCTGTGGCGGCATGGTCCTGATGTCCGGTCATGCCTGTGGTGGAATTATCCAGAATAATTACGGTTCCGGTACCCTGATTATACACCATGTTCATCAGGGAGTTGACGCCGGTATGCATAAAGGTGGAATCGCCGATAACGGCAACCCAGTTCTTTATGTAATCCTTGCCCTTTGCCATTTCCATGCCATGGAGGGAGGAAATGGAGGCGCCCATACAGATTGTGGTGTCAACAACGCTCAAAGGAGCGACAGCGCCTAAGGTATAGCAGCCGATATCTCCGGCGGCGTGAATCTTTAGTTTGTTCAGTACCGTATATACGCTTCTGTGCGGACAGCCGGGGCATAACAAGGGTGGTCTTGCCGGTACTTCTGCCGGCGGGTGAATATCCACCGTCTCTTTTAAGACAACCCGGCGCAGCATATTGGCGCTGTATTCGCCCTGCACCGTAAAGGCGTCCTTTCCGATACAGTCAATGCCCATGGCGCGCACCTGCTCTTCGATGACCGGCTCTAGCTCCTCAAAAATGTAAAGGGTATCTACTTTTTCGGCAAATTCCTGAATCAGCTTCTTTGGCAGCGGGTGGACTAACCCTAACTTTAGTACGGAAGCCTGCGGACAGGCTTCTTTTACATAGGTGTAGGGAATACCGCTGGTGATAAATCCAATGCGTGTATCGTTTATCTCCATCCGGTTCAGGGGAATATCCTTAGCGTTTCCTTCCTTTGCAACGGTAAGGGAATTGGCGTCTTCGCTCATCCGCTTTAACCGCTGTTCCACAAAAATGTGCCGCTTGATTGCCATTCCCGGCATCATTACATTCTTGGCAATATTTCTTTCATACGGTTTATCCTCCGGCTCTTTCCGGTCCTCTAAGGTGACAATGCCCTGAGAGTGGGCCAGCCGGGTGGTGGTCCGCAATACTACCGGAGTATCGTATTCCTCCGACAGTGCAAAAGCCAGCTTCATATAATCCTTTGCCTCCTGGGAATCAGAGGGCTCTAATACCGGCACCTGGGCGGCCCGGCAAATCTGGCGGGTGTCCTGCTCGTTCTGGGAGCTGTACATTCCCGGATCGTCAGCCACTACGGCGACCAGACCGCTGCTGGCTCCTATATAAGCTGCGGTGTACATCGGGTCCGCCGCCACATTAAATCCTACATGCTTCATGGAGGCCATGGCCCGCACGCCGCTGATAGAGGCGCCCACAGCAACTTCCATGGCAACCTTCTCATTGGGCGACCACTCGCAGTATATTTCAGGATATTGCACTAGGTTTTCACTAATCTCTGTGCTTGGCGTTCCCGGATAGGCCGCGGATACTTTAACCCCCGCCTCGTATGCCCCCCGCGCAATGGCTTCATTGCCAAGCATAATCTTTTTTTCTGACATGTATATCCTCCTTTTGCTCTTGGATTGTGCCTTTGTATTATTCACTTATATAATATGCACATACATATCCATATTATATCGTATATGAAGGGATTTGTCATTAAGGAAAATGGCTGCGGACGGATAAAAATATTTCCAGATTGTCAAGCCATCTTATGGCACATGATTGTGACGCAAAACATGTCTTTCTGGATTTCCGTATAAATATCTCCATTCATTTCGTTCATCAATCGCCGGCAGATATATAGTCCCAACCCGTTGCCATTTATATTTGTTGCATTGGAGCCTCTCCAAAAACTGTCAAAAATATGGGAAATTTCTGTGTCGGGCAACGAGTTTCCGCTATTGGATATTGTAATCAGCTTGCAGTCTTCCTCGTCGGAAATATCGATGCGGATTATTTTTCCGTCGCCGTATTTTATTGCATTTTCCATAATGTTCTGAAAAACCTCTTCTAACCGCTCAGGGTCGCAAAGAATTAAGCAGTCTGCATAGGAGGCTATCATAAAATCAGTTCCGAGTAATTGTAATTTTTCGGAATAGTATGCTGTTATTTTATTGAGTATCGAAGAGAGATATTCCTCTTTTTGTATAGCGTGAAATTCCATAAAATCACCGCTGATTTTGCCCGTCAATTCATTAACATAGCGTTCGATTTCGTCTGCCTTCGCATTGATGCTTTCCGCAGACGAACGCCGCTTTTCCTCGTCTGAATACAGATTGTTTGAAATTGCCTTTGCGTATAATTTGATTGCGGCAAGAGGTGTTTTGATGTCGTGTGAAATGGAAAGCATTGCAGTTTTCTCGCGTTTTGCATGCTGCAATTCCCGCCTGCGTGAGTGCTCCAGTTCTTCGCGGAACATATCCAGTCCCCAGATAAATCTTCCGAAATAACGAGACTTCGTTTCTTTCAGAGGCGCGGTCAGATTGCCCTTTGCAAGCATTTGCGGAAGTCCGCTTATTTCGTGAAACGGCTTTATGATTTTCTGCCTTACATATAGCAGTACAGAAAAAGTAAAGCAAAATAGCAGTATCAGCGTGATGTTTACAAATTGCAGAATACGGCTGTTTTGATTTGCTTCCCGATATTCAATGCGATAGAATTTTCCGTTGATTTTATGAATTACATACGGATTATCAGAATGATAGAGGCTGTCGCCGGTACATTCATAAACTCCGGCAACCGTCTGATAATTGTTGATATTAATTTCATTTCCAGCCGAAATTTCCTGTACAATTCTGTTTGCTTCGACTTTGAAAATGCCTGTGCTGTCTGCCTGGTGTTTTGGGAAGAAACAGTTTGTCAGGATTATAATTGCAGAGAATAATAAAATGCTCCATATAATAATTTTATCGTAATTTTTCATTATATCCACCTGTATCCTTTTCCCCACACAGTAATAATCTTTTGAGGATTTTTCGGATCATTTTCGACTTTTTCGCGGAGATAATTTATGTGGACGGTCAGCGTCTGGATTTCAGATTCACTGTCAATTCCCCAGATCCGGTTAAATAAAAATTCCTTGCTGAGCGTCTGCCCTTTGTTCTGCATCAGAATTTGCAGAAGTTCCCCTTCCTTGGCGGAAAGATTTATCTTTACGCCGTCTTTACTGACTGTTCCGTCCAAAATATTCAGTGTAATATTGCCGTCCGAAATCGTATCGCGGGCAAGTCTGCGCTTAAAAATCCCCTTGATTTTCGCAATCAGAATTTCAATGTCAAACGGCTTTTCGATGTAGTCGTCCGCACCAAGTAAAATGCCGCTTAACTTGTCGTCTCTGCCGCCTCTTGCGGTCAGGATAATAATCGGGATATTGTCGTTTTTCCGCAGTTGTTCACATACTGAAAATCCGTCCATTTCCGGCAGATTAATATCAAGCAGGACAAGCCTTGCCCCGTATTTTTCATACAGGGACAAGGCTTTTTCGCCAGTCAGTGCAATGCTTACTGTATAATTTTCTGCGCGGAGAAAATCTGCCAGCAGACTACATATTTCCTCATCATCTTCAACAAGCAGTATATCGACCATTTTACCACCCCATTTCCATGAGCCAGTGATTCAGGGAACGCTCTCTGTCATGTATATTTTTTTCATCGTCTATATGATATTCTCCTTTGATATTCCCGTCAACAATAAACAGCACTTTCCTACACTGTGCAGCTATTTTTACATCGTGAGTGACGATTAAAATGGTAGTGCCGTTTTCATTGAGCTCGGTAAGATTTTCCATGACTTCTTCCGAAGATGTGCGATTGAGGGAACCTGTTGGCTCGTCCGCAAAAATAATTTTCGGATTATTTATCATGCTTCGGCAAATGCACGCACGCTGTAGCTGGCCGCCGGATACCTCATTGATATCATTTTCGGCAATTTCTGCAATGCCGAGGCGTTTCATGAGTTCCCGCCCGCGCTGCTCAATCTCTTTGTTGCTTTCCTTTTTCTTTGCAGATTTTACAGCAGGAAGAAGGATATTGTCCAGTACAGAGAGATTTTTCATCATGTACATCTGTTGAAAAATAAATCCCATATCTTCAAGGCGTATTTCTGCAAGTTCCTTTTCCTGCATGGTGGACATATTTTTTCCACAGAAGAAAACTTCGCCCGCCGTCATTTTGTCCATTCCCGAAACAGTGTAGAGCAGTGTGGATTTTCCCGAACCGGACGGCCCCATAATTGCCGTCATTTCTCCGCTCGCCACAGAAAAATTCACATTTCTAAGCACATTGTTCTGCTGTTTGTTGACGATATAAGTTTTACACAAATCTTTCACTTCAAGTACCATATTCATATGATTTACCTCCATTTATTCAATGGTAGTGTCAAAAACTACCTGTTTTTTTATTGTTAAATCTTTATAAAAACCTTGGTTTTAAGGGAAATCTGCAA
>CANQMR010000035.1 GCA_947625015.1 uncultured Lachnospiraceae bacterium | reverse complement strand
CTCCATATTACGGTATGTGTATATAATACCACATTACGTGCGGGATGTATAGCCAATTAGAAAATACTATACTAGTACACTTAATAAACATAAGAAGAGGTTGGATGTCCTTCAAATGAGCTGGAATGTACATTTTTACAAATCAATGATAACTTGATTATAGGACACGATTCAGCCTTAATTCCTAAATGGATTTACATCATGCCTGATAAATTTATTGACTGAGCGTATCCACCATTTTTATTCCTGTATCATTAGAATAAAAAGACCCAGACACATCCGGGCCTTTGGTTCGTTTATGATACTGTGCTTCCCCTCACCCCGCCTGCCGGTAATTAGCCAGAAAATCTTTAAGCCGTCCGGTGGCTAGCTTTAAGTCGTCAATGCATGGAAGATACACAATCCGGAAATGATCCGGCGCATTCCAGTTGAAGCCGCTGCCCTGTACGATTAATACATGTTTTTCCCTTAAGAAATCAAGGGCAAACTGCTCATCATTGGTGATGTTGAATTTCTTTGTATCCATTTTCGGGAAAATGTAAAAGGCAGCGTCCGGCTTTACGGAGCTGATGCCCGGTATGTCGTTAAGGGCCTTATATATGTACTCCCTCTGCTCATAAATCCGTCCGCCGGGAAGGAGCAGCTCGTCAGCACTCTGGATTCCTCCAAGGGCTGTCTGGATAATGGACTGGGCCGGTACATTGGCGCACAGGCGCATGGAGGACAGCATATTCAGTCCTTCGATATAGCCTTTGCAATAGGATTTGTCTCCGCTTAAGGACATCCAGCCGCTGCGGTAACCGGCAATCCGGTGGGATTTGGACAGGCCGTTAAAGGTTACGCACATCAGATCCGGCGCCAGGGAGGCAATGGAAACATGCTTTTTGCCGTCCATAACCAGACGGTCATATATTTCATCAGAAAAGATAATCAGCTCGTATTTTCTTGCCAGTTCTACAATTTCCTCTAATATCTCCTTTGGATAAAGAACGCCGGTGGGGTTGTTGGGATTGATAATGACAATTCCCTTTGTCCGGTCGGTAATCTTGCTCTCCATATCCTTAATGTCGGGATACCAGTTGGCCTGCTCGTCGCAGATATAGTGTACCGGTTTGCCTCCTGCTAAGTTGGCAGCTCCGGTCCAGAGCGGATAATCCGGCGCAGGAATAAGTATCTCGTCTCCGTCATTTAATAATCCCTGCATACTCATGGTAATCAGCTCTGACACACCATTTCCGGTGTATATATCATTGATTCCCACATTGGGAATATTTTTCAGTTGGCAGTACTGCATAATTGCCTTTCTTGCGCCAAAAATTCCCTTGGAATCCGAATATCCCTGTGACTCCAGCAGATTGTAGCGGATATCCTGAATAATCTCATTGGGGGCGTTGAACCCAAAGGGATAGGGATTGCCGATATTTAACTTCAATATATCAATATTATTTTCAGCCATCCGGTTGGCTTCCTCCACTACCGGACCTCTGACATCATAACATACATTGTCTAATTTGTGTGATTTCTCAAACTGTCGCATTCTGGTTCCCTCCTTAGCATACCCTTATTCAGGCCGCGCCTGATTTGCTCATCTGTAATATTATAATCTCTTTTTCAGATTTTGTACACTCCCTAAAATGTACATTTCTTTGACAGGTTCCTTTGCTTTGTGAAAACACATCTGTTTTAAAAACAGCCAAGTATTTCGTACTTGACAGCGTCCTGGAAAAGTGTTATAACTGTATCATATCAAGTGGTACAGTTGAAAAAGGGATAGCATTTTCTGCTGTATGTGTAGGCAGATTTAATTTCTTACTGTATGTGAAGGCGGATTTCTTTAATTGCGGGGAAAGGAGGAAATATGGTCACATTGGACTTTAAGGGCAGTACGCCCATTTATGAGCAGATTGTGGAACAGATGAAATTCCATGTTATGCGGGGACATTTACAGTCTGGAGACAGCATACCGTCTGTAAGGAGATTGGCTTTAGAGCTTAAGATTACTCCGGGAACTGTGGCAAAGGCATACCAGGAATTGGAGCGTCAGGGAATTATTGAGACCATACGGGGAAAGGGAACCTTTATTGCGGGAAAACTGGAACTGAAGGTAGACGAGGCAAAGCTGTCCGAGATTAAACGGCGTATCCGGACAGACCTGATGGAACTGAAAATGATGGGCTATGACAGAAAGATGATTCTGGAATTAATAAAAGGAATGTATGAGGAGATGAGTGTATGATTGAAGTGAGAAATGTGGTTAAGGGATATACGAGGACGCCTGTGCTAAAGGATATCAGCCTTACGGTAGAGCGGGGCGAGATTCATGGACTGATTGGGGAAAACAGCGCAGGCAAGACAACGCTCATAAAATGCGTGGCCGGCATTTACCGGACGGATAAGGGCGAGGTTCTCTATGACGGCGCACCGGTCTATGATAATCCGGAGGTAAAGGAGAAGATTGGCTATGTGGCGGATTACAACGAATATATCCCGTATTATACGATACAGGGCATGGTGTCCATGTATAGAAAATTTTATCCAAGGTTCAATACGGAGAAATTCAATTCCTTTAATCAGGTCTTTGAACTGCCGGTGAATAAGAGAATCCATACGCTGTCTAAGGGACAGAAAATGCGTCTCGCCTTTATGCTGGAGGTGTCAAAGGAGCCGGATTATCTGATTTTAGACGAGCCCACTTCCGGTCTGGATCCGGTGGCAAAGGCAAGGTTTCTGGAAATGCTGATTACCGAGGTAGAAAATCAGGATATGGGAGTGCTCATCAGTTCTCACAATCTGGAGGGGTTGGAAAAGATATGCGATATGGTAACGATGATGCATAAGGGGGAAGTAGAACGGCAGATGAGCATGGAAGACATGAAAAATATCTTGGTAAAGCTAAATGTGATTTTTGAATGTGGAGCGGGGAAAGAGCTTTACAGCCTGCCTCAGATTTTAAAGATTAGCAATGTGGGAAGCATTTATACCATAGTGGTACGGGAGTATGACGAGGAACTGTCGGCAAAACTTAAGAAGCTTGGCGCCAGCCTGATTGAACCGGTGGACGTCTCTTTGGAGGAAATGTTCGTGATTTTAGAGGAGGCCAGAGAGAAGAAAGCGGAGGGGAACGAGACGCGAGATAAGGTGACAAGGGATAAGAAGATGAGAGGTAAGGAGACAAGAGACAAGAAGACAGGAGATAAGGAAGCGGAAAATGAGGAAGGTGAGGGCTGATGAGTGGATTTTCAAAGATGAACCGGGTTACATGGAAGTTTTATCTGACTGCATTGCTGCTTTTGCTGCTTTTAACCGGGGCAGATTCCTTTTATGTGTGTTTGGAAGACAATTCCCAATATGAGGGGAGGCTGTTCGCATACGGTATGGAGAACGAATCGGCAGATACTTTTCTGGAAAAAAATTCCGGTCTGCTGGAAAGCGGGAAATGCCTGTTTAAAATTTACAATGATAAAGCGATTGATTTTCAGATTTTTGGCTATTATCCCATGATACTTTTGCTGCTTCTTATTATGCTGTGCAGACAGTATGTCTATATGGACCGGTCTTCAGCGGAATTTCAGCGGACGGTTCCGGTAAAACAGTGGGTGCAGGTTTTTCATGAATATTTTTCCATAATGGGTATATTGGCTCTGTCCGCCCTGCTGCAGCTTGGAATTTTTATCGCATACCAGACCAGCTATAACCGGGAGATGTTACATGCGGCGAAGGCGTTTTCCTTGGCGGCAGGTCCGGCGGAGCTGGTGCCTAAAGCCAATGGGGAGCTGTTCTGTTATTGGGGCGTGTATTTTATGTATATTGTGGCGGCGTTTACATGGATGTATTTTGGGACATTTCTGGCAAAGCATCCTGTTGCCGGAGTGGCGGGTTCCCTTGTGGTATACAGTTGTCTGAGTCAGGGGATAGAGTTCTGGGAGTACTACCTGTTTAAATATGATACTGTGTTAGAGGGACTTGTGTCGCCCCAAAATACATTTAGCTTTCGTGGGGGATTTTATTCAGAGGCAGAGGAAGTCTTACCGGTCATTGTATGTCTCATGCTGGCAATGATACTGGGTATGATTTTGATTATGGGACTGTTAAGCGGAAAGCGCGATTTGTCCAAAGGAAAGTTTTTATATTTTCCATGGATGGATTATGTCTTTTCCGTTGTATTTGGATTTTTTGTATTTTTTATCTTAAATGAATATGTAATGCTTGATAATGAATATGTTCAGATACTGATAGCGTTTATAAGCGGAGTTGTACTCTTTTTGCTGATTCATCCATGGTCGGCGGGAAAAAGGAAAGTGCTGGAGGTGAAGTAAATGAAGAAATTATGGAGGCAGGAATGGAAATATTATCTGTTGTTTTTAGTAGCGGCATTGGTGTGGCTGTGCGCGGGCAATCATGTCTGGGAATTGTTCTCAGATCCCCTGTCAGTCGACTCTTTAGTAAATATGCGGGAGCCTCTTAATATCATAAGTTTTGTGGGATTTGACCTGGATTTTCAGGTAGGCTATGTGTGCGTGGCCGCACTGTTGGGCGTGTCTGTCTGCCTGCCTGTGCTGGTCGTTTTACTGGTAGGGAAAGGATTCATTTTCGGGTTGGAAAAGAACAGCTATGGAAGGGATTTTTTGCAGATGCTTCCGGTAAAGCGAAAGGAAAGGATATGTTTTCATCTTATGATGGACAGTTTACTGGTGCTGCTGGTTCTTACAATCTATGGCCTGATTTTTTACTTTAAGGTGGAAGGGTTTTTTTCGCGGGCCGAGATTAGCCTTCCCTGGCTTGGAAGATCCGTTTTCGGGATGATTGCCACAGATATCTGTTATCTTTGGTTTTTACTGGGTATTATTAATTTATTAGAGGTTCTTTTTGTGAATGGAAGAACCAGACTGGCGGGCGTGATCGCCTGCATGGGAATGTCGGCATACGTAGTGAGCTGGCTGTTTAATCATAATACCGCCAGACCTTTTTATCAGAAACTGTTTGGTTTTATATTTCAAAAGCTTTCCGGTGGAAGATTCTATTCCCCGGAGTTGGCGGCAAAACTTAATTATCTGCCGGGAAATTGGGCGCATAAGATGCTGACGCCGGAAATCCTTTATCAGGGAAAGCCGCTGGAATATATGGCTGAGTATGTCTATGCCGGAAAAACGGAGCTTGTGGGAACAGTCAATTTAAGCATACTTTTTGATTTTTCCAGGTGGAGCTCCTTTGGCTGGTATGCCCTGGCGTATCTTGTTTTGGGAGCGGTTCTCGCAGTCCTTGCAGTGCGGCTTTATCAAAAACAGGATTTGTCAAAAGAAGGCGTATATTTTTCTTTTGTGAAATATCTGGTAAGCCTTATGGTAAGTATAACGATTTTTCTGGTGTTAAATGTGAACCCGGAAATGCCTGTCCACACGGTGTTGTCCGCAACGGCGGCTGTGATTGCATTTCTTCTTATGCTGTTCGGCTTTTCCACAAAAGAGCAGAGAGAAGCGGTAATCGGGCATTTTGCAGTTGGAAAAAGATAAAAGTAGAAAAACTCTCTCATTTATAGTATAATGTAGGCAGTTATGCAACCGATGACTTTTGATTATGGAGGAGAGAGTGTATTGAGAAATTTAGAGACGAACGTAAAGCGGCTGAGACGCCAGGTGTTTACGGAGGTGGCTAACCTGGCGTATCATTCGGATAATATTATTGACGATATCGAGGCGATTCCCTATAAGATTACGCCGGGGGATACGCCCCAGTATTGTGAAAGCATTTACAGGGAACGGGCGATTACCAGAGAGCGTATCCGTCTTGCCATGGGAATGTCTCTGCGGCCGGAGGATAAGCCGGTGCATTTAACCCAGGGGATTGAGGAGAGTAATATTGATGAGAAATATTATGAGCCGCCGCTGATGCAGGTGATTCCGGCGGCCTGCAATGCCTGTGAGCATAATGTGTACGAGGTCAGCAATCAGTGTAAGGGCTGTGTCGCCCATCCCTGCATGGAGGTCTGCCCTGTGGGGGCGATCCACATGGAGAACGGCAAGTCTGTGATTGATAAGAATATCTGTATCAAATGCGGCAAGTGTAAAAGCACCTGCCCCTATGACGCCATTTCCCACAAGCGCCGTCCCTGCGCGGATGCCTGCGGCGCTAACGCCATCGTAAGCGATGAGTTGGGCCGGGCAAAGATTGATGAGAATAAATGCGTGTCCTGTGGTATGTGCATGGTTAATTGTCCCTTTGGAGCCATTGCGGATAAGTCCCAGATTTTCCAGTTAATCCGGGCGCTTCGCTCCGGCAGGGAAATCTATGCTGCCCTTGCCCCTGCCTTTGTGGGGCAGTTCGGCGAGTATGCCACTCCGGATAAGATTAAGGCGGCTCTTCTTAAAATGGGCTTTGCCGGAGTATATGAGGTGGCCATGGGCGCGGACATGGGGGCTATGACTGAGGCGGAGCATTATGTGGAGGAAGTGGCTACGGGCAAGGTGCCATTTCTGCTTACCTCCTGCTGTCCTTCATGGGCCATGCTTTCCAAGAAGCATTTCCCGGAGACGATTGATAAGATTTCCAATGCCTTAACGCCGATGGTGGCGACGGCGAGAATGATTAAGAAGGCGCACCCGGATTCCTCCGTTGTGTTTATCGGTCCATGCGCGGCTAAGAAGTTAGAGGCTATGCGGCGGACAGTGCGCAGTGATGTGGACTTTGTCATTACCTTTGAGGAATTGGACGCCATGTTCATTGCCAAGGATATTGAGTTTGATGATTTCCGCATTGGCGAACCGATTGCGGACGCTACCGGCGCGGGCCGTGGGTATGCAGTGGCCGGCGGCGTGGCTAAGGCCGTTGAGGAGTGCATTGACGAATACTATCCGGGTACGGAGGTGCATATCGAACATGCAGAGGGACTGGACGAGTGCCGCAAGATGCTGATGCTTGCCAAGGCGGGCAAGAAGAACGGCTGTCTCATTGAGGGCATGGCCTGTCCCGGCGGCTGTATTGCCGGCGCGGGAACCAATATACCTATTAACCAGGCTGTGGTTCAGGTACGCAATTTTGTTAATTCTACCCGGAAGGCCATACCGGACAAGGATGTGGTCAAGGATTATCACCCGGAGGAGTAGGCGTTATCCTTCGTGGAAACGGTATATAATATAGGAAAAGGACGGATTGAGATGTATAATTGGTTAATCGGAATGGCAAATACCGGCGACAGCTCCAAGCCCTGGCTGATAGCCATATGTTTGATTGTATCCATTATTGTGGTGGTAGCCCTCTTTATCATAGGACAAAAGGATAAGGGCGGCAAGGACGATAGAGATAAGAGACGGTAATATAAGCGGCAGATGCCGGGGAATGGAAAGGTTTTTACATGAGCAATTTTATATACAGCCTGAATGCCACCATGCCTGTGTTTTTAGTTATGCTTTTGGGCTGGTGGTTAAAAAGGCTTAAATTCTTGACAGATGATTTTGTATCGGTGGGAGATAAGCTGGTGTTTAAGGTGGCTTTGCCGGTACTGGTATTTAAGGATATTGCAGGGGCAGATCTGTCCCATGACTTCAATTTAAAATTTGTGCTTTTCTGTTTTTTTGGCACCTGCATTTTCTTTGGCGTTACCTGGCTTATGGCAGAGCTTTTTATTAAGGACAAAAGCCTGGTGGGTACGTTTGTGCAGGGGAGCTTCCGGGGCAGCGCCGCAATTCTTGGCATTGCCTTTGCGCAAAATATATACGGGGACAGCGGACTGGTGCCGATGATGATTGTGGCGTCCATTCCTTTGTTCAATATTTTTTCTGTCATTGTGCTGATTCGGAGCGCTAATGCGGGAGAGACCAACCGGGCGGCGGTGATTAAAAAAACTCTGTGGGGAATAGTGACGAACCCCATTATTATCGGAATTTTCGCAGGGATTCCCTTTGCCCTGCTGCATATTGAATTTCCTTCCATTGTGGCAAAGACCATTGACAGCGTGGGCTCTCTTTCCACGCCTTTGGCGTTGCTCACCATAGGGGCAGGCTTTTCTACCGGGGCGGCGGCAAAACGGTGGAAGCTGACTTCGGTTGCCACTGTAATCAAGCTGATTCTGATACCGGGCATCTTTCTTCCGGCGGCTGTAGCTATGGGCTTCCGCAATGAAGAACTGGTGGCGTTGCTGATTCTGACCGGCGCACCCACAACCGTAAGCTCTTACATTATGGCAAAGAATATGGGCGGCGATGGCGTACTGGCCTCCGGAATTGTAGTCGCGACCACCCTGTTGTCCTCTGTTACCCTGACTCTGATAATATTTATCCTGAAAACTTTTTCTTACATATAGGTGGAGACAGAGGAATGATAAAAAATGGTTGAAACGGGATATTGGATAACATAATTTTTTTATGAAAAAAATTTTAAAAATAAACGAAAAATCTATTTATTAATATAACAAAACAATATATAATAAAACCATAATAAATAATAAATAATTTTTAAACGAAAGGACTGGTGAATATGAAAAAGATATTAATAACAATCACAATGATGGTAATCGCAATGGTAGCCCCCACCACAGTGGTTAAGGCAGCAGACACAGAATATATAGACATATTTATTCCTACCGGAATCCAGAATGTATATGTTCAAGGCGAACGTAAATGTTATAATCCAGATCCAGACAATGTAGATATTGAAGTCAAAGATACACAAAGTGCAGAGGATAATGATTATCCTGATTCACATATGGCGTTTAAAGTAGATGGTATACAATATGAATCTTGGAGTGAGCTTGAGGACTCTGATGCTTGTAAGTATACCATCGAATATTCAACCTACAAGGTACTCACAAGTATCACAGAGGACCATCCATATTACAAATATTATACAGAGTGGTATAAACACCCTATTCGAGAAATTATAACTAAATATAGAGATCAGAGTCACAAATGTTGGGATTCATATTACGATTGGTATATGGCGTATAAAACCGGTAAAACAAAAAGTGAAAAACTTAATTATTGGAAAGTTTCCATAGGTGAAACGGATTATAAAACAATGTATGCGATAAGCGAACCGTATACGGGAACAAAAAAATATAAATACGACCCATATGAAGTATTTTTTAAAGTAGAAAAAGAAGAAAAAGAAGATTCAGTAGATATGGAGGAAGAAGCAGTCCATACTACAGATATTCCTCAGGTTACCACAGAGGCACCACAGAATAACGAAACCACTAATAATACCGAAAATAAGGTAATAAATAAAGAAAGTGACCAGAATGTCAAATCTGAGGCACAGACAACTAAAAATAAGAATAAAAAACGTGGCTGGTATAAGAAAAATGGTAAAAAATATTATTATAATAAAAATGGTAAAATGGTAAAAGGCCTCAAAAAAATTAATGGTAAATATTATTATTTTAATAAAAAAGGCCAGATGATTACGAAGAAGTGGAAAACTGTTAAAGGTAAAAAGTATTATTTTGGTAAAAGTGGTAAAGCTACTAAAATTAAAAAAATAAAAAAATAAGTAATGCTCTCGAAGAACTTGCTCCGGGGAGGGGTGGTTGGGGAAACATCAGCAGCCCCTTTGAAAACGCCGGTACTTGCGGAGGACTTCAGTTATTACAGGATAAGACCGTTTACAAGTCCTCCGCTTATGTACCGCTGCGTTTTCAACAGAGCGAAAGCGTGGCTGCAGATGTTTGCTCAACTACCCCTTCCCGGTTAGCACAATTTACAAAAGTGGAAAAAATTTAAAATCTAAAGTTGCCATTATGGAAATTATCTGTTATTCTATATGGGTATGATTAATAAAATACGGTCACGACAAATGAGTCATAAGGGAAAAACCTATGGCTTATTTTTCTGAGCGGCTGGATGAAAGGATACAGGAGGATAGAAGTATGGATAAGATTAAGATGACAACCCCGTTAGTAGAGATGGACGGGGATGAGATGACCAGAATACTCTGGAAGATGATTAAAGATGAGCTTTTGCTTCCCTTTATCGATCTGAAGACAGAATATTATGATTTAGGTTTGGAACATCGGAATGCGACAGATGATCAGGTGACCTTTGATTCCGCAGAGGCAACGAAAAAATATGGAGTAGCGGTTAAGTGCGCCACCATTACCCCTAATGCGGCCCGCATGACCGAATATAATTTGAAGGAAATGTGGAAATCTCCTAACGGGACTATCCGCGCAGCTTTGGACGGTACAGTGTTCCGCGCCCCCATTGTGGTAAAGGGAATTGAACCCTGTGTAAAGAACTGGGTTAAGCCGATTACTTTGGCAAGACATGCTTACGGCGATGTTTATAAGAATACAGAGATTCAGGTGCCGGGGGCAGGAAAGGCAGAATTAGTATTTACCGGTGAGGACGGTACGGAAATCCGGGAGACCATACATGAATTCAAGGGTCCTGGCGTGATTCAGGGTATCCATAATCTGGACGAGTCCATTTCAAGTTTTGCAAGGGCATGCTTTAATTATGCTCTGGACACAAAGCAGTCGGTATGGTTTGCCACGAAAGATACCATTTCCAAAAAATATGACCACAGATTCAAGGATATTTTCCAGGAAATCTATGATGCAGAGTATGACGAGAAATTCAAAGCGGCAGGGATTGAGTATTTCTACACCCTGATTGATGATGCGGTTGCCCGCGTGATGAAAGCGGAGGGCGGATTTATCTGGGCCTGCAAGAACTATGACGGTGATGTGATGTCAGACATGGTTTCCAGCGCGTTCGGCTCTTTGGCGATGATGACCTCTGTGCTGGTGTCTCCTTCCGGTGTGTATGAGTACGAGGCTGCTCATGGAACAGTGCAGCGCCACTATTACAAGCATTTAGCAGGAGAGGAGACCTCCACGAATTCTGTGGCAACCATTTTTGCATGGACAGGCGCATTAAGAAAGCGTGGAGAGCTGGACAATATTCCGGAACTTATGGCCTTTGCGGATAAGTTAGAGGCTGCAACCTTAGGCACCATTGAATCCGGCAAGATGACGAAAGATTTGGCGCTGATTACCACGATTGACAATCCGACGGTATTAAATTCCGAGAATTTCATCAAGGAGATTCGAAAGAGTTTAGAGGCGGCTTTATAATTTTACATAGTCAGCCCTCCCATATGGGATATTTTTGTTTGTCGGCCTCTGTAATCCGGCGTATGATGCGGCATGGATTTCCTGCCGCAATGACGCCGGAGGGGATATCCCTGTTGACGACGCTGCCCGCCCCGATTACCGTATTGTCTCCAATGGTGACGCCGGGCAGCACGCTGACACTGGTTCCGAACCACACATTATTGCCAACCTGAATCGGCAGGGCGATTTCTAAGCCCTCGTTCCGCTGCGTGGCATCTATGGCATGTCCTGCCGTTGAGAAGACGCAGTTCGGCGCAATAAATACATTATCTCCAAAGGAAACCTTTGCCCCGTCTAAGATAACGCAGTTGTGATTGGTATAAAAATTATTTCCCACAGAAATGTTAAATCCGTAATCGCAGTAAAATGGCGCGGTAATTACGATATTTCCTTTTATCTCGCCCAATATCCGGTGCAGCAATTCATTCTGCTTTTGCATATCGGAAGGTTTGCAGTTATTAAATTCGTAACAAAGATCCGCGCATTTGGTTCTTGCCTCGGCAATCTCCTTGTCATAGTTTGCATCGTACAAATATCCCGCCTGTGCCTTTTCCCATTCTGTCATCTTCCTATCCTCCTGAAATAATCATTATATATTGTGAATAACATAACGTTGTTATTCTGATTTGCTTTTTTGTATTATACTTGACTTGCCGCAGGAAGTAAAACAATTTTTTTTTCGTTATAGAAAAAAGATACCCTGTCAGGCTGAAGGTAAGGAAGCAAAGCAAAAAAATTTTTCTGTAAGATACAATTATGATACAATCATATAGTAAATAATAACAGGAAAGAATAAGGTTTACCGGAAGGATTTAATAATAAGGATAAGCAGGCGGAGCCTGCGCTGATAGATGAAAGGATACTATGATGATAAAGATTTTGATTGTAGAAGACGAGGAACCCATTTCCGATTTGATTCGGATGAATTTAGTAAAGGCGGGCTATCATTGTGAATGTGCCTTTGATGGCAATACCGCGGCAGATATTTTAAGTCAGGAGCGTTTTGATTTGGTGCTCCTTGATATTATGCTGCCGGGCATTAATGGATATGAGCTGTTAGATTACACGAAAACTTTGGACATGCCGGTGATTTTTATTACGGCCATGGGAGAATTAGACGACCGGGTAAAGGGGTTAAAGGCCGGAGCAGACGACTATATCACAAAGCCCTTTGAGATTGTGGAACTGTTAGCGAGAGTGGAGACCGTATTGCGCCGGTACCACAAGGCAGACGATAAAATATCTGTATTAGATGTGGAGATTGACATTCCCTCCCGCGTGGTGATGAAGAACGGAAAACAGATTATGTTGACCTTAAAGGAATTTGAGCTGCTTTTGCTTTTCGTCCGCAACAAAAATATTGCCCTTTACCGGGAAACCATTTATGAAAATGTATGGGAGAGCAGTTATTTAGGGGATAGCAGAACCGTTGACCTTCATGTCCAGCGGCTTCGGAAAAAGCTGGAATGGGAGGACAGGATCAAGGCGGTATATAAGGTGGGATACCGGTTGGAGATACCGGAGGAATAAAGACGCAGATTTGCGAATAAGGCGGATTGGAGAAAGCATGAAGATATATGGAAAGGTTTTCTTAAGTACATTTATATTGGCGGCGTTGTCCTTTAGCATTTTTGGGACGCTGATAATTCAGACGGTATTTCATTCTGCTCTGGACCGGGAAATTGAGATGGGGAAAAATCAGAATCAGATGATAAAGCTGACTTATGAAACCACATTAAATTCCGCACCGGATTTGTATGAACATGCCGGTGTTCAGGTGTTGAATGAGTTGGCGCAGTCCTTAAACAGTTGGATGGACACAGAGAAAACGACCATGCAGATTATGGATTCTTATGGTCCTACCATATATTCAGATACAGACCGGAAACCGGACGCCCTTTTGTTAGAGCAGATAAGCCTTGAAGAGAGCGGCTATCAGATTTATCAGGAAGGGAGCCGGCATTATTTGGATGTGGCTGGTGTCATTGATTTCCGGTTAAGCCAGAAACAGCTATACTTGGTAACGACTACGGATATATCCCATATATTTGAAGAACGGAAGCAGATGTTTCATACCTATCGGACGACGATTCTTTTTATGCTGGCCGGCGTGGCGTTGGTTACTTTTATTATCTCTTATTTTCTGACCCGCTCTGTGCGGCAGCTTTCCGGTATTGCGAGAAACTATGCAAAGGGGAATATGTCCGCCAGGGCGAAGGTGTCCGGTCATGATGAGGTAAGCGTGTTAGCCCAGGATTTTAATGTTATGGCAGACCGGCTTTCAGACAGAATGTTATCCTTAGAGGACCAGGCAAAGCGGCAGGAAAATTTCACCTCCGCTTTTGCCCATGAACTGAAAACGCCGCTTACCTCCATTATCGGCTATGCGGACATGATCCGTTCCATGAATCTTACCGAGGAAGAACGCATTAAGGCAGCGGGCTATATTTACTCTCAGGGCAAGCGGCTAGAGGCGTTGTCCTTTAAACTGTTAGAGCTGATGGTATTAAAAAAGCAGGATTTTGAATTTGTCAACATGGACGCCCATTATTTTATTGAGACGGTCTTTGACTTAGCGGAGGTTGGCACCTTAGAAAAGAATATGGAGTTGAAAATGTCTGCGGAAAAGGGAAAGGTATATGGGGAGAAGGATTTATTGATTTCCCTTTTTGCCAATCTGATTGATAATGCGAGAAAGGCGTCGACAGAGGGACAGCGGATTTGGATTGAGGGAAGGACGGTTGGGTCCGGCTATGAAATCAGCGTGCGGGACGAGGGCAGAGGGATTCCTGAGGAGGACCTTTCTAAGATTACCGACGCCTTTTATATGGTGGACAAATCCCGTTCCCGCAAGGAGGGCGGCGCAGGGCTTGGTATGACGCTGTGCAGCCGGATTGTGCAGATACATGGGGCAAGCTGGGATATAGAAAGCGAGCCCGGCAAGGGAACGACAGTGAGCGTAATCTTAAAGGGAGAAAATGAGATTCTGGCAGACCGTCCGGTTGGGAAGGACAAGGGGAAAGCGGAAGGCCATACAGACAGCCCGGATGGGAAAGATAAGGGGAAAGCAAAAAAGCATACAGACAGCCCGAATGGGAAGGACAAGGGGAAAGCGAAAGGTCATACAGACAGGAAGGACGGGGTGATGGAATGAGAGGATTTTTGACATGGATAGTAACGTTGGCGTTGGCTGCCCTGCTCGTGCTTGGTGTTGTTTTTCTTCCGGAATACATTACGGACCAGTACGATACGGAATATTTAAACTCCTACCGGCTCTATGCGGAGAAGCAGTCGGACGCCATGAATACAAGCCTTACCCCGGCGGAAAAGCTGAGTATTCTTGGAGAGGGAGATAAAAATATTGTTGATGTGGTAGTAAAAGAAGATTACCAGGAGCTTAAGAAAAACGACAGCAGGCTTTTGGAACGCTTAGAGGAGGAAATCATAAAGTTAGAGGACAAATCTCTGCTGCCGGTTGTCAGCGATAAACTGGATATGAAGAAAGATTATGATTATGCCAGACTGATTGCGGTTACGGTAAGCTATAAGCCGGGAAAAATCATATATTTATGGAAGGTGGCTTTTGCTACGGGATATGGCTCCGATATGGATTTCTGGGTAGACGCAGACACCTATCAGATATATATGGCGGAATTGGTATGCAGCAGCGCGGTTTCTCCTTATATCAATGAGATAAGGGAGAAATGGGCAGAGGATGAAAAAGGAATTACCACTGCGTGGGGAATTGCCAGGAACGGACTTGCTGAGCATTGGGGCAGGGCCTATGTAGATTATCTGTTGGGGGAAGAAGAAAAAGACACCGGCGATGAAAAGGAAGGGGAAAAAATTACGGAAATTAGCGTAGGTGATTCTGATATCATATTTGCCACAAAGGATACGGTAAGCTGCAACATGGAATTTTGGATATCCGATATCGGGAAGATTAATTGCAGAATGTATAACTATGGCGTTGACGAAGTAGATGGGGACTATGGTGATTTCCGCTTTGAAGTGGAGAACTTTAATGACGGATATATAAAAATGAATGAGAGCGGTTCGAAGTCTATGTATGAAGACGACTTTAGTGAATCGGCAGCTTATTAAAATGATACAAAAACGATGCCTTTTGCGTGAAAAAATGATACATTTACCGGATATACTGATGTTATCAACACACAAGGAGGCATTTTTTTATGCGTCGCAGGAGAAAGAGAAAAATCACTCTGAAAAGAAGGCTGCAATGGTTAGGCGCATGGTCTGTGCTGATTTTTGCTGTACTGCTTACGGGCGGGATTGTGGCCGGCACCTTTGTGGGAATCCGGAAATTTTGTGATAATTATATGCAGAAGAAAATCAGGGAGGCTGCCGCTGCCGTCCATATGAATGAGAAGAAAACGCAGTCAGGGAGAAATAGTAAGCCGGAAAAGGAAGGCGGCAATTTACAGGCCGAGGAAGAAGATATGTCGCAGGAGGGAGAGGAAGATCAGTTAGAGGAGGCTTTAATCCTCGTCAATAAGTCCTTTTATCTGCCTACCAACTATGAGATTCCTCTTATTTCTCTGGATAACGGACAACAGATAGCGGAGGTCATGTATGGAGATTTGCAGAATATGTTAATGGACGGAGCGAGGGCAACCAAAAGCACGCTGTTGGTCTCCAGCGGTTTTCGAACCTCCGAAAAACAGGAGCAGCTGTTGAAGGAGGAGATTGAAAAGAATATAAATGCGGGAATGGACGAGGATGAGGCAAGAAAGGACGCTTTGATGACTGTGGCGCCGGCCCATTACAGTGAGCACGAAACCGGCCTTGCTGTGGATATTGTGTCAGTGGCAAACCAGCGGTTAGACGAAACCCAGGAAGATACAGCAGCTAACCAATGGCTGCGGGAAAACTGCGCTGATTACGGATTTATTCTCCGCTATCCCAGAGGAAAGGAGGACGTTACCGGCTTTTCCTATGAATCCTGGCATTTCCGGTATGTGGGTAAGGCAGCGGCGGAAGAGATTATGCAGCGGGGGATCACCTTAGAGGAATATCTAGGAGGATAGTTCTTCCCAAACGGCATAGAGGGTTTCTAATTCTTTGGCGGCGGCGTCCTGCTCAAGGGAAAGCTCCGTCAGCTTTCCGGCGTCAGACGCATTTTCCGGCAGAGCCATTTCTTCATTCAGCCGGTCAATCTGCCGTTCTAATTCCTCAATCCGGTTCTCGGTTTTTTCAATGTCGTTAAGGCGTTTCCGCTCCTTTGCCTGCGCCTCTTTATTTTTCTTCCAGTCTTTTTTGCTGTCGGTTTCTTCTTTGACGGCTTTGGGGGCCGCTTCCGTATCAGCGGCGGCAGCAATCTTTTTTTCCATGTAGTAGTCATAGTTGCCGCCATAAGAGGTAACGCCTGTAGCCTGTAGCTCAAGAATCCTGGTGGCAGTCCGGTTGATAAAATAGCGGTCATGGGACACATAGAGTACCGTACCTTCATAGTTATTCAGGGCATTTTCTAAGATTTCCTTGGAGGTAATGTCTAAATGGTTGGTAGGCTCGTCCAAAATCAGAAAATTGGCGTTGGAAAGCATAAGCTTGGCAAGACTCACCCGGCCCCGCTCGCCGCCGCTTAACTCTTTGATCTCCTTCATGACTTCGTCGCCGGTAAATAAAAATGCCGCCAGCACATTGCGGATTTTCGTGTTAGTCATATCCGGGTATGCGTCATGGAGTTCATCTAATATGGTCTTATCCGGGTGGAGAAGCTGGTGCTCCTGGTCGTAGTAGCCGATATGCACCTGAGAACCCAAAGCAATCCTTCCGGAATCCTTTGGCAATAACTGGTTGATGATTTTCAAAATGGTAGTCTTTCCGGCTCCGTTATTTCCAATCAGCGCGACGCGTTCTCCCCGCCTGACCTCTAAGGATACATCAGAAAATAAGGGCTTGCTGTCATAGGATTTGGAAAGCCCCTCAACGGTCAGCACATCATTGCCGCTGGTAATGGCAGGCGTTAAGGTAAGGCGCATTTCATCATGAATCTGTTGGGGCTTTTCAATCCGCTCCATTTTGTCAAGCAGCTTTTCCCGGCTTTCCGCCCGTTTGATGGATTTTTCCCGGTTAAACTGCTTAAGCTTTGCAATTACTTCCTCTTGATGTTTGATTTCCGCCTGTTGGTTCATATAGGCCCGGTATTTGGAGAGACGGATTTCTTCCCGCTTTCCCGCATAGTAGCTGTAATTGCCATGGTAGAGAGCGCCGCAGGCGTTTTCCAACTCCAATACTTTAGTGACAATCTTATCCAGAAAATATCGGTCATGGGATACGATAATGACGGCCCCGTCATAGCTTTTTAAATATCCCTCGAGCCATGCAATGCTGTCAAGGTCCAGATGGTTGGTCGGTTCGTCTAACAGGAGGACGTCCGGCTTGGAAAGCAGCAGCCGGCCAAGAGCCACCCTTGTCTTTTCCCCGCCGGAAAGTTCTGCAACCGGGCGGTCAAATTCTTCCTCGGAAAAGCCGAGCCCTTTAAGGATACCGTTAATCCGGCTCTCAAACGCATAGCCGTCCTGCATTTCAAAGATATGGTTTAAATGGTTATAGCGGCGGAAGGCTTCCTCTAACTCCTCCCCCGATAAATGTTTCATATCGGCTTCTAACTGCCGAAGCTGGGTTTCCAATTCAATGGTCTCTTGTTTCACATCGAGAAGTTCCTCATAAATGGTCTTGCCATAATAGATATCCTGATGCTGCGCTAAGTAGCCCAAGGAGACGTCTTTTCCGATGATAATCTGTCCCTCGTCAGCGGTCTCCTCCTTCATAATGATTTTGAGAAGGGTGGATTTGCCTGCGCCGTTAATGCCGACAATCGCCAGCTTTTCCTTTGCCTCTATATGAAAATCAATGTGATTCAAAATCTCATGGGCGCCGTAGGCCTTTGAGATATTCTGACATGCTAATACCATGGTTTCGTTCCTCTGTCTGGTTTTTCTGCCGCAAGGTTATATTTCATAGATATAATTGGTGGCGGAAAGTTCTGTCTGGGTATCATTTTTAATGGATAGCTCCGGCGGGGTAATGACCACTCTTGTCTTTTCCGGTATGGAGCTGGTAATAAAGGCGCCGCCTCCGATAACAGATTCCTTACCGATAACAGTCTCGCCGCCTAAAATGGTGGCGTTGGCGTATATGGTAACCCGGTCCTCGATGGTAGGGTGGCGCTTGACGCCGGATAAATGCTGTCCTCCCCTGGTGCTTAAGGCGCCTAAGGTAACGCCCTGATACAGTTTTACATAGTCCCCGATAATTGTGGTCTCGCCGATGACAATGCCGGTTCCATGATCCATAAAGAAATACTTTCCAATGGTCGCCCCGGCGTTAATGTCAATTCCGGTTTTGCTGTGGGCGTGCTCGGTCATAATGCGGGGGATAAACGGGACCTTCATCTGATACAGTTCATGGGCAATGCGGTACACCATAACGGCGTAAAAGCCGGGATAAGAAAAGATAATCTGCTCCCGGTTCTTGGCCGCAGGATCCCCGTCATAGCCGGCCTGTACATCTAACAAAAGCATTTTCTGAATGTTCGGAATGGCAGTCAGAAAATCCTGGCAAATCTGTTCCGCCTCGGCCATGAGGGCGGGGGTGGCGGAGGTAATATCCGGTTCCCGTTCATAGGCAAGGGCTAAAGCCACCTGTTCCGTCAGCTTGGAATGAATATCGGAAAGAAGCTGCCCCGTATAGTAGTCTGCATTGTGGATATGCACCGGCTCGGTATTAAAATAACCGGGAAATAGCACCATTTTTAAGTCGTTTAATATGTCGATGATTCCGCTTCTGGTGGGAAGGGATTTGGCGGACTTACCCATTAACATATCGCTTTTGGCATAATTATCGGTAATTGCGCTGACAATGTCAGGCAGGATATCATGAAATTGCTGGTTCATAACGGCCTCCATTCGGTTCCTTATATTTACACATTATGCACTAGTATAACACAGGTTTCAAAAAGAAAAAAGGCTTGCAAAAAAACTATCAGGTGTTAAAATAGGTAAATATTCAAAAAAAACCAAAAATTTCAATAATTTTGTTTGCTAAGAGGAATGGTTTCCTGTATAATGGTTATTATGTGAGATTGCATGAATAAAGGGAAAAGGGGATTAACATGAGAAAGGCGTTAGATGTTAATAATATTAATCCGTTTTTACAGTCTACCATGAGTGTGTTTGAAACGGTTACCCAGTTGAAGCTATCAGTGGGGAAGCCTTCATTGGCAGGTTTTTCTTTTACTAAACCTACCTATACGATTACTGTAGGCGTTGTCGGGCAGATGAAGGGACAGGCTGTACTGGCTATGGAATTGCCAAGGGCGTTAGAGATTGCGGGTAAGATGATGTTTGGCATGCAGGTGACGGAGTTGGACGAGATGGCAAGCTCGGCGTTAAATGAGCTGAGCAATATGATTATGGGGAATACGGCAACTATATTTTCAACCCAGGGAAAATTAATAGATATTACGCCCCCAATTTCTGTGCTGGGGACTGATTTGCAGATTCGTTCGGATATTGATCCAATCTGCGTGCCCTTGCTGTTAGACGGAACGGAATATCTAAAATTATACATATGTGTATACGAGGAGTAAACTAAGGTTAGAAAGGCAGAGTGAGCATGAGTAAGATTATTGGAAGAGGCATTACCTTTGATGATGTATTGTTAGTACCGGCATATTCCGAAGTCATTCCCAATGATGTGGATCTGAGTACCCGTTTGACAAAGAAGATTCAGCTTCACATTCCGCTGATGAGTTCCGGAATGGATACCGTTACGGAACACAGAATGGCTATCGCCATGGCGAGACAGGGCGGAATCGGCGTGATTCATAAGAATATGTCCATTGCGGAGCAGGCGGAGGAAGTAGATAAGGTAAAGCGTTCAGAGAACGGCGTTATTACGGATCCGTTTTCCCTGACGCCGGAGCATACCTTAGATGATGCAGACAAGCTGATGGCAAAGTTTCGGATTTCCGGCGTGCCAATCTGTGAGGGCAGTAAGCTGGTGGGGATTATCACCAACCGCGATTTGAAATTCGAAACGGATTATTCCAAAAAGATTAAGGAGTCCATGACTACCGAGAACCTGATTACCGCAAGAGAGGGCATAACCTTAGAGGAAGCCAAGAAGATATTGGCGGCGGCGAGAAAGGAAAAGTTGCCTATCGTGGACGAGAATTTTAACCTAAAAGGTCTGATTACCATTAAAGATATTGAAAAGACGATTAAATATCCGAATGCTGCCAAGGATTCCCAGGGAAGACTGCTCTGTGCGGCGGCGGTAGGGGTAACGCCGGACATCACAGACCGGGTAGACGAATTAGTGAAGTCCAAGGTGGATGCCATTGTCATTGATACGGCTCATGGACATTCAGCCAATGTGCTTAAGACCTTCCGGCTGATTCGCGACAAATATCCGGATTTACAGGTGATTGCCGGAAATGTGGCAACCAAGAGCGGCACCGAGGCCATGATTGAGATGGGCGTAGATGCGGTTAAGATTGGTATCGGCCCAGGCTCGATTTGTACCACCCGCGTGGTGGCAGGAATTGGCGTTCCTCAGATTACGGCTATTATGGAGGCTTACGAGGCGGCCAAGGAGCATGACATACCGGTAATCGCAGACGGCGGAATTAAGTATTCCGGCGATATTACCAAGGCTTTGGCGGCAGGCGCCAATGTGTGTATGATGGGAAGTCTCTTTGCCGGTACGGATGAGTCGCCGGGAGAATTTGAATTATACCAGGGCCGTAAATATAAGGTGTACAGGGGCATGGGTTCCATTGCCGCCATGGAGAACGGCAGCAAGGACCGTTACTTCCAGGACAATGCCAAGAAGTTGGTTCCCGAAGGCGTGGAAGGCCGGGTGGCATATAAGGGTACTGTAGAAGATACCGTATTCCAGCTTTTAGGCGGACTTCGTTCCGGTATGGGGTACTGCGGGGCAAGAACCATTGAGGAGCTGCATGAGAAGGCGCAGTTTGTTGAAATTTCTGCCGCTTCCCTTAAGGAAAGCCACCCGCATGATATCCAGATTACAAAGGAGGCTCCGAATTATTCTGTGGAGTAGCATTTTATCCCTGCGGGGGAACGGATTTATTTTATCATAGTGAAAAGAGAAAAGCTTAGGCAGAGTTGTTCTGTCTAAGCCTTTTATAATATCCGGTTTAGTTTACATTTTTTAAACTTTGTCGTTTATAATCTTTTTGGAATAAAAAATTAAAAATTGGCAATTCTTTCATTTAGAGGGTGCATAGCCGCCTAATATCTAAAGGAAAAGGAGAACCATATGGCAGTAGAATTTAAGGACAGCAAAACCAAAGAAAATCTGATGAAGGCGTTTGCCGGAGAATCCCAGGCCAGAAACCGCTACAACTTTGCGGCAGACAAGGCGAGGAAACAGCATTTACATGTATTGGAAGAAGTGTTTAAATTTACCGCAGAGCAGGAGAGGGCACATGGCAAGGTATTTTATGAGCTGCTGACAGAAATGTCGGGTGAGAATATCAAAATTGAAGGCACCTATCCTGTGGATATCAGCGAATCCTTAGAGGAGCTTCTCGGCATGGCGGAGCATAATGAGAACGAGGAACATGACAATGTTTACCGGGAGTTTGAGGAAGTCGCAAGGCAGGAGGGCTTTCAGCGGGCGGCAGGCGTGTTCCATATGATCGGGCAGGTGGAAAAAGTGCATGCCAATCGGTTTGCCCAGTTCAAAAAATGGATGCAGGACAACCAGTTGTTTGTATCTGATGTCTCCACCACTTGGATGTGCTTAAACTGCGGCCATGTCCTAGAGGGCACATCTGCGCCGGAAAAATGTCCGGTCTGCGGTGAGGAGCAGGGCTATTTTATCCGAATCACACTGGCGCCTTATTCCGCAATACCGGACATCTGCCAGTAAGGCAGTATTTCATACAATACCCGGCAGATATATTTCTACTAACCGCCTTTTAATTATTTGCGCCGCCAGAGGAATTTTCATCTTATTTTCCTGACACGCAGTTTTTTAGAAATCCACTACCTGCGTGTCCTGTCTGTTGCACGTGCGAAGAAGTGTCTGAGCACTAGAAGGGGTGGGGGAAAAACCATCTACAGCCACGCTCGCGCTCTGTTGAAAACGCAGCGGTACGTAAGCGGAGGACATATAAATTATAGTTTTCGATAAAACTGAAGTCCTCCGCAAGTACCGGCGTTTTCAAAAGGGCTGTCAATGGTTTTCTCCCACCCCTCTAGTGCGAGTTCTTCGAAAGCACGTGCAACGGTACAGACAGGACACACAGGCAGTAGGATTTCTTAAAACTGAAACCAGTGCAGGAAAATAAGATGGAAATTCCTTTTGGCGGCATACTGCTAATTTAAGGCGGATAGTAGAAACATATCTGCCTTTGCTTTTCTTGAGTTTCCGCAAACTGTAAAAAAATTGAGTATATCTTCCTAAACGTACCAATCTGCAAAATTTTTGAATA
>CANQMR010000034.1 GCA_947625015.1 uncultured Lachnospiraceae bacterium | reverse complement strand
CGTTCTCTTGAAAATTTCTCTTTGAATTTTCAGGGTTGTCTTGTTGTCTGATCATTATTCATTTTTCATTGTTCCTGTTTGCGGGAGTTGTAAAACGGAGAAGGAGGGATTTGAACCCTCGCGCCGCTATTAACGACCTACTCCCTTTCCAGGGGAGCCCCTTCAGCCGCTTGGGTACTTCTCCAAGCCGCAAACTATTCGTTCTTAATATGAAATTTAAGAACAGCGGAGAGGGTGGGATTCGAACCCACGTGCCCTTGCGGACAAACGGTTTTCAAGACCGCCTCGTTATGACCACTTCGATACCTCTCCGTATATCTGACCTCGATTTTCCGTCAGCGACATTGACTATATTAGCACTATCTCCAGCCTGTGTCAACAATTTTCGTTCATTTTTCTCAAAAAAATTTCAGCCAGATTTAAGTCCTCCGGCGTGGTAATTTTTAAGTTGCAATAGTCCCCCAAAATCACCTTTGTCCGCACTCCCAGATAGCGTTCTATTATCATGGTATCGTCTGTAATATCACTGTCTCCTGACTGCTCCATTTTCTCATAAGCGCTGACGATTTTCTCATAGGGAAAGCATTGGGGCGTCTGAATCTGCCACAGGGTATCCCTCGGCGGCGTGTCAATGCCAAAATGCTCCCCGTCCACCACTTTAATCGTATCCTTTACCGGCATACCCGCTGTACAGCAATACCCATTTTGCAGTTCCTGAAGGCAGCGTCCGATTAGTTTCTGGTCGATACAGGGACGCGCCCCGTCATGAATCAGCACATACTCAGCACCCTTTGCAGCCGCCAAGCCATTTTTTACCGACCAGTACCGCTGGCTGCCTCCCTCCACAACCGTTCTTACCTTATTAAAATGATACCTTTTTACAATCTCATTTTCACAATAGGCAACATCCTCCCTGCCCGTAACCAAAATAATGTCATCTACCGGACTTACCTCAAAGGCGTGAAGGGAGTAGTACACAACCGGTTTTCCGGCAAGCTCCATAAACTGTTTGGGTATATCGGATTGCATACGGCTGCCTTTTCCTGCCGCTAATACAATGGCTGTAAATTTTCCCATTTTATCGTTCTCCTATTTTCAGATTGGGTACGGCATTCAAATCCCGTCCGCTTCTCGCGCCCTTTATATACGCATAATATCCGGCTGCGCCGATCATCGCCGCATTGTCCGTACAAAATACAGGGGACGGATAATATAAATGAAGTCCTTCCCGTTCACAGGCTTTCTTCAAATGTTCCCGCAAAAAAGAGTTGGCCGCCACGCCTCCGGCAACCGCTAATTTATCCCAGCCCATTTCCTTTACCGCCTTTATGGCGTGCGCCGTCAGCACATCGACCACTGCATATTGAAAGGAGGCGGCCACATCCGCCCGGTTGACTTCTATCTGCTTCATCTCACACTGGTTCAGATAATTTAACACCGCTGATTTTAACCCGCTGAAACTGAAATCGTATTCGTTGCCCTCCACCTTCGCCCGAGGAAAAGCAATGGCCTCCGGGTTTCCTTCCCTTGCCAGCTTATCAATTTTCGGCCCTCCGGGATAGCCTAAGCCAATAGCCCTTGCCACCTTGTCAAACGCTTCGCCCGCCGCGTCGTCTCTGGTCCGGCCCACAATCTCAAAACAGTCGTAATCCAATACCTTTACCAGATGCGTATGCCCGCCGGACACCACCAGGCACATAAAAGGCGGCTCTAAATCCGGATGCTCTATGTAGTTGGCGGCAATATGCCCCTCGATATGGTGCACGCCGACCAAAGGCTTTCCCGCTGCATAGGCAATGGCCTTGGCCTCCGCCACCCCCACTAAAAGAGCGCCCACAAGTCCCGGACCATAGGTAACCGCAATGGCGTCCATATCCTGTAAATGAAGCCCCGCCTCCTTTAACGCTTCTTTTATAACCGGATTAATCTTCTCAATATGCTTTCTTGAGGCAATTTCCGGAACCACGCCCCCATAGAGCTTATGCAATTCGATCTGGGAAAAAATGATATTGGAACAGACCGTTCTTCCGTTGCAGACCACAGCGGCAGCCGTTTCATCACAGGAGGATTCGATTGCCAGTATGTACACATCCTTACTCATTTTGCTCCGTCCCTTCCTTGATTGTCGCCTCTTTGGTTACGGCCTGCCAGCCTAAGATTTTCCACTGTCCCTCGTCGTTTTTCCGCAGTATGTATTCCTGGTCAACAGGAGTGGAAGAAGAACCCGCCTTTATGACCATCGTCACCTTAAGTTTTGCATACTCCACGCCGTCCTGGGTGTTTTTCTGTATCTGGCTGTTTTCCGGCAGGGAATAACTGATAAACTTCTGTTTGTTTTCCTTATATAATGCAATCTCATCTTTCATTTTTTTGAGCTGGTCATCCGCAGAGTTAATTTCCAATAACTCATCATCTAACAGATTGCGGATTTTCTGATTGACAACAAATAAATCATCTTCAGAAAATTTATCGCTGTACGCATTTTTCAGGTAATCGCAGTGCAGCTTTACCGTCTCCCTCGGAGTCTTAGGATAGTTGTTGTCAAAATCATACGCTAAAAGCTGCTGCGCCTCGGAGGCCGTAGTTTCCTCCGGCAGTTTGTCCTTCCGGTTGCCCAGATAAGTATAAAATAAAAGTCCTACAATAACCAACAAAAGAATAAATGTGGTAAATCCTTTTACGCCTGTCTTTTCCTTCATGCGTCTTCCTCCTTTCCTTCCGCTTTATGCTTCTTCAAACAACAGCGTGGTTGTTCTTCTGTCCTTTGCCGCTACCGTATTGGGGAAAATGCTCCTCACCCGGTCAAGATAATCCTGCGGTTTTACCAGCGACGGTGAATAGTGGGTAAGCCACAGTTCCTTTACCCCGGCCGCCTTTGCCAGTCCGGCTGCCTCATCAAATGTCATATGCTTGTGCTCCTTCGCCTTTTCCTCCTTGTCCGGCTCCCCGTACATTCCCTCACAGATAAACAAATCCGAACCGGCGGCGTTTTTCACAATGCTGTCCGTTGGTCTGGTGTCTGTACAATAGGTCAGCTTAATTCCCTTCCGGGGACTCCCCAAAACCATGTCCGGCGTGTATAACATTCCCTCCGCCTGAACGGTTTCGCCCTTTTGCAGCCGGGACCAGTAGGGCATGGGGATATTCTGGGATTTCGCCCGTTCCACATCAAACCGGCCTGCCCGGTCCAGCTCCAGACTGTAGCCGTAACAGGTGACATTGTGGTTTACCCGGAAGGCATTAATCCGCAGGCCCTTAAAGGTAAAACTCTGCTCCGCCTCCTCTAACTCTATAAACTGAATGGGAAACGGCAGTTCCGGCGCAATCATCCGCAGGGCGTTCACTATCTTTTCCAGCCGTTTCGGCCCAATCATGGTAATGGGTTCCGTCCGCTCCGCATTGCCTAATGTAAGGAGCAGTCCCGGCAGGCCGCTGATATGGTCTGCATGAAAATGCGTAAAGCAGATGACGTCAATCGGTTTCACGCTCCACCCCTGCTGCCGGATGGAAACCTGCGTTCCCTCGCCACAGTCAATCAATACATTCATTCCATTGTAACGCACCATCAGGGACGTCAATGCGCGGTAGGGTAAAGGCATCATGCCTCCGGTTCCTAATAAACAAACATCTATCATCTGACTTCCTCTTTTCCGCCTGCGCTGCGCAGGCGCCTTTCTCAATTTCCACATATATATATCTGTCAACTAAGTTCGCTTCGCTCTCTAAGGTGGCAGATATTACTTCCACTAAACTCATACTTCGTGTTCGTAAATGTACGTATTATATCTGTCAACTAAGTTCGCTTCGCTCTCTAAGGTGACAGATATTACTTCCACTAAACTCACACTTCGTGTTCGTAAATGTACGTATTATATCATCTCAACGGTATCGGAAAGTGGAGCCGGAACGGCAAAATTTTCCGCAATCTTCTCCATGCACTCCTCACACAAGGTAAATTCCTGGGTTTTCCCATCCTTTTTGGAAAAATATCCCCATTCCTTGCGGACATGCACATAATCCGCCATCACAATTCCCTGTTCCATTTTCAACTGCTTTCCACAGCAGTTACAAATTACCTGCTCCATATTACGGCCTCCATATCTTTCCTTCTTATGTGTTCTCTGCCCTTCCCGAAAGGCAGTCCTATAGTCCTATGGTAGCCTAAATGTTCCATAAAATCCAGTGGTAATAATTGTTCATGCAGTTTCCCCAGACAGCCGCCTTTTCATGTCATACCTCTGCAAACCGGCGTTCCATAATGAGGGCGTCCTCCACAGGATTACTGTAATAAGCCCTCCGCCTTCCCATATCCTGAAAACCGTAGCTTCGGTATAGATGAAGGGCCGGCAGATTGCTTTCCCTTACCTCTAAGAGCAGTCTCCCTGCTCCGGCCTGCTCCGCCTCAATAAGCATCTGTTCCATCAGCATTTTTCCGATTCCATGGCCTCTGTATTTTGAATCTACGGCAATATTTAAAAGTTCCGCCTCGTCTGCGATTACCATAATTCCCGCAAACCCCACTACCCGGTTCTGCCCTGTATGGCGCGCCACATAGTAAATATTATTCTCATATTGGAGCACTGACCGGATACTGTCTAACGACCAGTGTTCCGGCAGGCTGTCCCTTGCAATCCCAAAGACCGCCTCGCAGTCCTTCTCCCCTAAGGGCAGCAGTACAATATCACGCATGGCCTTCCTCTTTTTCCTTTGCCAGCCTCTCCCGTTCGGCCTGGGATAACCTTAAATATTCCGGCTCAAAATCATCTCCGCTCTCAAACACCCCGCTGCGGAAATATTCCATTCCCCGAACCCCCACTGCGGCGGCCCTCTGCTTATTGAGATGCGCCGGTGCGAAATGGAAGGGAACCGACATTTTTTCCTCAATCACCTTCTGATACACCGGCACGCCGTCGCCTAAGAAAATGACCTCTTTTCCAATCAGGTTTAGGGCGCCGATTAACTCCTCTATGCCTAAAGCCGCCTGTTCCTTCACCACCTCTAACTGTTCCCCGCTGAAGCGGTAAATGCCCGTATACACCTGATTTCTCCGGGCGTCCATAATGGGACAGATTAACTTCTCCGTCCCGAACAGGTTCATGGCCAGCCCCTCCACTGTAGGAACCCCCACCACCGGTTTGTCAAGGGCAAGGGCCAGTCCCTTTACCGTTGCCGCGCCAATCCGAAGTCCGGTAAAGGAGCCGGGGCCCTTCGCCACAGCAATGGCGTCAATGGTATTTAAATCAGTCTCTGTCATTTTCACAATCTCGTCCACCATGGGAAGCAAGGTCTGGGAATGCGTTTTTTTGTAATTTACTGTGTATTCCGCAATCAGTGTGTCATCCTCTAACAACGCTGCCGAGGCAACCAATCCGGAACTGTCAACGGCTAATATCTTCATCAGCTTCTCCCTGTCTTTCATTTTCACCATAATCCATATCTTCTATTATCAGTCTTCTGTAATCTAGACCTTTTTCCAAATCTTTTTCCAGCGCAATCCGTATCACGCGCTCCGGCAAAATATCTGCAATCCGGTCCGCCCATTCAATCAGGCATACCCCGTCGCCGTAAGCGAACTCAAAAAAGCCAATCTCTTCCATCTCCTCCGGATCTTCAATCCGGTACACATCAAAATGGTAAAGGGGCAGCCTCCCGTCCGGGTATTCCTGCAATATGGTAAAGGTAGGGCTGTTCACATACTCGTCCACACCTAAGCCTTTGGCAAAGCCCTGGGAAAACAAAGTCTTTCCCACGCCTAAATCTCCGTTTAAGCAGTATATCTGTCCCCGCTGCGCCTTCTCTCCCATCTGCCTTGCAATATCATATGTGTCCTTTGGACAAAAACTCTCATAAACCATTTTATTCTCCACTGTCCTGTTCCGCCTCTGTATGGAATTTTTTCAGGGCGCCTTTGACCTCAATGTGATTTGTTCCCGCATAATAGGAAAGCATGGCTCTTGCCTCCTCTAACTGATCGCCCATAGCCTTTTTCGGAAAAATAAATGCATGAATCCGGCTGCTGTACACCAGAAACTGGGTTTTCGTCTCTGCAATTTTTACCAGATTCTCCCAGCCAATCGTCTGCTGTTCCTCGTTCTGGGATACGGTAATGCCGTTCTGGTCGAAACGATACGCGAGGGGCTGCTGGTACACCTTGCTCTTTTTTACCTGCCCTTTTGCGCGAAACCATAGCGTCAGCGGCTCTAGTATGGTAAACCATGCCGCCACAAGAATCAACACAGCCCGGTCCTGATCATTTAAATCGCCAAATGAAGTAATCAGGATAACCAGCGCAATCAGGGAAAGGGCAATCCCCACCAGACCGGATATTTTATGCCGGCTGTGATACATGGTAAAGCGGAATATTTCCACCGGCGTCATCTTCACTGAAAATTCTATCTCTTTTTCCCTCATGTTCCTGCCTCTCTTCCCGCCCGTCGGCGACAGGCGCTATCTGCAATCTATTTTAAGCGGTACATACTACATAATCATGGAAAGCTGAATCCGCTTCCGCTCCATGTCCACGCTCAGCACTTTGACCTCTACCACATCTCCCACGCTGACCACCTCTAAGGGGTGCTTTACAAACTTCTTATTCGTGAGCTGCGATATATGCACGAGGCCGTCCTGATGAACGCCGATATCCACAAACGCGCCAAAATCAATGACATTCCGGACCGTTCCCTTTAAAACCATTCCCTCTGTCAAATCTTTCATTTCCATGACGTCTGTCCGCAGTATCGGTTTGGGCATCTCTTCTCTTGGATCTCTCGCCGGTTTTTCCAGCTCCTTGATGATATCGTCAAGCGTTACCTCGCCGATTCCCAAATCGCCCGCCAAAGCCGCCCGGTTTCTGGTGAGCAGGGATAACCCCGCCAATCCTTTACTGGTAATATCCTTAAGGGAATATCCCACTTTTTTCAAAAGCTGCTCCGCCGCCTGATAGCTTTCCGGGTGGACGCTGGTGGAGTCTAACGGGTTGTCCCCGCCCTGAATCCGCATAAATCCGGCGCACTGCTCGTAGGCTTTCGGGCCTAGCTTAGCCACCTTTAACAACTGGTTCCTGTTGGTAAACCGTCCGTTTTCTTCCCTGTACGCCACTATATTCTTGGCAATGGCCTTGCTGATGCCGGACACATACTCTAACAGGGAGGCAGACGCTGTATTCAGGTCCACGCCTACCCTGTTCACGCAGGATTCCACCACGCCGGTTAAGGCGTCCCCTAACTTTTTCTGATTCATATCATGCTGGTACTGTCCCACGCCGATGGATTTCGGATCAATCTTTACTAACTCCGCCAACGGGTCCTGCAATCGTCTGGCTATGGAAGCCGCGCTCCTCTGTCCTACATCAAAATGAGGAAACTCCTCGGTAGCCAGCTTGCTGGCAGAATACACCGAAGCCCCCGCCTCATTTACGATCACATACTGTACCTTCTCCGGTATCTCCTTCAAAAGCTCCACAATGACCTGCTCCGATTCTCTTGACGCAGTGCCGTTTCCAACGGAAATCAGTGTAACTCCGTATTTCTTAATCAGGCTGTGCACAATTTTCTTTGCCTCGGCAATCTTCTTCTGCGGCTCTGTGGGATATACCACCACTGTGTCTAACACCTTGCCTGTGGCATCCACCACCGCCAGCTTACAGCCTGTCCGGAACGCAGGGTCCCAGCCGAGCACCACCTGACCGGCAATGGGAGGCTGCATTAAAAGCTGGGTTAGGTTCTTTCCAAATACGGAAATGGCGCCGTCCTCCGCTTTTTCCGTCAGCTCGTTGCGGATTTCCCTCTCAATGGCCGGGGCAATCAGCCGTTTGTAGCTGTCCTCCACCGCCGCCTGTAACAGTTTTGTTGTGTTGGGGTTATCCCGGACAATTATTTTTTTCTCCAGATAACCGGTTATCCGTTCCTCCGGCGCGGCAATCTTTACCGTAAGAAACTTTTCCTTCTCTCCCCGGTTAATGGCCAGCACCCGGTAGCCTGCCGCCTTGCTGACCGGCTCCTCAAAATCATAGTACATCTCATAGACGGACCGGGCCTCGGCGTCCTTCGCAGCCGTTACCAGCTTTCCTTCCTTAACCGTAATGTCCCTGATATAAGTCCGGTATTCCGCCTCATCCGAAATATTTTCCGCGATAATGTCAAGCGCGCCCGTTATGGCCTCCTCCACAGACGCAACCCCTTTCTCCGCTGAAAGAAATGCCTCCGCCTCCTGCGGAATGGGTTTGTCTGTCATCTGTAAATAAATGATATTGGCGAGACCCTCTAATCCCTTTTCTTTGGCAATCGTCGCCCTGGTTCTCCGCTTCTGCTTGTAGGGCCGGTACAAATCCTCAACGGCAACTAAAGTCATTGCCTCCTTAATCTGCTTTTCCAATTCCGGCGTAAGTTTCTCCTGCTCCGCAATGCTTGCCAGCACAGTCTCTTTCCGCTCCTCTAAATTCCGAAGATAATTCAGCCTGTCAAAAAGCTCCCGCAGCACCTCGTCATTTAAGGAACCCGTAGCCTCCTTACGGTATCTGGCAATAAAGGGAATGGTACACCCCTCGTCAATCAATTTCACTGCCGCCTCCGCCTGGCTCACCCGGATTCCTAACTCCTTTGCGATCACTTTCGTTATGTCCATCTCAAACAACCTACGCCTTTCCTAATCTTTTCCGTTCCACCCCTACAAATCCAATTCAATCTTTTTCTTCTTCGGCGCATAAGCCCGGTAAGTTACGCCTGCCATGTCAAACATCATCTTAGAAGCTATCGTTGACTCCGTATCGGAATACTTGTCGGAAAGATACACAATCTCCTTAATGCCGCTCTGAATGATTGCCTTGGCACATTCGTTACAGGGAAACAGGGTAGAGTAACAGGTGGCCCCGCTTAGGGAACCTGCCCCATAATTGAGGATTGCATTCAACTCCGCATGGCAGACAAAGAAATACTTATTCTCTAACGGCTTGCCTACCCGCCCCCAGGGCATCTTGTCATCATCACACCCGGAAGGCATCCCATTATAACCTACGGATAAAATCTTATTGTTGGCGTCTACAATGCAGGCGCCCACCTGCGTGTTGGGATCTTTGCTCCGTTCTGCGGATAAAAGGGCAATTCCCATAAAATACTGATCCCAGCTTAGATAATCTTCTCTCTTCATCCTGTGCACCTCCCGATTTCTCCTGTGCAGTAAATATCCATCCATTCCTGCAACCTGTATTCCTATATATTAACACATTCTCCCCTATAACACAAAACAAAAATCTCCATAAAAGGAAAAAGGCCCCAGAGCCTTCACTTTGGAACCTTTTTGTATGTAATATAAGCAGGCCACCTGTAAGGCAGTCTGTGGGGACGGGTTAATCATCCCAGCGGAAGATAATATCACTATCGCATCCGTTCACTTTAACATTCTTATCACAAGTCAAACCGCCTAATTCTGTATTTTTACTTACATCCAACTTGCTGAGCTTATTAGCGGCGCAATCCAAATGCCCTAATTTCTTATTCTTACTTACATCCAACTTGCTGAGCTTATTACTAGAGCAGGTCAACCACACTAATTTCATATTCTTGCTTACATCCAGATTACTTATTTTATTACCATTGCAATACAAGTACTCTAATTTCGCATTTTTGCTTACATCCAATTTGCTTAGCTTATTACCACCGCAAGCCAGGATATTTAATTTCGTATTCTTTTTTACATTCAGTTTGCTTAGCTTATTACTAGAGCAATTTAATCCCTCTAACTGTGTCAGTCCGGCAAAAGAAATGCTTCCTTTAAGCCCAACTTTTTCCCAATCTATGAATGTCAACCGGTCTTTATCCCATGTATACTGTTTGGAATTTAGGTCTGTGGATATTTTGTTCTTCTTATTCTTCTTGTTCTGCTGGGTAATAATCTTCTTAAGAACCTTTACATCCTTTGCATTCTTTCCCTTAGTGTTGCTAAGCGTAACTGACTTTCCTGCCCCCGACTGGTTCACATTAACCGTAACCATTTCCGCCTTGGCGGCATTCTTCCCTTCTGCCTGTACAGGCATACATACTGCTGCCAGCATAAATAACAATACCGGCATAATCATCTGTTTCATCTTCATCAATGATTTCCTCCTTTTCTTTCTTTGGTGTCAGGCGTTTTTTTCACGCAAAAACGCCTGTCTACATCAACAAGTCTTCTTGTTCACATAGACAGGCGCTCTTTTATCATATATCATTGCGCACAACAAAAAGGCTATATCAGCCCTCTTCTCTTCTCTTAAAGATTTTATTATATTTCATAGTCTTGTCAAGACCTTTCTGATATGATATATATTTTTTTATGCTTTTTTTCTCAAGTCGTATCCGATTGTAGCACATTGCCAAAGTTTTCGCAAGAGGTACAAATTTATCAAGCAACAATACTGAAAAATACGCCTTTCAGATAATCATACTTTTTGCCAACATCATCCAAAAAGAACTCTATATCCTTCTCCAGCAAACAGCGCCGGAAAAGGAAAATGGATTCCAAAGAGGGATTTTTGCGTCCACCGGTACTTAATGAGTGCGCAGCACGAATTTAGTACCGCTGTGTGACGCAACGAAGCGCAAGCGTTCCCGATTTGGAACCATTTTCCTTTCCGGCGCGTCCGGTATAAGATATTCCCTTGAAAACAACCATTTTCCTTTTCCGGCGCGTCCGGCATAAAATGCAAGAATATCCCCTCGCCTTAATCTCCTAAGCCGAATTTGTCATGCACCGCATTCATTGCCTTCTCTGTGTATTTCTCGTCAATCAGCACAGACACCCGGATTTCAGAGGTGGAAATCATCTTAATATTAATGCCCTCGTCATACAGCGCCTCAAACATTTTAGCCGCCACACCGGCATTGCTCATCATTCCGGCGCCGACAATAGACACCTTAGCCACATTTTTCTCCACATCAATCTTTTCATACTCATGGAAATGTCTCTCCACAATCTCCACTGCCTCGTCTGCATTTTCCACAGCCACCGTAAAGGAAATATCCTTTGTGCTGTCCCGGCCAACCGACTGCAAAATCATATCCACATTGATATTATGTCTTGCCAGATGATTAAACAGGCGGAACGCCACACCCGGCTCATCCTTTAATCCGATTAACGCAACTCTTGCCGCATCCTTATCTGCTGCCACTCCACTAACAAGCATCTTTTCCATTTTTGTATCCTCCTTAACAACAGTACCTTCTGAAGTATTCAAACTTGAGCGGACAACAAGCTGTACGCCCTGTTTCTTTGCCAGCTCCACAGAACGATTGTGAAGCACTCCTGCGCCTAAAGTTGCCAGTTCCAACATTTCATCATATGTGATCTGGTTAAGTTTGCGGGCCTTAGGCACCTTGCGCGGGTCCGCCGTATACACGCCGTCCACATCTGTGTAAATCTCACAGGCGTCTGCATTTAAAGCCGCCGCCAGGGCAACCGCCGTAGTATCGGAGCCGCCCCGCCCTAAAGTGGTGTAATCATCATATTTGTTGATTCCCTGAAAACCGGTGACAATGACAATCTTGCGCTGCTCTAATTCATTTAATATCCTCTCGCTGTCAATCCGCTTTAAACGGGCGTTGCCATAGACAGAAGTAGTGTGCATGGCCACCTGAAAGGCGTTTAAGGAAATGGCGGGAACGCCTAAATTGTTCATCACCATACCCATCAGCGCCACAGACATCTGCTCGCCGATGGTATAAAGCATATCCATTTCCCGCTTGGGTGGATTCGGATTCATGTCCTTTGCCATCTCAATCAGTTCATCCGTATATTTTCCCATAGCTGACAACACAACAACTACATCATTACCCTTTTTGTAGTCCTCGATACATCGGTTTGCCACATTGTACATTCTCTCCTTATTGGCAACGGACGTACCGCCAAACTTCTTTACAATCAACATTTGTCTCGTTTCCTCCTGTATGTTTAAGTTACCTGCCTTAATTTACTACTTTTCAAACAGACGGTCAATCATTTCATAGCCATTTTTTATGTAAATGCCGGATTTTTCCCCGTCTTTCTCATTATAATGCAGCTCCGACTTTTGGGGCTTCGTACTGTCATAGAGCAGATAGGGCACCGCTTCTCCCACATGGGTACGCAGACTAATCGGCGTAGGGTGGTCCGGAAGAACCAGCAGACGAAAATCCTCTCCCTTCGCCTCTAACTGCTCCTTCACAATGCGGATAATCCTTTTGTCCAGATATTCCACAGCTTTCAGTTTCCGCTCCAGACTGCCCTGATGTCCCATTTCATCCGGAGCCTCCACATGAATGTATGCAAAATCATAGCCTTCCTCACACAGCGCATTGACCGCGGCCATCGCTTTTCCCTCATAATTCGTATTCAGGCCGCCGTTGGCGCCTTCCACCTCTATTACTTTCATTCCGGCACCCACTGCAATTCCCTTTAACAGATCAACGGCAGACACCATAACGCCTTTCTTTCCATTCTTTTCCTCAAAGGAGGACAGGGCCGGTCTGGTTCCCGCGCCCCAGAACCAGAAAGAGTTGGCGGGATTTAATCCCTTCTTTTTCCGTTCTATATTAATGGGATGGTTTGCCAGTAACTCATAGCTTCGCTTCATCATATCATAAAGAGCCGGATCTTTTGGCAGATACGCTCCTATGGTCTTGCCTAAAATGTCATGGGGCGGCGTAAGGGAAACCACTTCTCCCTTATCCCAGATCGCCAGATGACGGTAACTGGTTCCCACATAAAAACGGTAATCCCCGTATTCTTTTTCCAGCACATCGCTGACCGCCTTTAATAAGACCGCCGCATCCTCTGTGGAAATCTCCGACGAGCTGTGGTCAATAATTGTCTTATCCTCATACTTTTCTTCCTCGTCACTCAAGGTTACGATATTGCACCGGAATGCAATATCCGTCGGTTTCATATCGACCCCAATGGACAGCGCCTCTAACGGAGAGCGTCCGGAATAATATTTCTTCGGATCATAACCAATGACCGATAAATTAGCGGTATCGCTGCCGGGGCTCATCCCCTCCGGCACCGTCAGCACCATGCCGATCTCTGACTTGGCAGACAACTCGTCAAGCGTCGGCGTATCCGCATGCTCAATTACCGTTTCATTGCCAATCTCTTCAATGGGATAGTCTGCCATTCCATCACCTAATACGATTACATACTTCATGTCTATTCTCCCAAACCTCTTAAAAATCTACGCGGACAACGCTTAAGACGTCGCTTAATCCTTTAATGTTCTCGACAAAGTCCCCTTCCCGGATCGGCTCTGTAATAAATGCCAGTTCATCCTGAACATCCGGCGCTTTGACATACAGCACATTGCCAAAGGCATTCTTAATATCAAGCATCTGGTCGTCATCTAACCCTTTATCGCGCATACGCACAAAAAACTTATTCTTAAAATCTTCAAATTTGCCGAGGCGGTTCTTCTTCTCTTCCCAGATTGTCATAATATTGGTATTCATATGCTTCACCGCATCTACCACATCTGACACTACTGCGCTGGCGGTTGGCAGTTTGCCTGCGCCTCTTCCGTAGAACATCACATCATCCAATACGTTGCCATGGACAAAAATACCGTTAAACACGCCATGTACGCCAATCAGCGGATGATTCTTTCCAATCATAACCGGAGCCACCATGGAATAGAAGGTATCGTCAATCTTTTTGCTGGTTCCAAGCAGCTTAATGGAGGCGTTCAACGCCTTTGCATACTTGAAATCCGTCTCGGTTAATTTGGTAATTCCCTCGGTGTGGATATCCTCATAGTCCACCTGCTCCCCGCATACTAGGGAAGTCAGAATGGCAATCTTTCTACAGGCGTCATAGCCCTCTACATCCGCCTCCGGATTCCGCTCTGCGTAACCCTTTTCCTGGGCATCCTTTAATACATCCTCAAAGGCTGCCCCCTTGCTCTCCATCTCCGTCAAAATATAATTGGTCGTACCATTTAAAATGCCGGTAATTTCCGTAATATCATCTGCCGTCAGGGAGCTGTTGAGCGGCCGGATAATGGGAATGCCGCCGCCTACGGAAGCCTCAAAGAGATAGTTTAACTTATTCTTCTTTGCCAAAGCCAAAAGCTCCGCTCCATGCTTCGCCACCAATTCCTTGTTAGAGGTACAGACGCTTTTTCCTGCCTCTAAAGCCTGTTTGGTAAAAGTATATGCCGGGTCTACGCCGCCCATAACTTCTACTATGATGTCCACCTCCGGGTCCTTTAAGATTACATCAAAATCATGGACTAAAATCTTCTGCACCGGATCATCCTCAAAATCCCGGATATCCAGAACATATTTTACATTAATCTCTTTTCCGGCCCGCTTGTTGATATTGTCGTGATTGGTATTGATTACCTCAACCACGCCGGAACCAACGGTACCATATCCTAATACTGCTATATTAACCATGACAACCTCCTTATCTGTCTGTCCATTATTCTTCATTCTGCTCATTTTCTGAAATTATATCCTCTAAAGCGTTCCTTGTCTCCTCGGAAAGCACCTCGTCTACTGTAATGGATATGACGATATCATTCTTCCAGTGCAATACCTCTTCCATAAACTTAGTCTCTTCGTTGGAAGCCATCCGGGGCATACGGTTGATATCACCGGGTTCAATCTGTTCAATGGAAACCACAGCGTCCACCTCGTATCCGACAACCGCATCATCGCTCTGGGTGAGCAACAGGCTTTTTTCCGCACTGTCAATATGCGGGTCCATTCCGAAACGGGCCCTTAGGCTGTATACGGGAATCACAGCGCCCCGCAAATTGATAATGCCCAAAATCCCCTCCGGCGCATTGGGAACCGGTATAATGCGGTAATCCTGCTCGATTCCGTTTACACACATAAGATTCATGGCATATTTGTATTCCCCTAACTGAAATATCACATACTTAAATTCTTCCATCGGTCTACTCCTTATTTAAACTCGTCCATTTCAGATATGCATTCATAAACGGCTCCACATTGCCGTCTAACACACCGTTGACATTGCTGGTCTCCTCCCCGGTTCTGTGATCCTTCACCATGGTATAGGGCTGCATGACATAGGAGCGAATCTGTGCGCCAAATCCATTCTCGCCTACTTCTCCCCTGATATCGTCCATTTTCTCCTGATTCTCCTGCTGCTTTAACACATAGAGCTTAGACATTAACATCTTCATCGCCTTGTCCTTGTTCTGGTGCTGGGAACGCTGGTTCTGGCACTGTACCACAATTCCCGTCGGCAGGTGGGTAATCCGCACTGCGGAGGAAGTCTTATTAATATGCTGTCCGCCTGCTCCGCTGGAACGGTAGGTGTCAATCCGCAAATCCTCGTCTTTGATATCTATGGATATATCCTCGTCAATATCCGGCATCACATCACAGGAGGAAAAGGAAGTCTGCCTCTTGCCTGCCGCATTAAAAGGAGAAATCCGCACCAGCCGGTGCACGCCCTTCTCCGACTTCAGATAGCCATAGGCATTCTCACCGTTCACCTGTATGGTGACGGATTTCACGCCCGCCTCATCCCCCTCTAAGAAGTCCAGAATTTCTGTTGAAAATCCCTTTTTCTCGGCCCAGCGGGTGTACATGCGCATGAGCATACCGGTCCAGTCGCAGCTCTCCGTTCCCCCTGCGCCTGCATGGAGCGTAATCACTGCGTTGTCCTTATCAAATTCTCCGGACAGCAGGGTCTGTATCCTAAGGGTGTCAAAATGTTCCTTAAAGCTGTCAAACAGTTCCGAAATCTCCGGAATCAGGGAAGAATCATTTTCTTCATCCGCCATTTCAACAAGGACGCCCAATTCCTCATATTCCTCTGCCACTGCGTCATACGCCGCCAGCGTATCTTTTAGATTCTTAACGGTCTTCATCACCTCATTGGAACGCTCCACATCATTCCAGAAATTCGGAGCCTCCATATCGGCTTCTAATTCTGCTACCTTATCTTTCTTGACAGGGATGTCAAAGTGAATCCCTCACTTCCTGTAATGGAGTCTCATACTGAGTCAGTTCCGCCTTAAATGCGTCGGTCTCTATCACAAAAATCACCTCTTTCTATAATATACATTAATCATTTGCGAAACGCATTTAATTTTTCAAATGCTTGAGCATATAGAACAATACTAACGCAGGTACGCTTGCTTATAGTATTTGTTCTATATGCTCAACGCAATTTCAATTTTTGAACGTTTCGCAAGTGTGTATAATATGCTTATCACATTACGCATTCTTGCCACAGCACTGCTTATATTTCAAGCCGGAGCCGCAGGGACATGGATCATTTCTGCCAATCTTGGCGCTCTTTCTCCGAACCGGAGCCTTCGCAGCCGAATCATCCTTATTGGTTCCCGTCACCTTGGCCACTTCTTCCCTCTCCACCTTCTGCTCTACGCGGATGTGCAGCATGGCCTTAACGGTATCCTGGCGGATAGCCGCCTCCATATCCTCAAACATATCAAATCCTGCAAACTTGTATTCTACTAACGGATCTCGCTGTCCATATGCCCGAAGGCCGATGCTCTGGCGCATCTGGTCCATATCGTCAATGTGATCCATCCATTTTCTGTCAATCACTTTCAACAAAATGACGCGCTCCGCCTCACGAATCATCTCTGCATCCGGGAACTCGGTCTCCTTCTCCTCATAGAGACGGTTCGCCGCTTCCTTAATCCGCTGAATCAGATCATTTTTCTGAAGTTTCTTCATGTCCTCATCGGAAAGCGTTACCTTCTGAATCGGAATGACGTCTAAAAGCTCCTGGTTAAGCGATTTCATATCCCACTCGGCAGGCTCTAAATCCTCGGAGATATTGCGGTTCACAATCTCTTCCACCGTATCGTTTATCATCTTAAAGATAACCTCGCGCATGCTCTCGCCCTCTAAGACTCTGCGGCGCTCCTTGTAGATTACCTCTCTCTGCTCATTCATGACCTGATCATAATCCAACAGATTCTTACGGATACCGAAGTTATTGTTCTCGATCTTCTTCTGCGCCTTCTCAATGAATTTGGTAATGGTCTTATGGCGGATTTCCTCGCCCTCCGGAATATTCATAGCCGTATACATTGCCATAACCCGCTCTGAACCGAACAGGCGCATCAAATCATCCTCTAAGGACAGATAGAATTTGGACTGGCCCGGATCTCCCTGACGGCCGGAACGGCCACGAAGCTGATTATCAATACGCCGGGATTCATGACGCTCGGTACCGATAATCCTGAGTCCGCCTAACTCCGTCACGCCCTCGCCTAACCGGATATCCGTACCACGACCTGCCATATTGGTGGCGATGGTCACAGCAGATTTCTGCCCGGCCTGGGCAATGATCTCCGCTTCCATCTCATGGAACTTGGCGTTCAACACCTTATGCGGAATATGCTTTTTGGTAAGAAGCCGGCTAACCTCCTCTGAAGAATCAATGGTAATCGTACCCACCAAAACCGGCTGTCCCTTTTCATAGCACCGGCTGATATCCTCCACAATGGCATTTAACTTCTCCCGCTTAGTACAGAATATGGAATCATCCTCATCAATTCTGGCAACCGGAAGGTTAGTAGGCACTTCCACCACATCCATTCCGTAAATCTCCCGGAACTCATTTTCCTCGGTTAAAGCGGTACCGGTCATACCGGCTTTCTTCTTATATTTATTGAAGAAATTCTGGAAAGTAATCGTGGCAAGCGTTCTGCTCTCACGCTTTACCTTTACATTCTCCTTCGCCTCAATGGCCTGATGCAGACCGTCCGAAAAACGGCGGCCCGGCATGATACGTCCGGTAAATTCATCTACAATTAAGACCTCGTCATCCTTTACAATATAGTCCTGGTCCTTAAACATCAGGTTATGCGCCCGCAGAGCCAGAATGATATTGTGCTGAATCTCCAGATTCTCTGAATCAGCCAGATTCTCAATGTGGAAAAAGTCTTCCACTTCCTTGACGCCCTGGGCCGTCAGCATAACCTGTTTATCCTTTTCGTTGACGAGGAAATCTCCATCCTCCTCCACATCCACGCCCATAATGGCGTCCATCTTTGAAAGCTCGCCGTCGCCCTTGCCGCGCTTCATCCGGCGGGCCAGCAAATCGCACATCCGGTACAATTCTGTAGACTTGCCGCTCTGGCCGGAAATAATGAGGGGCGTTCTCGCCTCATCAATCAGCACAGAGTCCACCTCGTCCACAATGGCGTAATGCAGTTCCCGCTGCACTAACTGTTCCTTATAAATCACCATGTTATCCCGCAGATAATCAAAGCCCAGTTCATTATTCGTTACATAAGTAATATCACAGTTATAGGCGTCTCTCCGCTCGTCGTTGTCGTAGCTATTCAGGATAACGCCAACCTTTAATCCTAAAAATTCATGAATCTGTCCCATCCATTCCGCATCACGCTTAGCCAGATAATCATTGACCGTAACGATATGCACGCCCTTGCCCTCTAAAGCGTTGAGGTAAGCTGGAAGGGTGGAGACAAGGGTTTTACCTTCACCTGTACGCATCTCCGGGATTCTTCCCTGATGAAGCAGGATACCACCCATAAGCTGTACCGGATAATGCTTCATTCCAAGGGTGCGGACAGACGCTTCCCTTACCACAGCAAACGCCTCTACCAAAAGGTCGTCTAACGTCTCTCCGTCGGCTAATCTCTTCTTAAATTCATCCGTCTTCGCCCGCAGCTCTCCGTCGCTTAACTGCTGCATAGACTCGTCCAAATCTTCTATCTGCTTAACTAACGGCATAATCCGCTTAATTTCCCGCTCGCTATGTGTTCCAAATACTTTCTCAATTACACCCATCTTTAACACTCCTACTATATAAAGATAATCATACGGCTATCATTTTAACATTATTTGTGGCAAAAGTAAAGGGTTGCCGAAATTTCGACAACCCTGTAAAATCCTATATCACGCATACCCGATTCAGGCAATGTGCGCCAAATGATTCTAGCACTCCGGCTCAATCAGGCCGTAGGTATTTCCCTTTCTTCTATAGACCACATTCACCTCATCCGTCTCCGAATTGCGGAATACGAAAAAGCTGTGTCCCAACAAATCCATCTGCACGCAGGCTTCCTCCGGGTCCATCGGTTTGACTGCAAACTTCTTGCTTCGGATAATGTTAATCTCATCATCATCCGGAATATCTTCCTCAATAAATGATTTCTGGAAAAATGCAGCGCTCTGCGCCTGGTCTACTAATTTCTTCTTATGTCTGGAAATCTGGCGTTCAATCACCTCTGTTACCAAATCGATGGAAACATACATGTCGTCGCTGACCTGCTCAGCCCGGATAATGTTCCCCTTGATTGGAATGGTGACCTCCATCTTCTGTCTGTCCTTTTCCACAGAAAATGTTACCTGTACCTCTGTATCTTCATTGAAATATTTCTCCAGCCTGTCCAATTTATCATATACGGCTGACTTTAACCCCTCTGTTACCTCGATGTTCTTTCCGCTAATTATGTACTTCATAATCTGTCAACTCCTTCTCTGTCATATTACAGCCGGCCTTTGCCCCATTCTCCCACGAAAAGGTTAATATTACAGACCCCTCTGTCCTTCCCGTATCAGCCAACTGTATAGTTATTATACCATATATTGTGTATTTTTCAATCAATAACTGTAAAAATAAATTTTGAATTTCAGGGCGGCCTTCCGTAAATTTTCTGTCAATTTACTAAATTTTCTTATGTTTGTCCTACATTTCATTTGTCAATTCTTTTTTCCCAGAAGTTTTTTTTCAGCAAAATTAACAAAACGCATATTCTGTTTTTATCCCCCGTTTTTTATGGTAAACCCGGCTGTTTTTTGTGGATAATGTGGATAACTCTGTGCATAAGTCCGTTTTTCAAGCAATTTTCCACTTTTTAAATGTGTAAAAGTGGATTTCATAATCACTTAACATAATACTTATTCTTTTTCATCTGAAAGAAACCGGATTTTTTTTGTGCATTTTTTCCAATGTATTTTTTTCAAAACAAATTTGTTGTTGAGATAATTAAGACACAATTCTAAAATTGTGCGTCAAATCAAGATATTGTAAAAAACCCGCCGTTGCCGGCGGGCTTTTTCCTGTCACTTTTTATGCGACAGCACATATTCGATCTCTTTCCGGCGCAGGGGGCTGAGTTTTTCCATCTCTTCCTCTGTCGTCTTCAACGCCTCGTCGGAAGAAATGAGTTCCCTAAGCTGCACCTGATGGTGTTCTACCGGTATGTAGGATACTTTTTTGCTGTCAAATACAGAGCGTAAGCCATAGTATAAAATCTGGTCGCCGTTTTTGGCCGGCAGCTTTGTAATCTCCGCCACCTGGCACACGCCGATTGCCTCGCTGTATATAATCTCTTTTTTCTCAAACATACCCGTCCTTATCCCTCCATCCGTCTAAATATATTACTTCTCCATCTTCCAGAAGTAAGCGGAATACGGGGGAAGTTCGCTGCCGCCGCCAAAATCATGGGGCTTTCCGGTAATCAAATCCTCTGCCATGCCGCAGCCCGCGTCAAAATGGGCAGTGTAAGGCTGGTCAGAAGCGTTAATTGCAACCATAACCCGTTCTCCCTCGCAGGCGCGCTCAAAGATGCACTGGTGATTGGTAAGCACCACATTGCGGAAGTTCCCGTAATTCAGCGCCTTGCTGTTCTTCTTTGCCTCAGCCAGTTTGGAAATCCATTCTGCCAGTTCCCCAAACTCCGGCTCGTCATAGCTGGCCCGAAGCGCAGGGTCGCCCTCGCTCTTATTCGCCTTTGCTCCCCACTCGCTTCCATAGTATACGCATGGGATTCCCGGCATACCGAAGGCCATGGCGTAAATGAGCGGCAGATGCTTTTCGTTGGTCAGATTGCTGGCAATCCGGGTAACGTCATGGTTGTCCACAAAGGAGAGAAGATGCTTTCCTTTATATAATGTCCAGTTCTCCGGTCCGAACTGCCTTGCCAGAGAATGGCAGATTTCAAACATATTCATGGAATTAAAGCTTGAGAACAGCCCCTTGTAGCACTCGTAGTTCGTCACAGAATGACACATCTCATCATTCATCCACTGGTTGTAATCTCCATGCAGGGTTTCTCCCACTAAGAAGAACTCTTCCTTGGCCTCATCACAAAACCGGCGCAGCCGCCTTAAGAAATCATGGTCTAAGCAGTACGCCACATCTAATCGCAGCCCGTCAATGTCAAACTCTTCTATCCAGCCCTTTACCGCGCTTAAGATATGCTGGATTACCTCTTCATTGCGGAGGTTTAACTTCACCAAATCGAAATTCCCCTCCCAGCCTTCATACCACAGACCGTCGTTGTAGTTGGAATTACCGCCGAAATCGATATGGAACCAGTCCCGGTACGGAGAACTTTCCCTGTTCCTAAGCACATCCTGAAAAGCCCAGAAACCTCTGCCCACATGATTGAACACGCCGTCTAATACGACTTTGATTCCCGCCTCATGCAGCTTATCGCACACCTTTTTGAAATCCTCGTTGGTTCCAAGACGGCAGTCTACCTTTGTATAATCCCTGGTGTTATAACCATGGGTATCCGATTCAAAAATCGGAGAAAAGTAAATTGCATTGGCCCCTAACTTTTCAATATGGGGAATCCAATCCATTACCTTTAATATACGGGATTCCTGCTGCCCGTCATTCTCAAAGGGAGCCCCGCAAAAACCCAAGGGATAAATCTGATAAAATACACTTTCATATGCCCACATATTAATATCCTCCTTAAAAACGCCCCTATTATAGCATAAAAATAAATATGTGGCAAACCGGTCTTTTTCGGTAAAATGCGCATTTTGCTTAAAATATTTAACTTTTCCGCAAAAATTAACACTGCACAAAGCCTTCGCTTATTGTGCAGTGCCGCCTACCTCGCCATAGGCTTTATGCATCTCTAATTCTTTTCCCTTATATCTGGCCATCTCACTTACCGTTACCACCAAATATCCCCGTTCTTTCAGTTTGGGTACTAAAATCTCCACCGCCTCCGCTGTAGACTCATAAATGTCGTGCATTAGCACAATATCTCCGTCCTTAACCTGGGACAATACGCTGTCCACAACCGTTTGGGCATTCCGGCTTTTCCAATCCTCCGTATCTAAGTCCCACAACACTACAGGTACATTTAACTGGTTAAGCAATTCATCATCATAGGCTCCATAGGGCGGCCTGATTACTGTGGTATTCTCCCCGGTAGCCGACTTTACCGCCCTGTCCACCCCGTCAATCTGTTCCACAACCTCAACGTCATTAAGTTCTGTCAGTTTTTTATGATTAAGAGTGTGATTTCCCAGTTCACATCCTGCGCCTAACACCGCCTTCAAAGTATCCGGATATTTCTCTGCATTAGTTCCCACTACAAAAAAAGTGGCCTGGGAATAATTATCTTGAAGTACCTTTAAAATTCTCGATGTATATTCCGGATTAGGTCCGTCGTCAAAAGTTAATGCCACCATAGGCGCATTAACGTCCACTTCCTCCGGATTGCTGGCTCCAAATTCCTGAAACCGGTAATATGTCAGCAGATTGCCCGCAGGCCCCGCTGTCTTGCCCGCCTGATCTATATGTTCCATGCCTTTTCCAATCACCTCTTTATGGTTCAACTTATAATACCACACCCTCAGGCTGCTTCCATGGGAAAGCTGGGCTAATAAAATACAAAATGTACTGGCAGCTATCACAAAAATCAGATACAGCCAGAAATCTGAATATCCTCCATGCAAATTCCTTCTGTCGCCAGATTGATACCTATTCTTCTGTATATTCACAATCCCTATACCCCTCTTATTATCCTGTATATTATTCTTAATTCGTTAAGTTATCGTTATGTAAACTTATATAAATTAAGTATAGCATAATTTCAGAAGAATACTATCCCTTTTTATTAAATTTTTTCTTAAGATTAGCTACCGCCTAAAAATTAACAACCAAAGTGTCATACCCCTCCTGGCTAAGCTGCCGCTCCAGCGTTCTTGCCGCCTCAATACTGTCCACCAGGCCTGCCACTACCGCATAATATTCATTCCATGTCCGGATTTCCCCGTTATAGCCCTTGTCGAGGAGCTCATTTAAGGCATACTGTGCGTTTTCGTACCGCCGGAACAGTCCAATCTGAACGCCGAATTGCTTTGCGCCGGTTCCGCCGCTGTTTCCGGTTCCACTGCTGCCGCTGCCGGTTCCTACGGTTTTTTCAATTCCTCTGGCAATGGCGTCCGCCAAGGCGTCAAAATTTTCATCAAAGGTCTGGTTATCCGCATCGGTATTTAAAAATCCCGCCTCAATCAAAATGGAAGGCATCGAGGTTCTCCGCAGCACCACCAAATCCTTTCTCACCGGTATACCCAGGTCGTTAAATCCCACTGTCGTCATTTCTTCATTGACATTGCGCGCCAGTTCTCCGGCAATCCCGGAATCATTGTACACCAATGTCTGCACGCCGCTGTAGGTGTTGGCATTGGGACTGGCGTTGCGATGGAAGGATACAAAATAGTCCCCGCCGCTGGCATTCCCGATTCTTGCTTTTTCAATGGGTTTCTGGTATACGTCCGTTGTTCTTGTGTAAACCACAGGAAAACCGTCCTGCTCTAATCTGCTGCCCACTGCCAGCGCAAGCCTTAGATTGTCGTCCTTTTCTCTTCTTCCGTTATATGAAGCGCCATTGTCATAACCGCCATGCCCGGCGTCAATAATGATCGTTGGTTCCATATCCGCACTCCCAATATCTTCACCATATTATATGCATCTTCCTCTAAAATGTGCGGATTTACAGGTCAACAGCCTCATCGCAATGTATCCTTAGATTCCGGCAACGGTTTAAAAAAGTCCTTTACCGGCACATCCAATATTTTACTGATATTAAACAGAATCTCCAAAGAAAAGCTCTGCACCATATTCGGACTTTCAATCCGGCTCAAGTAACACCTCGTCACATCAATCCGCTCGGAAAGCTCCTGCTGCGTCAGCTTTGCCTTTTTCCGGTAGTAGGCAATGTGCTCGCCCAAATCAAGATAAAAATCCCGGTTTTCAAAATCGGGATACATATTCAGTTCGTTTTTCTTCATATATATTCCTCCTTTGTATACAGGGTAGTGTCAAAAACTACCCATTTTTTTATTGCTAAATTTTAATAAAAACATTGATTTTAAGGGAAATCTGCAAAAAAATGAGCATTGACCTCCCTTTTCTGGTATAATGTCCTCGACCAAAATTCCATCAACCGAAAGGAGCCAATGCTCATGAACATTATACAATCTTGAGTTTCCGTTCTTTTCCTAGTTACCTATTAACATTCCCACTTTCTTTTCCACAAAATTAAAAAAAACGCAGAA
>CANQMR010000033.1 GCA_947625015.1 uncultured Lachnospiraceae bacterium | reverse complement strand
CAACAGCTGACATTAGCGGAATACTTTGAAATAGGGGTTTTCGGGTAATTGGTGATAAAAAAATGGGGAAAGTCAAATTATTTGTTACATTTTTTTGAAATTTTTTTCACATTTTAAACACCCTGCAAATACTGTCGTAGTGGAGAAAGATTCCCTGATCCGCAAAAGCCTTAATCTGCTCTAAATCCGCCAGCATATATCCGCCGGTCTCCTCCTCCTGCAAAACAATATCCGATTCTTCAAAATCCAGAATAAAGCGGTACACATCTACGAAATAGTTATCCCCCTCCTCCGGATTTTCCCGCCGGTAGGTAAACTGATAACCACCATCCGCCTTTGACACATCCAGCCCGGTCTCCTCTTTTACCTCCCGGAACACCGCTTCCTCGGAGGTCTCACCGGCCTGGGCGGCGCCGCCGGACACCTCCCACCAGCCGGGGGCCCAGGCCTTGGTCATCACCCGTCTGGTAATTAAAAATTTACCGTCCGGCCTTGCCACCACCCCTAACACAGTCAGGTGATAGTCCCCCTCCTTCATGTTCCAGTCGTTCCGCTCCATCGTGCGTCCGGTGAGCTGCTTATTGATATCATATATATCCCATAATTCCATTTTGTGTTTCCTCCATCCTGTCTGTTCCTTAATATCAGCATCCTCCGGCCTATAGCGCCCGCTGATTCTCCTTAGCTGTAATTCTATCTGTACTATATATCAGGAAAGCCGGGCCTGCTCCCACTCATCCACAATCTCACAGCAGGCGTCGGTATCAATGTCCTCCACAGCCTGTAGCAGCCTGTGAAGAAATTCCTCCTCGGCAGCGGGATATGCATAGCCTCTCATGGCCTTTCCTAGCTTTTCCATGCTGTCCAAATCCAGATTGTCCGCCGCCTCCCGCATATCCGCAAAGAACTGCTGCAAACGTTCTCCGGTAATCTCCTCTTTTGCGGCAGGTTCCGCCTCCTGCTCGGCGCAGTAGGGCGCTAGCAACGGAATATAGCTGCGGTAATGGGCAAGAAGGCGATCCGTATCCCGATGAATCGCATCAATGTCGCCCTTGTTGCCGGCTGCCTCTAACCGGGCCGCCTCCTGGGACAGCACCATGGCGCCAATCTGCTTGGAACTGCTCTTTAGGGCATGCACCTCTATCGTATACCCCTTCCAGTCGCCTTCCCGTTTCTTCCGGGCAATAGAATCCGCGCTCTTTTCAATGGCCCGGTAATAGGTCTTTAATACAGTGAAGAACATCTCCCGGCTGCCTAAAAGCTTTACTGCCTCCTTCACATTTAAATCCCCAATCTCTATCTCTTCCTCGGTTTCCGCCGCCTCTAAATCGGCCTGATCCACAGGCTGAATCTTCTCTTCTGGCAGCCATTGCTTTACTTTTTCGGTAATGGCGTGCATCTCAATAGGCTTGGAGACAAAATCATCCATACCCTCCTTTAAGAACATATCCCGCGCCCCCTCTACGGCGTTGGCAGAAAGCGCAATAATCGGCACTCTGCTGTTGGGGGAATCCAACTGCCGGATTAAATGCGTGGCCTCAATGCCGTCCATCTCCGGCATCATATGATCCATAAATACCAGGTCAAAATGATACATCTGTATCTTTTCAATGGCCTCCCTGCCGCTCTGGGCCGTCTGTGTCCTAAGCTGCAAAGGCTTTAAAATGCCCTCCGCCACCGTCAGGTTTACCGCATTGTCGTCCACAATCAGCACATCCGCCTCCGGCGCAACAAAGGTAAAGTCCTTGTAGACATTTTCTTCATCATCCTCATAATGCAGTCTCTCGCCGTTTAACAGGGACGCTAAGTTCAATGCATAAAGCGGTTTTTTCATCACCATATAGACCGAGGTATCGTATTTGTCCGTATCAAAGAAATCCACCAAAAGCACCGTTTTCACCTGGCTATGGTTCCTTGCAAAATCCTCCCATTCCGGCGTGAGGCAGGATTTGTCTAAAATCAGAAAATGTTCGCCCTCCTCTAACCCGGCCGGATCAATCTCCTCCGGCCGTTCTAACTCCCGATAGGAAACGGAAAGCCGCTTACAATCCGCCTTTAACTGCTCCCTCACATAATCGGACGCAATGACGGAAGCGACGGATTTCTTCTCCGGCTCCGACACAAAAATGCTGGGTTTTTCATCCACAATCGGCTGTGGAAAATGAAAAGAAAATGTGCTTCCCTCGCCGTATGTGCTGGCAACCGAAACCTCGCCGCCCATAAGCAGCATCAACTGCCGGGATATGGCAAGGCCCAAGCCGGTTCCCTCAATGTTCCGGTTCCGCTTGCTGTCAACCTGCTGAAAGGAGGCGAACAGCTTATCCAAATCCTCCGGGCGGATACCGATTCCCGTATCCTCCACCGCAATCTGCATATCTAAGTTCTTTTCGTCTAACCGCTCATAGTGGAATTTCACCCTTACCCTGCCATGGTCCGTAAACTTCACCGCATTGTTCGCCAGATTAATCAACACCTGCTTAATGCGGATATTGTCGCCGAGCACCATGCGGGGAATATCCGTATCCAAATCCAAAATCAGCTCAATATCTTTATTCTTAATCCGCGTCATAATGATATTCACCACATCATTGATAATCGACATGGTCTCGTACTCTACCGGAATGATGTCCATCTTGCCGGACTCAATCTTGGAAAAATCCAGAATATCATTGATAATCGCTAACAGCTCCCGCCCGGAGGACTTAATCTGGTGCATATAGTCCCTGGCCTCCGGCGATAACTTCTCCCGCAGGGCCATCTCCGTCATGCCGATTACCGCATTCATCGGCGTCCGTATCTCATGGCTCATGTTGGCGAGGAAGTCCGACTTCATCCGGCTGGCCTGCTCAATCTCCACCTTGGCCTGCTCCGCCGCATCCCGTTGTTCCTCGATAATCTTTTTCATATAATAGATGCAGTTTTCCTTCTTGTTAAATCCGTTGTGAATCGCTTCGGTCATCTGGTAGCAGGACTCGTAACCGCAGCTGGAACAGTTGATGTGCTGGTCCTCATAGGTCAGTTTTTTCATCTCGGTGAAAATCGTCTGCCGCTCCGCATCCGTAGGATAGACAAATTCGGTGTATAAATCCGTATACTCCCGAAGGTAATCCGTCAAATTCAGATGGGCAAACTGCCGGTTCAACTCTGCAAGCCGCTGATCGGGCGTCAGTTCCCTGCCCCATGGGCTGTCGGTTCCCTCCTTCTTGGCATCCTCCCGAATCTGTAAAAGATTCTCTAACACCTGGTCGTCTTCTATCTTATCCTCCTCACAGCCCGTACCATAGATACAGCCGGAACTGCAATTCAACGCATCAATGAACAGATAAGAGGTGGCGCCTTTTTCTATCCGCTGCCGGTTCTTTTCCAGATAATGGTAAAGATGCTTCTCCCCCTCCACCTGGCGGATAAAGACCTCCTCCCCCAAAAACCAGCAGACATTCTCCTTAAGACCGCCGGGCATGGGATAAATGGAACCTAAACCGGACTCGATCTCTCCGGTCTCAAAGGGCCCGGATATGTTGTGCTCCCGCACATACCGCATCAGATGTTCAAAGGTCACATTATAGGACACATAGCCATGATTGTTGGGATCGTCAATCTCTAATTTCTTGGCAATGCAGGGGCTGATAAAGGCCAGCTTGTCGGTAATTCCCATCTCCCGGCGCGCATAAATGGCCGCGCACATTAAAGGGCTTTGCACAGGAAACAGTCTGGGAATCAGCTCCGGCAGATGCCGTTCTATGTAACCCACCACAGCCGGACAGGGCTGTGATATGCCGCCCACAAAATCATGCTCTTTGATATAGTTGAGATATCCCCATGTGGTAATATCCGCGCCGAATGCGACGCTGATGATATGGTTCGCCCCTAACGCCTTAAGCCCGCCTAAGACGCTGCCGTACTCCTCCGGATAGTTCGCCGGAAAAGCCGGGGCAACCAACAAAGAAATCTTCTCTCCCCGCTGTAAATCCGCAAAAAAACGCTCTGTGTCGTCATGAAACTCCCTTGCCCCATGCTCACAGACATCAAAACAGGCCCCGCAGGCCGCACATTTATCGCCGTCCACCTCAATGTGGTTCTTTCCATCCTTATCAACGGACACACAAGCGCCGGGACAGCTGCAAACACTAATGCACTTGTTGCAGCCGATACATTTTTCGTTTGTATAAATTAAAGATTCTTCTGCCATATATATCCCCCTTGTCATCCTGTATCACATTTTACACTAAATGTGGGGAATAGGCAATGAAAAACAGATTAAAGCCACGATATATTACATCTGTACCCGGACGTACCCCTTGCGGCAGCCCATGGACAGGCTGCACACATGCAAAATGGCAAAGGCGGCCTTCGAGCAGATAGAGACGATATACCGGCAGTCCTCCTCTACGGAATGGCGTCCCTGCTGAATATAGCTCCTGTGCTGTTCCTTCAGATAGGCGCAGATATCGGCCACGCTGCGGAACCGCTCTAAATCCTCTAAATGAATGCTCTCCTTCCACTTCCGGATATCACTCTCATTTAGGGTGCGGATATATTCCCGCAGCCTGTGCTTAAGCCGGCCCTCATAGATACAATGCTCCTTCATCGTGCCGTCGTATTCCCGGTTATGGGGAAAGGTAAAATAATCGGCAATGTAGTGCATCACTTCGCCCAATCTTGTGAAATAGGCTGTGGACAGTTCCTCAATATTCTGATATCCTCTGGTCAGCTTCTCAATCCCCTTCTCCACTAAGTCAAAGGTTCCGTTAATCTCATGCCGCTTTGTGAGAAAGGACGGCTTGCAGTCCGGTAAAATGCTTCCCACATAAAATGCTTTCTTATGCTTGTCAAAATTCTGAATATCCGCGATATTCACAATGTGCTTTGCCAGAGAAATATGTGATTTCTTGCGCATTATGGCCTCCTCCGGTACAAGCTCCCCCAAGCCTGTACTAAAATTAATTCTAAAACTATTCTATCTCTATTTTATGCAGTTGGCAATATCAATATATCCAAAAATCATTGGTAATTTTAGCCATAAAAAAAGACGGGACCAGGCCCGCCTTTTTTGTCAGGTGAGGTGACGTATCTATGAACACTGGCAAAAGCAATATGGTTCCGGCATATTCCATTTTGCTTATTCTGCCGGCGCTTCCTCTGCGGGCGCAGGTTCGGATGCCTCTTGTGCGACTGCCGCTGCGCCAATGCCCGGAATAACAACGGTATCGTCATCCGCATTGTTGCTACAGGGGCTCTGCGCATTGCAGTCCTGTTTGTACTGCTCCGGACAACTGCCAGCGCCCAAATCCAAAGGCTTGATTGCCAGATTCAGCAAATCCCCGGCAACGAACCGCATACAGTCTGAATTATCCGGCGTTAAAATGCTGCCCTTCGGCGTGTCAATCTTGCCGGCGCTGTTTACCTGATAGCCCGCAAAGTAGAGGCTTTGCAGTACCAGGGTAAGACCTGCCGTCACTGTGCTGTCGTCTGTGCTGAAATCCAAAATCTTAGCGATAGCGTAAAGATTCAGGCCCTGGCGGACATAGTTGTTGGTTGCCGCAAATCCCTGAAAGTTAATAATCGGCGTAGGCGCTGCGCCTGCGGTATTATAAGACAGACCATAGGGCGCAAAAATCTCAAGCTCAACGGAGGAAGGATTGGTGTCCTCATCATAGGTAGCCGCCGAGGTATCCGCAGGCAGGAACAGAGCCGTCGGATAAACCGTTGCCACAAGCCTGCCGGCAGCGTCGTATAAATCCATGGCAAACTGGATCGTGATGTTGGACAACGTAACCACATAGCAGTTGGGCCTGCCGGTGATGGATTCAATCAGCACATCGCCGGTTCCGTAACCGTAGATGGCGTTGATTACCTTTAAGGTAGCGTTCGTAACCGTCGGATAGGTTGTTGCGATATCCGTACCAATGGCAAAACTTGCACAAAGGTTAATTCCAATTTCATCATAGATTAACGGAGCCATCAGGCTTAACACAGAAGGATCTGCGCAGATCGGATTGGTACAGACATCCACGCAGCAGCCGGAGCCATTGTTGTTCCCGCTCCCGGCGCCATTTCCCGACATACTCTGTACGGCATTGCTGACAATTCTCGGCCGGTTTCCACATTTACATTTAGCCATAATGCATTTCCTTTTTTATTGTTTACTACATAATATGTTCTATTTTTTCTATTGTGACATATGAATAATAAAAAAATGGAAAAAAATTTATGGAACACATATATACCACAGAGCAGAATCAAAAACTGCTTCTATATTATGTAAACAATCAAATCCACCTGCGCACCATGAACCGTGAGAGCATCAGCCGCCCCAATGTGCTGTGCAGCGACTATGCGAGAGACTTAACCAGCACCATTTATAACGGGACCATTTACTACGCCTATGTGAGTACGGAACACAGCCTGCTCGTCAAGAGCATTACGGAAAACGGTTCCCTGTTCCGGTTAGCGCACACAGACTCGCTGGAATATTTCCAGCCGCAGATTCTGGTGTTCAATAAACAGCTTTTGCTGTTTTATGTCATGCAGAATCCGGTTGACCATTCCTACTCGGTAAAATGCGTCTTTCCCTTTCAGCAGGAGGTGCATGTGACAATTCCGGACAGCTTCCCCATCCTGCCAAAAGTGGCGGTCTTTCCGGCAGACGATTATGTATTTATCAATATTTACAATGATTTCTTCCATAAGATTTTAAAGATGGACGCCCAGTATCAGTGCAGCGTCCTCGGAAATCGGGAGGATTTTGAGGAGGAGCGGAACGAAATGCACGCCCAGGAGATGGATGCGCTCAACGGCACCATGGATAAGCTAAAAGAAGACCTGCATATCAAAGAAACCCAGCTTATAGAGCGGGATAAGCTGCTGCGCAGCCAGAACGCCATGATTGAAAGCGCCAAGAAACAGTATAACGAACTGATGGATGTGGCCAGCCAGTACCGGGAGGAGGCCATTAAATGGCGCAGTAAATTCTATGTGGAGTAGGGATATCCCTACTCCGCTAACTCCAACATTTTCTGCAAAGGCACCACTGCCTTTTCCATAATCTCCGGCGGGAGAAAAACCTCCGGTTCCAATGTCTCTAACGCCTTTACCAAACCTTCCAAGGTTACCTTTTTCATATTGGGGCAGAACTGCCTGTGGCCGACGGAATAGAACCGTTTGTCCGGATTCTTCTGCATCAGCTCAAAGAACACGCCCATTTCCGTACAGATAATAAAGGTATTTTTCTGACTGCCTGTGGCATAGTCGATAATCTCCGAAGTGCTGCCCACAAAATCAGAAATCTCTAACACTTCCATGCTGCATTCGGGATGCGTCAGCACCAACGCCTCCGGGTGAAGCTCCTTTGCCTTTTGCACATCCGCCGCCGCAATGTCCTTATGGACATGGCAGTAGCCGTCATTGAAAATAAAATGCTTGTCCGGCAGCTGCTTCGCCACATAGCGGCCTAAATTGTTGTCGGGAACAAAGAAGATATTCTTTGCCGCAATCCGGCTTACCACCTTTACCGCATTGGAGGAGGTCACGCACACATCCGATACGGCTTTAATCTCCGCAGTGGAATTGACATAAGCCACCACCGCCAGATCCTCATACTCCGCCCGGACTTCGGCAATCCGCTCCGGCGTAATCATATGGGCCATGGGACAGTCGGCGGACCGGTCCGCCATCACCACCCGTTTTTCCGGATTTAACAGCTTGGCGCTTTCCCCCATAAAGGACACGCCGCAAAATAAAATATTCTCCGCCTCCGTCTTGGCTGCCACCTTGGCAAGATAATAGGAATCCCCCACATAATCGGCAAGCTGCTGCACCTTGCCGTCCACATAGTAGTGGGCTAAGATTACAGCGTTCTTCTCTTTTTTCAACTGCTCGATTCGTTCTAAGATATTGTTGTCCATAAGACGATTCTCCCTCTTTGGTGTGATTGGAAATATTTTTTATTATATATGGTAAGGCGGTAAAAGACAACAGGGATTTTACTTATTGGGAACCGATATACCGCCTCCGGTAATATTCCATTGTTCTATACTCAATAATATCCTTCATCTGCTCAGCCAAAACCGGGCTGGTAATCAGGTCAGCCAATTCTTCACGCAGCGCAATCGCATAGCCTTCCCTGTCCACAAAAAATCCCTTGCCGGAGGATTTCAGAAAATGAATGGGATTGCGTTTCGCATTGCTTAAATGCTGCCTGTCCGTTATTTTTTTATATTCCTCATAAGACTGCACCTGCAAATCCTTCCAGTTCGTTCCCGTCGAGAAAAATTGTTTCCAGCTTTCCAGAATCTCCTCCTCGGTTACTGCCATGCGCACATTGCCCTCATGATAAAAGCTGTATAATATCGGCATTTTATACACCTTCTGCATATCCGTTGTTTCCAGCAAGGTCAGGAACTCCCTGCCCAAGGTATCATAAAAAACCGTCTGTTCTTCGTCCAGTTCATTCAAATCATGAAGATACGAAAAATATCTGCGGAAAGGATTTTCCTTTGCATTTTTCATGCAAAGCTCGTATATGTTATCCTCCATATAGGTAAAAAGCTCCATACGTGTCGGCACCCTGCCGTCAAGCCATTCCTTCACCCTATAATATTCTCCCCGTATGCGCTCCCGGATAGTCAGGTTTCTTTGCTCCATCTCCTTAAACAAATCAACCAGACGCAGGTCAAAGTCCACAATGCAGTCCAACGGATATTCAAATCCTTCTTCTCCTCCATTCCTGCCGCCGTCTTCCGGGCTGACTCCGCTCAACAGAAACGGGGCCTGTCCCGCCTTGCGGTAATTGCCGATAAAATCCAGCACATTCAGATACTCTTTGCCTCTGGATTTCCTAAGCCCCCTGCCAAGCTGCTGTAAAAATACTACAGGGGATTCTGTCGGCCGCAGAAACATTACCATATCCACAGCAGGAATATCCACGCCCTCATTGAACATATCCACAGAAAATATAACCCGGATTTCTCCGTCTTTCAGCCTGCGGATTGCCTTTTCCCTGTCCTCGGAGAACTCGCCATCTGCATTACTGTAAACGGCAGCCGAAGGGATTCCCCTTCCAGAAAACTCCTTTGCCATGGCCTCTGCATGAAGTTTGGAACAGCAAAATCCCAACGCCCGTTTGGAATGGTATTTTTGATAATGCCTGTATATCAAATCAAAGCGTTTACCATTTTCTATATAAATCCTGTTTAATCCCTTTTCATCATAATGTCCACGCTCATATTTCACTCCTGAATAATCGGTATCGTCATAAATTCCATAGTACCGGAAGGGCACCAAAATTCCCTTGTTAATTGCGTCCTTTAAGGTAATTTCATAAGGTACATTGTAATCGCATATTTCATAGATATTTTTGCCGTCCATACGCTCCGGCGTTGCAGTCAGGCCTAACAGAAATTTGGGTTTAAAATAGCGGACAATTCTCTGATATTGGGCTGTCACCGCATGGTGAAATTCATCTATCACAATGTAATCAAAATAGTCTCTGGAAAAACACTGATCTGTCAGATATTCCTCCCTGCCAAGGGATTCCACAGAGGCAAAAATTACGGATTTATCATAATCCTTCTGCTTTCCGGTAAAAAATCCATAATCATCTGATTGTCGTACATTCCGAAAGGAGTCTGCTGCCTGTTTTAAGATTTCCTCTCTGTGCGCCACAAAGAGAACCCTCTCATAACCGGCAGAATCAAAGGCCGCCAGATAGGTCTTTCCCACGCCGGTTGCCGCCTGCACCAGTCCTTTTACCGCACCTTCCGCCCGGCTGTCCTCCAAAGCATATAATGCTTCAATCTGAGCGCCCCTTGGCTGAAATATCGGTTCCAGCCGGTTTGTTTCCCCTTCTTCCAGATTATCGTATCTCTCCAAATCTCTGGAAACAGCCGGGCGTTTCCAATTTCTGGAATATCGCTTTAGTTCCTCATCATCTATTACAATGGAATGATTTTCAAACAAATCTTCAAAGGCGGCAAAGAACAGTTCAAAATTCTTCCTGTCAGTCGTACTGCTAAAACGGTAATTTCACTCAATTCCGGAAGTCAGCGCACTTCTGGAAATGTTAGAAGAACCAATATAGATTTCACTTTCCCTGTCGTTGTGGAAAATATAAGATTTCGGGTGGAACGCTCTGCTTTTATCATTATAAAAGCGCAAATCCACCCCGTTCCCCAGTTCCCTTTTAATTAAATATAAGGCAGAAGGCTGGGTAATGCCAAGATAATTCCCCGTCAAAATACGGACTGCCACCCCTCTGTCCAAAGCCTTTCTTAAATCATCAAGAAGCAGCCGCACACCGGACTCCATCAAAAAAGACACAATAATATCAATGCGTTTCGCCTGCTGCATACTAAGCCTTAATTGGTAATACAGATACCTCTGCCGGTTATCGCCTCCGGTCATTACCGCAGAAGGTTCCATGTCCAGACTATTTACTTTTTCCGCAAAATCAGATTCAGCCACTTTTCGTCTCCCCTGCCCTGTCGTACATCACCTGTTATCCACATTTCTTCTATCGCAAACACCGGTATCTCTTTTATCAATTCCGCAAAAGTATCCCCGGTCATATCCGTAAAATATCTTCCGTTCCTCTCCCCGGAAAATGTGCCGTACTTAAAAGAAGTATATACTATTCCGTTTTTCTTAAGGGCGTCTGCCATCTTCCAAAAAACCGCCTTTAATTCTCGTAACGGTAAATGGAGAATGGAGGAACAGGCCCAGATTCCGTCATAGCAATCTATATCCTCCAATTCCTGAAAAAGCATATTTTTTACCGGAATACCCGTATATTCACTGGCAAGCCGGCATAACCCCTCGGAGCCGTCAATAGCCGTAACCTGATAGCCCTTTTCCAGAAAATATCTGGCGTCCCTGCCGGAACCGCAGCCAAAATCCAGAATACTGGCATGAATTGGCAGCTTGTCCAAAAAACGATTCTGTGTAGTTGTAAAATCTACGCCGATGGTTCCTTCTACGAAGGAGCGGGCGTTTTCGTTGTAGTAAGTAAGGGTGGGCATGGGGAGTCCTTTCTGGTATATCAATTTCAGTTTGCTAAAAAGTTTTTAATGTCTGGAATTCCAAAAAATATTGTTAATACCACAGACAATACACCACTAACACTTTTTTCTAATTTGAATGCATATATTAATAGAAAAAACACAATAAGTCCCGAAACAAGAAGCGCTAGCCATTTACGCAATTTCTTTTTTTTCTGTTCTTTTTTTATATTTTCATTTTCAATAGATATTTCTATTTTTTCTATTTTCTTTTTTAAAAAATTATTATCATCACATAGTTTTTTTATTTTCGAATCTGCATATTCTTTTGTTTTTTCTCTATCTTCTTTTAAATTATCAATTTCAGTTTCTAATTCTTTTATTCGTTTTTTATCGGATATTCTCTCTAGTTCTTCTCTCCTCATTTCTTCCAATTTCATATTAATATCAAAATCATTTAATTCGTTCAATTTTTCAGATACATCTGATTCACATATCTCATCTGGGATTGCCGGGCAACTTCTTAGCATAACTATAAGATTTTGTACTTCTTTTTCATCTATTTCTTCATTATTATATTTATCTCTTATTTGATTATAGAGTTGTGAAATTTTATCACCTGCTATAAATGATAATATTATACTTGCTCTTGACACTACATTTAAGGATTTAGGCGTTGCCCCTTTCCCAAAACCTTTATTTAGTTTAAACCAAAATCTATCTATTAGGAAATCAATATCTGTCGCCTTGGGAACCTCACCTTTTTTATACATTGTTGCTGAATATGCAGACTTCAATATCACACTATTAGCCGTTAATAAAATATAACGAACATTATCAAACCCATTATTATTATTCTTTCGTAATATTTCAATATAATTTAGTTTATCAACGCATTTTTGTACATATTTATCTTCTTCTCTTGGATTCAGTTGCGAAATTTCATCATATACTTCTGTATCTACTATACTATATTGATGATTTTCTTGATCATAATAATCGTATTTAAAAATCTTTATATTATTTCGTTCTAATAATGTATAAAATTTAGCCTTTGTCGTAGCAACATCACTTTTTGATTTAGCATTTTTTAAAATATAAAGCATAGGCTTCTTAGATGGATCAACAATTTCTCTATTTTCTATAATCTTTTCAGCCGCAGCAAAATATAAATCTATTTCTATTTTTACATCTTCACTATACCATAATTTTATATAAGGTTCAGATTTTTTACAATTACTATTAATCTCTTTAACATAATTAAGCATTTCTGTATATATTTCTTGATGTACCTCGCCATTATAACCAGCAATATAAAATAATACCTCTTGCTCTAAAAATATATCCAGCTTAGTATCCCATTTACCTATCTCATTTAAATTTCCACTATAACATATGCCCTCATAAATTAAATTTCCCTCTCTTATTTTATTAATTATGGCTAAGTACTCAGAATTAACAGAAACTTTCATTATATAATTACTAATTAAAAGTGAATATTCATCAGACACATCTTCATTCATTAAGTAATCAATAAATTGCTCCTTAATTTTCACTTTATCAGTTTCAGGTAACTTCATATTTTTCTCTTGTTCAATATACTTATATAAACTTTTTAATAAATTTTCATTTTGTTGACTTTGCTTATAATAAAGTTCAGAATATTCAATTTGTTCATATGTTTCCGGAATTTTATACATTCCCCCTTTTCTTGGTATATTTAAGCGCTTTAATGCAGATTTAACTACAGCTTCACTTAAATCAAATGCATTTTTTTCATTTATTTTTTTTGTTATTTCTGTACAAGAAAATGATGTCATTTTTTCATCAATTATCATTTCTTTTACAAACATTGCTAATACATCATATATATCTTTTCCCTGATCATATAATTCTCTAAATACTGCAATTGCAGCTAATGATTCATATGTTTGTTTCATTCTATTTACTCCTTCGTACATACTATTTTCTACAATTTTAATAAACTAATTTACATATAGATTTTATATAGAATTTTTCAATCTATGGATAGTATAATACTGACGAAATTAAATGTGCGGTACATCCTTCTTTTTTACATTTTGTTCCTCTAACGGGAACACAATGCACCGGACAAATCTTTTCTATCATATTACTTTCTCAATCTCTACTGCATCATTTATTTGATTTATTAACAATCCACCAAAATATAACAAAACCCAATATATCGTATAAATTTTACCACAAACTACTATATTCGGCAACATTCAACACATACAATTATGTCTTTCTTTGAAGCAATCCTGTACCCTCTCCAAGCAGGCTATTTAAATACAATTATGATTCTAACACATCAATTAACCATTTTATGGCAATCGCAATTTTTTCGTTTTTTTCTTTTACTTCTTCGCTTTGCGCATGCATATCCGCAACCTCATGCATAACATCTGCGGCGATTTTCATCTGTTCTTTTGTCGGCTTGCGCACATCTTTATTCATTAGCGCCAATTGCACTGTCTGTAGAAATTTTATAGCAACGGAATATTTGCGCTCATTTTTACCGAAAACCTGTCTTATAAATTTAATTATATACATAATTTCTTTTAACATTTGTGAGACGGTTAAAACTCCCTTTTCATTTGACGCAAGTACTGTATCTCCTGTAAATTTCCGCTTGGAACTATAAACAGTTCTTTCATGCCTATCATCATTTTCAACAAATACAAACTAAAAATCCCCCGTCCAGTCAACTGGACAAGGGATAACGGATATTTTTCTTATTAACCTGACAATTATTATATCTGCAAATTTTGGGCATATTGAAACAGAATCACTTCTTTTGGTGCAGTTTTCACATATGCTTCTTCCTTATGCATAAAACTGACAATCTCATTTTTACTCATTTTTCCAAGCTTATCAATGACAATATCAAGAATATTTTTATCCTCTTCAGTCAAAGATGGGTAACCGCCTGCATCCTTTAAAGAAAAATGGTAGGCATTTGTCTCTCCCATATCCTCTTCCTCACAGGGAACATCCTTCAAATCAATAATGAAATTGTGTCCTACAGGAACTGCACCCATTGGCAATGCCTGATATACCAAACCGGTTATTGCAAAACCCCTATTCTTATATGACAGAGCATCCGCATACCACATCAGCTTCATAAGCTTTACCTTATAAAGGCTAGTGACCTTCGCAGACGCAGCAAAGTAGCGGATTACATCTACAACCTTATCTAAAGAAAGAACAGTATTTCCATGCGCAAGGGCATTTCCTTGGAATCTTCCATAGCTGGCACTAATAACCTTTCGCAGATAAGAATCCCGATCTTGCTCAAACAATTCCGTCGCTGTATCCCAATATCTCTGATAGGCTTCAGAAGGCAAATTCTCTCTGGCTTCCCTTAATAATGCCAGAAACCATTCCGGGTCCTGGTCGATTTTTTTAAGTATCGTATCATGGGCCTTATCCTGCACTTGGTGTCCCTCATATCTGGTTATCGTCTTGCCTCCCCACCCAAGAAGAATGCATAAATCTCCCTGACTAATACCATACTTCTCACGAATGCCAATTATATCAGCAGATGTCAAAAGGTCTTCTGCCTTTCGATAAGCGTCCTTAAGCCGCATATCATTATCCTGTATCTGCTGCTCATCCATATACAATTCTTCTGCCGCATCACAATACAAATAAGTCGCCTCATAAGCAACCTTTACATTTTTAAAAGTTGCCTGATCATTGACGAGGACTGTTTTCACTTTATGTTCTTCCATGCAACATGTACACAACCGCTTTTCGCTTTTTAACACCTTCATATTCATGAAAACACCTCCTGACACTTTCTATACGGAAACATCTCCGGAACAAATGCCCTTTCAGCAAAATGAAAAGACATCACAAATGTTGTAGCGTTACCATACATTCCCAGAAGTTCCACTCTTATTTTAATATATACATTATCTTTGCCATTATAGACTTTTCCAAATTCACGCATCTCACTTCTTTTGGGAAAACGCCGATCCTTAACTGTCTGGATATAGTTTTCCTCTGAAAGTGTCAATAATTCCCTCTTTAATGCCTCTAAAGGATTCTCATTCGGAAATAAAGTATTGACTGTATACTGATTTGTGTATCTTTCATCTCTGTTTTCATCTACATATCTTTTAGCCTGAAACTCTATTTTCGCCCCATGATTAAGAGCAAACTGTAAATTTTGTATATATGTTTTGACTTCTAATTCACTTTCAATTCGTGTTTTTGTTTCATCAGCCAAATTAATCCTCCTTTGCTAAAGTATCAATTGATACTTTTATAGTATATTTGATTCCCAATTTTGTCAATAAAAATTTTATAAAAACCATATTTAGAAAATGCTATAGTTTTGCTACATCGAATCCTATATCAGCCCAACTAGGCCATTTATAATACAATTATGATATTGCCTTTTTCTTTCATTTTCAATAAACACAAAAAGCCCTTCCTCGAAACGCAGTTTCAGGACATACTCGTCCGGCGCTTCCCCTACTTAGACAAAGAATCAAAAACCACTTCGCCTTGAAAAACAGTTAATAATGGCCGTACATTCTTTATTTCCAACGGATTAACCTTGTATATATCCTTGGGCAGAAGTACAAAATCTGCATCGTAATTCATTTCTATCTTGCCAATGGATTGCTCTCTAAAAAGTTGATATGCTCCATTTATTGTATATGCTTTTACAAGATCTGCAACCTTAGCCCGTTCCTTTTTATTCACTATCGGCCAGTTATAATCTAAATCTGTTCGAGCAGCTCCATAACTTATGGCAATTGTAGGACAAAAATCCGAAGTAACCGGACTGTCACTTCCGCAGGTAACTAATACGCCTTCATCCAGAAATGATTGAAGTCTGTATTCATAATACGCTCGATTCCCTAACAATTTAATATCCATATCATAAAAATATGGCGACGCCGGAAACCAAAAAGGTTGGAGACAGGCAATAATATTATTCTTTGCCATTTTCCTTATAGATTTAAGACTGCAAAGCTGGATATGCGCGATTGTGTTTCTGCAATCTTTTAATTTGCATTTGTTTTGGGCATAGGCTATTGCATCAACTGCAATTTCAACCGCTTTATCTCCTATTGCGTGAATGTGCAGTTGCAGCCCATGCGTTATAAGAAAAACACATATCCTTTGCAACTTGGTTTTTGTCCAAATGCAATTTCCATTCGCAGAAGAACCTTTGTATGGTTTTGATAGCAGGGCAGAATGATTCTCTATCACACCATCTATATAAATTTTTGCAGTATTGATTTTTACCTGTTCATTCTCAAACTGTTTTATATTATTTATGTAAGTCAATATTTCCTCTTCAGACATGTATGGAAAAACAGGAATTGAACCATTTATGTTGATCTTAAGTTGGCCGTTTCTGTGAAGCTCTTGTACAATTTTCCACTCATCAAAATAGTTTCCCCCAATAAACATTAATGTTTGCACTGTCGTAATCCCATTTTGATGAAGGAGAGACTGATATGCCAATATGGCTTCTTTAAGCTCTTGATACGAAAAACGCAAATCGGGATGTAGAAAAACTGCATTGGCAGCAGTCTCAAGTAAAATGCCATTAGGTTCACCATCGCAGGTTCTAACAATAGTACCGCTGTCAGGATCTGAGGATTCTTTTGTAATGTGGCATTTTTCCAAAGCGTTTGTATTACAAATGCAAGCATGATAATCTGAAGAAAACAGAATAATTGGAATACTTGAACATATTTTATCTAATGAATCAATTATCTGCCGGCTGTGCAAAAAAATATTATCAGCAAATATATTATAGTTCCATCCAAAGCCTCTAATGCACTTGCACTGTTTATTGTTTTGATAAAAATTCTCAACTGATGAAATTAATTCTTCATAACTATCACAGTCAAAGCACACTATTCCGTACTTTTCATACAAAAGATCTCCGGGTATGTGAAGATGTGCGTCTACAAATCCAGGATACAAATAATTATTTTTGCAATCAATTTCTTTTTCTGCGAGAACGCTTTCATTTGGATCGAGAACCGCCTTTATTTTTCCATTTTCTACAATGATGTTTTTCCTTTTTGATTCTTCGGATTCATTTGTTCGAATAAATGCATTTCTAAATAGTATCCTCGACATAATATTATCAAACCTTTCTATGTCTTTTCGACTTTTATTTATTACGAAACCTTTTATTTGTTTTATTTATTTTAATTTTTTTAATAATTACATAAATACCCAGAATGGCTGCTGAAACGCCACAAGAAATCAAAACAGAAACAATGTCGTTTACAGTTACTGAATTTGAAATAATCGCTCTCACAATCCCAAAAAAAGAAGGAAGAACTTGAACTATGGTTAACAACAAAAGCAGAGAATTAAGTAATTTATTCTCAGTTTCATCTATTTTTGAGTCATGTATACTGATAAGTTTTTCAAGAATTTCTATGCTTTGATTATATTTTTCCATCTGTCTGGGCAGCCCAAAACCTTCCGCTATTTTTTGGGCAGATATTCTCACCGTTGGAAAGAAAAACTGATCAATATCCCAAAACCTAACAGCATAGGCCGATTCAAAAACCAGATCGTCTAAACTTTCAGCGTTCGATTTTTCATTTTTTAAGTCGTCGATCCGATCGTTTATATGATCACAAACTCTTGAAATAGCAGCATCTTGAAATAGAATTAATTCCAAAAAGAAGAGTTCAACACATTGATAATCCAGCCTTTCCGGCAAATCGATTCTGAAGTCCTTAAAGATTTCAACGAATGTATTTTCAGACAGAAAAACTTCAGCAGTATCATATTGAGCAATATTGTTTTTGGAAGCCTCAATAAATGATTGTCCTATAATATTCCCCATGGGAGCAGATTCAGATGCAAGCGAATTTAGCAATTCTGTCGTTTCCATAGGCGCTGAACTAAACACAACATTTCTTTTCGTTCCATGTACTTCAAGTCCAAAAGATTCTAACCATTTTTCAAATTCTATGCTATTGTTTCCGTCTGACAGTTTGAATTTCTGATAACAAAAAAACGTCATCAGCTCTTGAGGAGACGCTAAAACGGACGGCATGAAAATATCAATTACTGCCAAATTTGTCGGTTGATGGATAGAATAAGAAACAATACACGCTTGTGAAACCGTTTTTTCTCCCTGTTGTTTTTCAAACTGATATTCCGTTCCCTCTCCATAGCTGTAAATAAAATAATACTTACCAATTAAACCTCTTTTTTCATTTTTGACAAAATCACCTTTAAATTCGTTGTTAATTGAATAATTGATTTTTTCATGAAATATTGACCCTAACAACGAACTATCATTATCCTGATTCATTAAAGAACTATCTTGGCTAATTGAACATGGAATTAGCATATGTAAATCAATATATGAAGAGCTATTTTCATTTTTGAGAGACAAATAATTATCTATGCTTTTTCGAAGGTCCACGCAATTGTCTTTAATTAAAAATGCGTTAGATTTCGTGGACGCCTCCGATTCCCCGTAAGTTGTATAAATGAAAACATCGAGCGTGTCGTCATTGTGCTTCACCTTAATGATTTCCCTGTCAATTATTGGTAGTTCTTTCCATTGATCAATGGCCCATATTGTTTTGTCTGATACGGCTAATATTTCTCCGTTTGTCTCCGCAGTCTGATCTTTTACCAGTACCGTTTTACCCGAAATAAGGCGGGCGTTGGAATATCCCTTTATTGTATAATCAATAACATATTCTGCTTTTATTCCAAGCGTTGCCCGTATTTCATTATTTAGCAATTCCCCGGTTGCAAGAAAATAGCAATTCATAATATCCCCCTTATCCATTTTGTAGCACGCCGCCCCTCATTTTCAACAGACATACATAAGCAGCTCTCAATTTTTCATTTCCGGTAATATCTCATTCATGCTGCCGGTGCGGTATCCCTGCAAATCCATCGTCACATAGGTAAAGCCAAACTCCTTAAACCGGGCCGTTACCTGCTCCCTGATATCCGGCCCCAAAAGCCGGTTAAGCTCCTCCGGCGCCACCTCAATTCTCGCCAGCATCCCATGGATGCGCACCCGTACCTGGTGAAAACCCAGATCCAGCAATAACTGCTCCGCCTTATCCACCATACTAAGCTTTGTCTCGTCTATCGTTTCCCCGTAGACAAAACGGGAACTTAAGCAGGCAAAGGATTGTTTGTTCCAGGTGGGAAGTCCCATCTGTTTTGAAAGCTCCCGGATCTCCGCTTTGGAAAGCCCGGTCTCCCGTAAAGGACTCTTTACGCCCAATTCCCGTACCGCCGCCATACCCGGACGGTAATCCCCGACATCATCTGTATTAGAGCCTTCTATTACATGCTTCACCTGATGTTCCTTGGCAATCGCCCATATCTTTTCAAAAAGCTCATGTTTACAGAGATAGCAGCGGTTGACCGGATTCTGGCGGAAGCCCTCAATGTCCAATTCCTCTGACTGGCAGATAATATGTGTAATCCCGTTTTCTTTGCAGAAATTCTCCGCCTCTTTCCGCTCCCGTTCCGGGAAAGAGCAGGAAGCGGCTGTTACGGCAATCACCTTATCGCCAAGAACCTCCTGCGCCGTCTTTAACAGAAAAGTAGAATCCACGCCACTGGAAAAAGCAACGGCTGCGCTGCCTAAGCTCCGCAGATTCTCCTTTAGGTTTCTATATTTATCCTGTATATCCATATATGCCTCCCATTTCCATTGTATTCCGGTTATATGCACCGTTTTCGAATTCCCACAAATCCTTCCAAAGTTCCTTCATCAAACCAAAAATATTCTCTTGCAGCCGGAATCTTTTTATAGTTCTATCTCTGTTCCCGGCTCCACAATCATTGCTCCCTCGGTCACAAATTTCCCGGCCTTATGTTTATCAAACAACCGGCCCGGCGCCATATGAATCGGTATGGTATGCTTTGCCCCAATCAGCTTTGCACACTCGATAGCTGCCGGAATCCCCATAGTGAAAATGCCGTCTGTCGGCAGCAATGCATAATCAAGCTCCCGACCCGCAAGCGTTTCCATCTGCTCTGTCTTTGCCGTATCTCCTGCAAAGTAAATGGTCTTTCCGTCTACAGTCACAATGTAACCCACACATTTATCCTTTGGGTGATTTTTATTGTAAGCCTCCGTCGCCTCTATATGGACTCCCGCTGCATCAAACTGCTGATACGCGCCCTGCTTTAAGGCGTCCATATTCTGGATTACCACACAACTCTCTGCCCGGGGCGGCAGATCAATCTGATTATGGTCCGAATGCTGATGCGTAACCAGTATCAAATCCGCGGGCTTATCATAACCTTCCCCGGCAAAAGGATCAATGTATATAATCCTGTTATCTGCCGTCGTCAGCCGCAGGCTGCCATGTCCCTGATATAATAATTTTGCCATTGCTTGTCCTCCCGTTCCTTTCTGCCAAGGCTTTCCCAGCCAAAGCATACGCTGTCATCCGCGCCAAACTTACATTATGCGCTCACTAAATATTTATTATAGCACATTTATCCAATGTCAGCTATCCTTTCTAGCCGCTCCCGCGTCTCCTCGTAGCCCTGATTCAGTTTTTTTACTATGGTTCCGGGGTTAAAATCCAGGGTTCCCATAATCCCGGACAGCGATTTCTTAGGGTAAAAATGAACTAACACCGCATCGCAGAACTCCATATTATCCCTGTTGAATCCGGTACATGCCTGCCACTGGAAAACCGGCTCATTCCCTGAGAGCAGGTCATTGTCCTGCCTGTCTAAATGTACGACCAGAAATTTCCGGTAACCGGCGTCATACAGCGGCCGGACCGGCACATTATCCTTAAGGCCGCCATCCCAGTATTTTTCCCCGCCGACCTCCACAGGCGGAAAAATAAAGGGCAGGGCGGAAGACGCCAACAATATGGCAAGCATCTCCTCTTCCCCATATTGCTGGAGATAAAAATATTCTGCCGAGCGGCTCGTCATATTATAACAGGTGACATAGCATGGAATCCGGCTCCTTTTTAACCGGGGTAGAAGCCTGTTTTTATGAAAAATCTGAATCAGTCCCTCTCTGGTAAAAACGCCTCTCCGAATCAGCCGCCGGAGAATTTTTTTCAAAAACGGAATGGATAACTCGGCCCTCCCGGCAAGCTGCAAAAGCTCCCCAGGCCAGTCTCCGCCCTCTTTAAGCAAAACGTCCACAATCTGTAAAAGCTCCCCGCTTTTCAGAAAATCCGATGAAAGTATCACCTTATCATTGATCTGCTCTCTCCAAATCTCCTCTGCTTTGGCATAATCGCCTATGGCAAACAGCCCTGCGTTCAACGCGCCTACAGACGTACCGGAAACCGCCGTAATCCGCAAATCCGGCCTCTCCAAAAGCGCCTTCCACGCCCCGATTTCATAGGCACCCTTTCCTCCGCCGCCCGCCAATACAAGTCCCCAGTCCTTTTTTCCTGCCATAGCCGCGCCCCCGGCAACACTCTCCTCACTATATATTATGCATAAGGCGGCGGCGAAGCGCACAAAAAATGCTACTGCTGTGAAGGGACAGAAATACTGCGGGTCTCATGACAGGTAAAGTAGATAATTTGATAATCCTTTGCGATCTCTTTGAGCAGCTTCAGCCCGCCGGCAAGCCGCTCATCATCCAGATTGACAAAGGGATCATCCAAAATAACAAAAGGCTTTTCTTCCCGGTACATCGCGTCCACTAAAGCCATCCGCATACAGATTCCCACAAGGTCCTGATAACCCTTGCTCAAAAAACCAATTTGCCGGGGCATTCCCTGTTCCACAAAGGACAAATCCATATTAGCGTCTAATTGGTAATTCTCTGCGGCAATTCCCGCCAGGACCCGATAATACTTGTCGAAGCCATCCTGAATCGGCTTGGTATATCTTGCGGTCAGGGATATTTTGGCCTGTTCCAGATAGTCCCTCGTCTTCTCTAACATGGCCAGCTTTCTTTCCCTGTCCGCGCAGGTTTCCTGCATCGTCTCTAACTGCCGTTCTGTCTCGGAAATGTCGTCTCTTTTCTCCTGTAACTCGTCTAACTGGCGGTCGTAGGCGCTCATGTTTCTGGTTATCTCTTCCAGCTGTTCCGATATTTTGCGCAAACGGCTTTCCACATCCCCAAGGGAGATCTCCGTCTCTTCCGGTTCCGTCCGCATTATCTCATCAAAATTCTCCGTCTTTTGCTGAAACTCCTCCCTGGCCTGCTGCGCTAAAGCCCACTCCTTTTCCGCCGCCATGTACTGCCGCTGCTTTTCCTGTAAGCTCTGCATCTGCGCATGGATATCTTCCTGTAATTCCATGGACAATCCGGCCACAAAGGCGTTCAACTCCGCTAAAATATCATTATATGTTCCATCAGCCGCCGCAAAATGATCCCGTTTTTCCCTTAACGCCTTATATTTTTCTGCCGACTGCTCCAATTTCCACAGAGCCGCCGCATAATCGTTTTCTTTCTCCAAAAAACCGGCTGCGCCGTACCTTTGCAGAAAATCCCGGACTTCATCCCGCATATGTTCAAACTGTTCCTTTAACTGTCCGGCATCTGCTCCCTTGTTTTGTTCCTGCAACTGCTTATATTTTTTGGCGCCTTCCTTTATCTGATATAGACCGGCAGATACGCCCGCCTCGTCAAAATCCATATGATAGGTCTGCATAAACTGCCGCACTTCCGCCGTCACCCGTTCAATCAGCTGTTCATCCTCTGCAATCTCTTTTTGAAAAGCAACATAAGCGTCTTCCTGCTCCTCCTCCGGTTCCCGGTTCCTGATGTCCGGTTCAGAGCCTTTTTCCTTTGTATCCCCGGATTTTACAGCAAAACCCAGCAGAAAAATAAGAATCCCCAATGCCGCAATGATTCCCCCTGCCGCAATATTTTTGATACAGACCGCCAGTCCGATGACTGCCGCAATCAATCCCAGTAACAGCAGAGCAGTCTTCCCTGTGCCACCCTGTCTGTCCGCAGCGTTTCCGCTCTCATTTTCCTGCCCCTGCGATTTCTGTTCCCTGGCAGAACGCAGCATATCGGCCGTTGCCTTCTTTGCGCTTAACACATTCTTTTTCTCTGTGCGCTGGTTCCAGCGGTTCATTATATCGTCCACATCTGCCGCATCCGGCGTTCCCTCTGCAAAGTATACGGAAAGTTCCTTTAGCTCCCGCGTCTGCTCCTCTGTCAGCTTTGCCTTTTCTATCTCATATTGAAGAGTCTGCATCTCCTTTACCCTGCGGTTCATCTCCTCGATCCTGTCTTTTGCAGGCTCTTCGACACAAAACTGCTGTTCCAGCTTTTCTATGGCTGCTGTCTCCTCCTCCGTCAACCGGTAAATATCCCGCTCCCGGCCCTTCTCCAAAAGCCTTATGCTCTCCTCTAAATGAGACCGGACCGCCGCCTCCTCCGGCACCCTGCCGGGAAATGCCTTTCCAGCCTCCTCAAAGGCCTGCTGCTTTTCCGTCTCCTCCTTAGAAAGCCGCGCATACTCCTTCTTTTGCATCTCTACATCCTTATAGGCGCTGATTCGGCGCTGCTTTTCCTGTAAGTCCCTCTGCTCCTGTTTTAACCGGTTGTAGGCGTCGTGTTCCTTATTTTTCAGCGCTGTCAATTCCTCCATCGAGGCGTCGATTCCCGCCCCGTTCCGAACCGCCTGTTGCAATTCGCCAATCTTCTCCTTCAGCCGGTAAATCTCTCCCGTCTTCCTTCTTCCGCTCAAGGAATTCAGCTTATCGGAAAGCTTCTTTGCCGCCGTCTCATAGTTATTCAAATCGTCCGTACTGTCCGCCAGATTGCCGAGCTTGGCGTTAATGCGGTCCGTCACTCCTGCCGCGCAGTCATTCTGGGAAATGAAAAAACTCCGGCTAAAAGAGGTCCGGTCAATCTGAAACAGTTCCTCCCCGATATTTTCTCCGGAAAAATCTGCGGATTCCAGCATTGTATCTGCATCCACCAGGCGGACTTCATCGTCCTTGCCCTTTGCGCCAAAAATGCGGGATAAGACATATCTCTTTCCTTCCGTTTCAAAGGTGATCTGTCCCCCATAGGCGCCGCCCTGCCAGGGCTTGTAATGCCGCCTCTCGTTTTCCACATCATTTCTTTTCCCATCATTGTCAAATCCGAAAAACATGACCTTAATAAACACAGCCAGCGTGGTCTTCCCCCAGCCGTTCTCCTCGCAGAGTACAGTAATCCCGGAAGGATCGTCAAAAGAAATGGTCCGGTCAGACAGTTTTCCAAAATTCTCAATATGGCAGGAAATCAGTCTCATGCCTACACCTCCTCTCCGGCTAAAATCTGTATCCCATAGCGGATAATCTCCGCCTTTTCTTCCTCCGAAAGCGTCTCCTCTTTCATGACGGTGCGGACAAACTCCCCTTTCAGGGAAACATCCCGCGCAAACGCTTTATCATCCACATGAAATCCGGTCTCATCATAAATCTTCAAAAAATAGAAACAGGGTTCAAACTGTTTTACCAGATAATCGATATTTTTCTCACACTCTACATCCAATTCCCCCACCAGCACAAATTTCATCAGGCTGGTTTGCGGATATGCGTGCGCCTGTAGCTCCGCCTCAATGCGCTCTGCCATATCCATGGTGGAATTGCATCCTGTCACATCAATATCCACCGCATATATCTGCCGCCGGGCAATGGGAACAAAGCGTCTCCTACATTGCCTGGTCTGTCCGTCAATCTCCAACAGGACAAAGCCATGCTCCCCGCACTCGTCAAAGCCCCGTCCCTCCAGGCAGCCGGGATAACAATACACGCCTCTGCCGTCCAACGCCTCCTCCCGGTAACTATGGATATGTCCCAAAGCCAGATAGTCGATTCCCTTATTCTTAAGCTGCCGGATATGTATCGTCTCTCCCTTGTCCTTACCGGCATACTCCGCCTCCTGTCCATGGAGCAGCACAATATTATAGCAGTCTGCATTTAACACCAGCGTATCATAAATCTGCCCCTGATTCTCCCCGTTAAATTCCACCCCGGTAATGGTTATGCCGCCCTCTTCATCCGCCTTATAGCTTGTCCAGGTATCGCCAAAGAGCTTTAAGTTATCCGGTATGTTTTCCAGACTGCTCAAGAAGCTATCCGCATCATGATTGCCCTGCAAATAGTAAAAATCAATTTCCGGATGTCCTTCTATGGCCTGCTGTACCGCATTCATGGCAGTCTTTGTGACCTTCTTTTTGTCAAACAAATCCCCGGCAATCATTACTGCCTTCACACCCTGTTCTTCGGCAAACTGAATCATGTCCCGGAAGGTCATCAGCAGTTCATTTTTCCGCTCTTTTGCCTTCTCCCCTGTTAAATTAGCCGTCATGTTGGAATCTAAATGTAAATCCGCACAGTGTATAATCTTCATATATCCTCCTAAAACCGGCGCCTCGCGCTGCATATAAGTCCGTTTTCCCTGTTCATTTTAGCATTTCTTTATATCCGCCGCAAGCCTGTCCTTTCACAGTGTTTGCGTCAGGTAATTGATGGCATTAGCATAAACTTATCATAAAAAGAGCTTGAGTTTCCGCAAACTGTAAAAAAATTGAGTATATCTTCCTAAACGTACCAATCTGCAAAATTTTTGAATAGCA
>CANQMR010000032.1 GCA_947625015.1 uncultured Lachnospiraceae bacterium | reverse complement strand
AGGGGCTGCAAATGTTTCCCAGCCACCCCTTCCCGGCGCGAGTTCTTCGTAAGCACGTGCAATCTAATATGCAGGAGAGTCCGGCAGCAGGATTTCTTAAAACCGATGGCAGTGCGGGAAAATGGGAAAGGATTATCCTGCGGCGGCTTCACAAATAAAAACTTAAGAATAATAGAAAGATACCCGTTAAACGCCGGAAAACTATTATGTTCGTTTAATAAATGTGGTATTGCATTTGGGACAGCGGATATTTACTTTATTCCGCCCTTTAGGCACTCTGACAATCTGTCCGCAGGTCTTGCAGACAAAATAAGCATATTCTGCGTCTGATTTTGTTTTTATCATCATTTTCAGACAACGTTTCCAATATCTAAACGCCTCTACCACACTGCCCATGTATTTCATATAAAATGCATTTTCTTTTAAACGCTGTTCCATTTTTTTAGAAAAAATCCGCAGACAGCATACAATAAACAGAAGCCCGCCAATCAATACCAGAGACCATTTATGAATAAACAAGGCAGCTACAATATAAATAAATGATACCAGCAGAATAAAACAATTTAATTCATCTAATCCACAACGTCTTGACATGGCGTTCTTCATATCTGTCCGAAACATAACAATATATTTTTTAAGTAATCCCATAAAATCACATCTCCTATTCCGTTTACAGCGTTCTGCACAATCAATTAAACTGCTAATCCAACAAAAATTCCGCCATAATTACATTACTGATATCCATTCCCTTATCATTTAGATACAACCTGTCTCCCTCGCTGCACAAAAAACCCTGTTCTATATATTTCCTGATTATTTTACCATAAACATTCTCAATATCAACATGAAATCTCGCTAAAAATTCTCTTTTTGAAATTCCCTCTGTCAGACGGAGGCCTAAAAACATAAATTCTTCCATCAGTTCCTTTTCCCCAAGAAACCGGATATCTTCATACCCTTGTTCTATCCAGTCCGCAGGGTTTTCCGGACGCTTATCCTTACGGGTTTCAAAATATTCGATATAGTCCTCTAAACAATCTCTTCCTTTGAAGCGCACATACCGGGCCTCCATTTTCTGCGGACAGTGCTTTAAGAAAGAGGAAGCCCCAAGCCCCACTCCCAAATATTCCTTCAGCGTCCAATAGGCTATATTGTGACGGCAGGCATAGCCGGTCCTTGCGTAGTTGGAAATCTCATACCGCTCATAACCGCTGTTTGCAAGAAACATCTTGGTTTTGGCGTATAACCGCCGGTCCTGCTCCTCATCCGGAAGGAGGTCTAACAGTTCCCTGTTCCTGCTTAAGGGCGTTCCCTCCTCCACAATCAGGCTGTAAGCGGATATGTGTTCCGGCTGTAAGCGCACCACCTTCGCTAACGTCCGCACATAGGCGTTTTCCTCTTCTCCCGGCAGACCTGACATCAAGTCTACATTGATATTGGCAAACCCGGCTTGTCTCGCATTGCTGTAGGCCGCAATGAACTGGTCATAGTTGTGCACCCGGCCAAGCCGTTTCAACACTTCATCGTTGGCGCTTTGCAGGCCGATGCTTAAGCGGTTGATTCCCATCTGCCGGTATGCGGTAAGCCTGTCCTTTGTCAGGCTGTCCGGGTTCCCCTCAAGGGTAATCTCCGCCTCCGCATCCACAGCAAACACCTTCCTTATGGCGTCAAGAATCTGTCCGATTAACGAAGCCTCTACATAGGAGGGCGTTCCCCCGCCAAAAAATATGGTTCCTACCCTGTAGTCCTCTGCAAACGGCCAAAAGCTCTCTATCTCCCTGCACAGGGCGTCCGCATACCGCCGCTGAATCCTTGCCCCGCAGCCTCCAAAGGACAGGAAATCACAATAACTGCATTTTGCCTTACAAAACGGAATGTGCACATATATACTCAAATCCCTCATCAACCCGTATGTGCCTCCCGCCTATTCATCATCCAACTTTAACACGCTCATAAAGGCTTTTTGCGGCACCTCCACGCTTCCAATCTGGCGCATCCGCTTCTTGCCTTCCTTCTGCTTTTCCAAAAGTTTCTTCTTCCGGGTAATATCCCCACCGTAACACTTAGCCAGCACATCCTTCCGCAGAGCCTTAATAGTCTCCCTTGCGATAATCTTGCTGCCGATGGCCGCCTGAATCGGAATCTCAAACAGATGTCTCGGAATCTCGCCCTTTAACTTCTCGCACATCTTCCGGCCCCGCTCATAAGCCGTACCGGCGTGGACAATAAAGGATAAGGCGTCCACCTCTTCCTTGTTAATCAGAATATCCAATTTCACCAGATCCGAACGGACATAACCCTTTAACTCATAGTCAAAAGAGGCGTAGCCCCGGGAACGGGATTTCAGCGCGTCAAAGAAATCATAAATGATCTCGTTTAACGGAAGGTCGTATTTTAACAGCGCTCTGGTCTCCTCCATATACTCCATGCTCTTATACACGCCGCGCCGCTCCTGGCAGAGCTGCATAATGGGGCCGACATAGTCCTTCGTCACCATTATCTCCGCCGCCACAAAAGGTTCCTCCATATAGTCAATCTGGGAGGCGTCCGGCAGGTTGGAGGGATTGGTCAGTTCAATCATCTCCCCGTCGGTCTTATGCACCCGGTACACAACTCCCGGCGCCGTAGTCACCAGATCCAGATTATATTCCCGTTCCAGCCGCTCCTGAATAATCTCCAAATGCAGCAGCCCCAAAAATCCACAGCGGAAGCCAAAGCCCAAAGCAACCGAAGTCTCCGGCTCGTAGCTTAAGGCGGCGTCATTTAATTTCAGCTTTTCCAATGCGTCCCGTAAATCGGGATACTTAGCTCCGTCGGCAGGATACAGACCGCAGTACACCATCGGATTGGCCTTCTTATATCCCGGCAGCGCCTCCTCACAGGGGTTGTCCGCATCCGTCACCGTATCTCCCACCTGCGTCTCCTTGACCTCCTTTAAGCTGGCTGTGATATAACCGACCATGCCCGCGGAAAGCTCCTCCTGGGGAATAAACTGGCCCGCCCCGAAAATTCCCACTTCGACAACCTCCACCTCGGCCCCGGTAGCCATCATGCGGATCCGGGTGCCCTTTCTTACTGAGCCGTCAAAGAGGCGGCAGAAAATAATCACGCCCTTATAGGAATCGTATTTGCTGTCAAAAATCAAAGCCTTGAGCGGACCCTCCGCATCTCCTGACGGAGCCGGAATCTTTGCCACAATCTGCTCTAGTACCTGATCGATATTAAGGCCGGTCTTGGCGGAAATCCTCGGCGCATCCTGCGCCTCAATGCCAATAACGTCCTCTATCTCATTGACTACCCGGTCTGGGTCTGCGCTCGGCAGGTCAATCTTGTTGATTACCGGCATAACCTCTAAGTCATTGTCAATGGCAAGATACACATTCGCCAGAGTCTGGGCCTCAATGCCCTGGGCCGCATCGACCACCAAAATGGCCCCCTCGCAGGCGGCCAGGCTTCTTGATACCTCATAGTTAAAATCCACATGCCCCGGCGTGTCAATCAAATTAAATATATATTCCTGCCCGTCCTTTGCCTTATAGACAATGCGGACAGCCTGGGCTTTAATGGTAATCCCCCGCTCCCGCTCTAACTCCATATTGTCAAGGACCTGATCCTGCATCTCCCTGCTGGTCAGCAATCCGGTCTTTTCAATAATCCGGTCCGCCAGAGTGGATTTGCCATGGTCAATATGGGCGATAATGCAAAAATTACGAATTTTCTTCCGGTCTAAATGTGCCATATTCCTCTTCTCCTGTCTCCTTGCTTAAGCCGCTCTAAAGCCTGCACAATTAAAGACATTATAGCACATCATTCCTCTTTGCTCAACACTTTATACAGGATGTCCGCTAAGGGCTCCATGGCGTTTTTCTCCTCCGCTAAGGTATTATTCTGGGCTCCCGCTTCAATCAGCGTCGTCCTCGGAAGCAGGTGGAGATTATACCGGAGACTCCGGACATAGATCTTGCGTACATAATCCCCATAGTATTCCTTTCCCTTCAGATACATCTGGAAGGAAAAGGCTAAATTCGTCAGTTTATTGGGATTTTTCAGATAGTCGATCTCCCCGTTCATATTCGAACGGCTGACGCCGTTTAAAAACATGATTTTTGCCGTCGGCTTTCCGCCTACCTCTGTAACCAGATGCGTCTCCTCATCCACACCGTCCCTGTGCAGGTCAATCACCACCTCGATACTGGGATTTTCCTGCAAAATCTTTGACACGCTGCTGTAAGCATTTTCATAGGCCTTGCTCCGGTCTAAAGCCCCGTCAATAACGTCATAGGCGGTCTCGTCATGGTAGACGGCAATACCGTATTTTTCTTCTAAAATCTTTGCTAAATAACTGCCTACGCCGATAATCGTATCCTCTTTTTCTCCCGGTCTGCTGTCGGCAAAACTTTCCGAACCATGGGTATGGTAAATCAGGATCTTATAGGGCCTGCTGCCGTCTGCTTCTCCTGTAAGCCCCTCTACAGACAAATCCTTATCTAACAGATTCTCTAAAGACAGCTCCTCCTTCGTCATGCTGGTATTACTGTCCACTACAAATATCTTACTGAGCAGGAATGATTTTTTCTTTAGCTGCTTTCTGGTATAGGTGGTTCCCACCTCCCCGTTTGAAAGGGCAGCCGCTGCCTGCACCTCCTCCCCGGCGGCCGTCTCCATGGCCGTATCGGAATTGACCGGGCGTTCCGCCTGTTCCTCATAATACCAATCCGGCACCTGATAATCCGAAGCATAACCTGCTTCCTGTCTGCCATACTGCTGTTCATATGTAAGCAGCGGCACAAACCAGGAAGATAACCTTGCAAACCAGTCCGTCTCAAAAGTAGAGGAGGTTCTTGTCAGGCACCATATAACCGCCGCCGCTGCCGCTGCTGTCCGCAATTTATTCATTTTTTTTGAATGGCAATGAATTTCTTTTTTCATAATACCATTCTATTCCCATTTTCCCATTGTATGCCTTACAGGCGTAAGACCGCTTTAAGCTAACGCCGCCTGATTAATGGCTTCGGATATGGTATAGCTGATTCGTTTTACGGCCTCGTCAATATCCTTAGGCGTTACAAACATATTTTCCAGATAGGGCGTTACCATCTCGCAGGCTAACTGATACCGCTCCTCCTCCGAAAATTTTTTCAGCACATTTTTTGTCCCCTGTCTGCCGATAGCCGTCACCATCATGTCCATGGCGTCATTGACAATCGTGGGAACCGCAATCACTGTGGGGACGCCGATGGCAATAACCGGTACGCCGATGCTTTCCTCATTGATGGCGTTCCTGTGGTTGCCCACCCCGGAACCGGGGGTAATGCCGGTATCCGCCAACTGAATGGTCTTATTCAGCCGGTCCGAATCCCTTGCGGCCAAAGCGTCTATGACGATTAAAAGCTCCGGCTTTATCTCCTTTACCAATGCTTTTAAGATTGTCACCGACTCCATGCCGGTCTGGGCCATCACGCCGGGGGCGATAGCGCTGATTTCCACGCTTTTGGATATAATTCCCTCCTTCAATAAATGTCTGGTCACATACAGATTATCTATGACAAAAGGTCCTAACGCATCCGGCGTCACCTCCCGGTTGCCAAGCCCCGCCACCATAATCCGTTTTTTATTCCCAATAAACTGGCGTATATGTCTGGCTAACACCTCCGCCATAGGCTCATGAAATCCCTCGTCATGCTCCCGCAGATGCTCGCTTTCCAAGGTGATATAAGTGCCTACCGGTTTGCCAAGGCTCATGGCGCCCTGTTCATTTTCCACCACAATCCGGACTTCTTTAATATCGCTGTCCCCGTTATTTTTCGTCATCACATGGACGCCGGTTATCGGCTCGTCGCTCTGTATGTCCTCTTTCATCTCCACTGCAAGATCCGTCCTGCCGCGCATGCCATCACCCTCTTTTCTTCATATTTCTTCTTTTATCATTATTGTCGGGACTTTCAAAAACTATGCAAAAAATCATTGACAAATCCTTTTTCATTGATTATTATATAGCAGTATGTTTACGTTAAATTGTCCGTGTCCGGTTTTAATGTAAAACCATAAAGATAATAATTATGTAATGGAGGTGTCTGATTTGGCAAATATCAAATCTGCAAAGAAGAGAATTAAAGTCATTGACAAGAAGACTTTAAGAAACAAGATGGTGAAATCAAAGTTAAAGACCACGCTTAAGAAGTTTGATGCCGCTGTGGCTGCCGGCGACAAGAGCTTAGCGCAGGATTTATTAAAGGTTTGTACATCTGAGCTTAGCAAGGCTGCTTCTAAGGGCGTTCTTCACAAGAACACAGCTTCTAGGAAGATTTCCCGTTTAGCTGCCATGTATAATAAGATGGCATAATAGAACATAACAAAAGGACTGCTTAAGGGCTGCCGCTTAACAAATATCATTTGTTAAAGGGACAGCCCTTTTTTGTTATAAGATGCATCTTTGTTGCCGCTGTTTATATCTTGATAATCTGGTCGATTGCATACAGCGGCAGATTCACAAGCCAGTCTTCTATTTTATAGTCCGACATAGACGTACGGACACAAATCTCAGGAGAAAATTTTTCCTGATAGGTTTTCAGGCTCTTCGCTCTAAGATTTACCTCCGCCTTTACTTCAACAGGAATGATCCTTTCCCCTGTGTCAACAATAAAGTCAACCTCGCAGGAGCCTCTGTTGTTGGTGTAATAATAAATATCTAAATCTTCCATCGTCTTTAACTGCTGACAGACATACTGTTCTGTAAGCGCTCCTTTGAACTCAGTAAAAAGAGCGTTGCCATCAAGCAAGGTGCGCTGACGGAGTCCTGTCATACATCCAAGAAGTCCGATATCTACTACAAACAGCTTAAACGCTTTCAAGTCCTCATATGCCCTTAAGGGGATGCCTGCCGTATTGACTCTGCTGATTTTATGAACAAGGCCACAATCGCTAAGCCACATAATTGCGGTTTCATAATCTTTTGCGCGCGCGCCTTCACGTACAAGCCCATAGAGGAACTTTTTATTTTCTTTCGCCAGCTGAGAAGGAATACTGTTCCACAACATACGGAGTCTCGGCACAATTTCGTTCGGGGCGTGTTTGGAGAAATCCTGTTCATAGGCGGCAAGGATTCGCTTTTGAATGGTGCGAACCTCGTTGAAGTCTTTATTCTCTGCGAAGCTTTGCACGACCTCAGGCATACCGCCGACAAAGTAATAGTACTTCAAAGAATCAATATAGGTCTGCTTAAAGCCGGTAATCATTTGAAATTCCTGCCGGTCAAGCAGTTTGGCAAATCTTTCCTTATCGGTTGCCATCAAAAATTCCTTAAACGAAAGAGGAAACAGCTTTAAGAAATCCACCTTGCCGACAGGGAAGGACGTACCTTGGTGCAGGGCAATACCGAGCAAAGAACCGGCGCATATAATATGGTACTGCGGCGCATTTTCATAGAAATATTTAAGGGAGGCCAACGCCCTTGGAACCTCCTGAATCTCATCAAAAATCAACAAAGAATTATCAGGATCAATTTTACTTCCCGCATACAGCTCCAAGCCCATAATCAAACGGTTCGTGTCCAAATCGGAAGCAAACAGATCTGCCATTTGGGAATTAGAGTCAAAATTGATATACACAGTATTCTCATACGCCTGTCTGCCAAATTCTTTCATCAGCCATGTTTTGCCAACCTGACGTGCGCCTTGAATAATCAAAGGTTTGCGTCGTTTGCTTTGTTTCCATTTTAACAGCTTTTCCATAGCAATTCGGTACATGCGCGCACCTCCATCATTGTAATGTATGTATAGTATAGCACTGAAACACAAAAAATACAACGAGTTTTGAGGTGAAGTCACACTTTTTACGCCGAATATATGATATAATACCACAAATATTCTTTGCACCCACTAATTTTTTGTATCATTTTTTCTGCCTGACTTTCCCCCGTCACCGTCACGCCCTGGATTTTCCCGAAAATTCTACAATCAAAAGCTCCACGCCCACAATATCCTGAATCTTTCCCGACACAATAGCATACTGGGTGTCCTGGCACTTCTCCACCATCCCCTTAAGGCCGGCATAAGAATACTGCTTTGCCTGGGACACATACTTTCCGATAAAGTAATTGTTGACTCCGCAGGCGGCTGCAATCTCCGCATTTCCTTTTCCCTCGGAAACCAGTTTCGAGGCCTCCATGAGAATCCGAAAATGTCTGGAAAGGGTTGCAAGCACGCTTCTTGCCATTGAACTGTCATTGTGCAGGGCTAAAAGGTCATGATATAACAATAGCGCCTGATCCTGATTCCGGTCTCCGATAGCGTCCAACATGGCAAACAGGGTATCATGGGCCTGGCTGACGCAAATCTCCCGGATATCCTCAACCTCAATCTTTTCTTTATCGTAACAGTAATCTAACAGCTTGTGAAGCTCGTTATCTAGTGTCATCATATCTGCTTGTGCATATTCAATCAGATACCGGGCTCCGGGTACGGTAATCTCTTTTCCCCCGTTACGGCAGTAATCCAACACCCACTTTTCCAGTTGATACCCCGTAACATTATTCAACATACAGGACCGGCCGTTCTTTGCCATCCATTTGCTGATCCGCCGTTTCCCATCCACCTTCTGTTCCACAAAAATAACATAGGTTGATTCCGGGAACCGTTCCATGCGTTCCTCAATTCCCTCCTGGGCTTTACTGTCGAACCAGCCTGTATTTTCCAGCACGATTACCCGCCGGTCCGCAAAAAAGGGCAGGGTATCGCCTAAGTCCAGAATCTCCTGGGGCTCCAGCTTATCACCGGTAAAATAATGGTAATTCATGGTATCGTCCTTACTGATCAAAGCCGCCGTCAGCTTATCCCGGTACTCCCTTTTCCGGTAGTCATCTTCTCCGCAGAGCAGATAAAAACGAAAAAAAGTTCCTTCCGCAAGATCCCGGTCTAATAATTTTCCGCCGTCCTCCTGTTTTTTCGCCATAACACGCTCCATTCCCATACCGGCTTATGTTCCCCGCCATTTCCAAACCTTAATCCGAAAACTGCTTAAAGGTGCTGAAGCGGTATGTCTTTCCATCTGTTTCTATGGTAATTGCTCCGTCATCTTTTGTCAAATAAATCTTGTCTGCAAACCCGGATAACCTGCGCATCACCTCCGGCGCCGGATGTCCATAGCGGTTTTCCTCCCCGACGGAAATACATGCCGCCCGGGGACGCAGCCTGTCCAAAAAATCCAGAGACGTGGAGGTTGCCGAACCATGATGCCCTACCTTTAAAATCTCGATCTGCCGTTCGGGGAGTTTCTCCTGCACTTCCCGCTCTCCTTGTGCATCCAGATCTCCGGTAAACAGCATGTCAAAACTGCCATAGGAAAGATTGATTACAAGACTTCCGGTATTTTTATCGGCATAGTCTGCGCACTCTGGATGCAAACACAAAAAACTTACCCCGTCCTCCTTTAGCACATCTCCATTTTTCATATAAAAAACCCTGCACCGCTTCTCTATCGCCTGTTGCACCAGTTCAAGATAAGCCTCGTCCGGATTGGCAATATCCGGCAATATCAGATTTTCTATGAAAGGTTCCCCTTTTTCCAACAATTCAACAATTCCGCTGTAATGGTCGCTGTCACTGTGGGAGACAAACACATAATCCAGCCTGTTTCCCCCATAATATTTGAGCGCACTAGATAAAATATAGGTTCCCACCTTATTTTTTGAACTGCTTCCCCCATCCATTAATATATGTTTCCCGCCGGGCGTCCGGATATAAATCCCGTCTCCCTGACCCACATCAAGCATGGTGATAATCAGCTTGCCTGGCATACAAAGGGAAATAAATAAAATTCCATAAAACAGGCATACCGCGCAAAATGCTATTGCTGTTTTCTTCTTTTTTCTCCCCGGCGCAGGTTCTTTTCTTCCCTGCCCGTCCTCACCATGATTGTCTTTTTTGTTACAACTGCCCTTATGCATATGCTTCCTTCGATATGCGGCCGACACAATGAACAAAATGCCTCCATAATATGCAGCCAGCCACCAAAAGGAAGGTCTTCCGGCGGAAAATGTATGACCGGGCATATTTTCGCTTATATGACAGACCGCCTCATACAGTCTAAAAATCCCTCTAACCGGAATCATCACCACCCCCGCCGTCTGAAGAAAAAATGTTCCCGCTAATCCTCCAAAAAGCAGTAAAGGCAGCAGCAATCCCATCAATGGAACCACAATAAGATTCAGCAGTACGCCATATACAGGCACCTCAAAAAAATAATACAGCAGAACAGGCAGAATGACTATCTGCACACTAACACTGACACAAAAACCTTCCAGCCAATGCGGCAGCGCAGGAATATATATTTTCCACATCGGCTGGATTACTGCAATTCCAAATACTGCGCCAAAAGAAAGAAGGAACCCCGCCTGCCACAATCTAAAAGGATTTTCAATCAGCATAACCAGAAGCGCCGCAGCCATTGCCGTCAACATATCATAACGCCGTCCGGAAAGTTCCGCCCCAATAGAAATTATGATCATAAGCACTGCGCGAAAAGTTGCGCCAGAAAGGCCAGTCATCACACCATAGCCCAGAATAAAAGTAATTCCTATAGCCGCCGGTGCCAGATACCCGCCCAGCAATTTTCGCATAATCCGATATAATCCTCCGCCAATCATGGCAATATGCAGACCAGATATGGCGATCAGGTGGGCAATCCCGTTCTTCTGATAGCGTTCCCTCAACTCCTGATCTAAATCTTCTTTATCCCCTAATACCATTGCTTTGGCAAGCGCAGCGTCATTTTTAGATAAAATTCTTTCGTACACTTTTGAAAAGTGCACGCTGAGATCTGCAAGCCATTGCCTTACCGGAAGCATTGGCCGTTCAACCTGATTCACCCTGACATCTTTTACTGCAAAATAATTGCCATTTCCATATTGGACCTTTTCCTCATCATATTCTCCCGGATTAGAAGCCTGAGAAAAAGGGTTAACTTTGCCTTCCGCCTCAATTATACTTCCCAGAACGTATTCTACGCCGTCTTCCGGAAAAAGCATTACCCGAACGCCGCCCCTCAACAGATTCTCTTTCATTTCCTTTCCCGCTGATGAGGCATAAAATCTATAAATCTTCACTATGTAAACTGTCCGGGTCCCTTTAGGCTGACTTTGTATAATTCTGCCCTGAAAACAGATTTCTCTGCCTTCCGGCAGACGGCATATCTCTGCTTTCCGCTTAGCGCACCCCATACAAAACATGCCCAGCACAAAGAAAACAAACCCAACAGCCAGTAATATTTCCCGGCTTTGACATTTTGCTTCCGCAGACATAGGATGACCTTTTTTTAAACCATAAAATATACCTGATGCAAGCAACGTTAAAACTGCCGTAAGACCTATCCATTTTATTGGAATCACATTGCCGCATAACTCTCCAAGTACGAACAGGCAAACCCAATAAAACATAGGCCGTTTCAATTATTCTTCGTTTTCCTCCTCTTCAATCAAATCCAAATTCCGCTCAAAAATCCCATCAAAAGGAAGGGTTTCTCTGAAAAACTGCTGTTTTTCTCCATTTTTTAAAAACTGCACCTTCGACACCGTAGGCAATTCAACCAGAGAATTGACAACGGAATACACAATAATTTCATTGCGCAATTTATTGTTGTTGTCATAAAATTCATCACTTAAATCCACATAACAGATTCCGTCTTTGACAGAAATATTCCGCACTGTCGTCTTTGAGGATATTGTGGGCTGATAGCCTTCTGTCTCCGGCCCTTCAATCAGAGATTCCACTACCAGTCTGGCAAGAGATGTATTGTTGGAAATCTCCACTGTCTTTTGGTAATCTTTTAAATATTCCCCATTTTCATTGGCAAAATACAAAACAATATTTCCCTTTTGAACATAACCATTCTCGCCGCCAAAAGACATGGCAAAAGAATCGGCATTAAAACTCTCCATCGTTGTCGCCGTCTCTGAATCGCTGTTCGCCACATCCTCAAGTAAGATCGTAACCCATTCCACGCCATCTAACTGAAGCAGCGTTTTAACCACGCATCCTTTAAAAAACAATAGATTTTCGGCGTTTATATTCGGCGCATCATAACTAATATCAAAAGCAACCTCAATGGTTCCGTTATGGCTTCCAAGTCTGCATTCTTTATAATTAATCCCCTCCGGTATGGGCGCGATATATTCTTCCTTCGCCTGGGTCTCCGTATCCCTGGCCTGGGACAGCTTTTTCATAAGCGCATCTGTCTCCGAGAGAATATCTTTAGGATATTGACACGTATATACAACCTGCACCAGACCCGTCTTATCCATATTGACGTAATATGCATATATTTGATCAGCGCGAAGCGGAACAGGTTCAGGGTCCTTTTCCTGATCGCTTTGACACCCTGAAAATATTCCAACCAACAAAAGTAGTAACAAGATTTTTATTCTTTTCATAATATTCCTTTCTGATAACCTGCCGGTTATTTTACATATTTCAGGGGAATCCGCACAGTAAATGTGGTTCCCACTCCCGGCTCGGAATATAATTTAATGGCTCCCTTATGCATGAGAATGGCGTTTCTGGTAATGGCAAGCCCAAGACCGGAACCTCCCGTCTCCCGGCTTCTCGCCTTGTCCACCCGGTAAAACCGCTCAAAGACCTGAGCCTGGCAGTCCTCCGGTATTCCCACGCCGTTATCCTGTACCTTGACATAGAAAAATTTGTGGTCTGCGTTTAAGGACACATGGACGTTGCCGCCGTCATTATTATATTTGACTGCATTCTCAATCAGATTGGAAAAGGCAAGGCTTAGTTTTACCTCGTCCACCTCTCCGACGACCTCCCGGAAGCTCTCGAAAACCACCTCGATATTCCGCTTGGCTGCTATCGGTTTGATTCTCTTTAGCAAAAGCTCTAATAAGGCGTTGATATTCACTTCCTCAATATTCAGTTCCGCCGCCTTTTTATCCATCCGCACCAAAGTCAGCAGATCGTTGATAATCTTACTCTCCCGGTCAATCTCTTCCACCATGTCCTGCATAAATTCCCGGTACATCTCATTGGGTACCTCTTCCTGCATCAAAAGAGAGTCCGCCAACACCTTCATGGAGGTAATCGGCGTCTTCAGCTCGTGGGACACGCTGGATACAAACTCCTGTCTGGACTCTTCTAACACCCGCATCTTATCAATCAGCACATTAAAGGAATCCGTAAGCTGTGAAAGTTCATTGACCCGGCTGTCTAACTCCATATGTTCTAAATGCCCCTCGTTCAAAACGGATATTTTCCGGTTCAGTCCTTTAATATCATGAACGCTTATATTGGCAACAATAAACGCCGCCGCCAAACCCATAAGGGAAAAAAGCACGATTAAAATATCCGCCTGTCCGGAAATATATTCATTGGTGTCCTCAATGTCTTTCATGGACACCGTAGCAATCATCGCGCCATTGACCACCTTATCTGAATTGACAATGGGCAGAATAATCTCCGCATAATCATTTACCATACGGACATTCCGTTCCTTTTCTCCCCGCATGACGCGAAGCACTTCATCATAGATTATATAATTGCCCTGATCAATTGTATAGGTATCCTTGACAATCCGATAATTGGCGTCTATGACTAAGATTCTTCCCTCCCATACATTGGCAAGCTGGTCAATCTCCACATTCAGATTTGCCTGCATGGAATCAATGATAAACTGATTTACCAGAATCTGATTACCCATAATGCTGCACTGGTTCTGCACCTGCAAAAGTTTCTCCTCAATGGTCTTATCATTATAGGACCGCTGCAAAAACATATGAAATGCCAGCATTAATACAAGCACCAGCAAAAAAAAGGAAAGAAATACGATTACCTTAAGACTCCGAAAGGGATTCGTCTGCCGCTTATTTCTTGAAAAAATAGCCCACACCCCACTTCGTCTGGATATATTTAGGGGTGCCCGGATCCGTCTCAATCTTCTCCCGCAGTCTTCTCACATGTACATCTACGGTTCGCCCGTCTCCTAAGGCGTCGCTTCCCCACACTTCTTTTAACAGGTCATCGCGGGAGTATACTTTATTGGGATGAAACAGCAGGAGAGTCAGGATATTAAATTCTTTTGCCGTTAAATTAATCTCTCTGCCTGCAATGGTAACCCGGCGGCTGTCCATGTCAATCGTCATCTCCCCTTCCACTAAGGTCCTAGGCTTCGGAGCCGCCTTATCTTTCTTCTGGTTCCTGCGGATAATCGCCTTGATCCGCGCCTTTACCTCTAATATGTTAAAAGGTTTGGTGATATAGTCATCCGCCCCGTACTCCAGCCCCAATATCTTATCCATGTCCTCGCCTTTGGCGGTCAGCATGATAATCGGTACATCCGAAAACTCCCTGATTGCCTGACACACTTCAAAGCCCGATAAACCCGGCAGCATCACATCTAACAAAATTATATCAAAATCATTGGTCTTGGCAAGTTCTAAGGCCGTTTCCCCGTCATAGGCGGCGGTTACCTCCATCTCATCCTGTTCTAAGGAGAATTTAATCCCCTTTACAATCAGCTTTTCGTCATCTACAACTAATACCTTTTTCATCCTGACTCTCCTCTATCTCCCTATATATAATCCATCTCAACCATGAATGACATTAGCATTTAATCTTATCTTTAATCTTATTGAATACCCCTTCCTTGATACCGGGAATCTCCATCAGCCCTTCAATGCTGCTAAAGGCCCCATGCTCCTCCCGATACTGGATAATCGTCTCCGCCTTGGATTCTCCGATTCCCGGCAGTGTCATAAGCTGTTCCTTACCCGCCCGGTTGATATCCACTAACCCGTCGTCTTCCGGCTCCACGCCTGCGGTCTCCCCCGCCTCATCTATGCCCGGCACATACAAGGTCTGTCCGTCAGTCATATGCTCCGCCTGGTTTAACGCCTCCGGCCTGCCATCCTCAGCCACGCCGCCCGCAAGCGCCAGCGCATCACAGATTCTTGCGGATTCCTCCAGTTCGTAGACACCGGGCGCTTTCACATGTCCGCAGACATAGACGGAAATCTTCCCATCCGCCTTTTCTTCCGTTCCCGCAGCTTCCTGACTGCCTCCTTCTTCTATGGCGGCTTTGGAATCTTCCTTCGCAAAGTCCGTACTCCGGGCTGTAACCAGTTCTTCCGCCGTCATCACTTCCGGGGCATGATCGCAACCGGTCAGCAGACCGACTCCAAGGAAAAGTAATAACCATATTAATCTGTTCATGTAACACACTCCTTTTCTACAAAAATATCACATCAAATCCCAATAGAATAAAGAGTGCCCAACAATAAAATGAAATAAAATAAGATACATCCTCATCATACCTAAAATGTAAACAATTTACAACTCTTTTTTTATTAAATTTGCTTAAATTTCGTATCAATTTCTCCTCATTTTGTCCCCTTCCTGCCCGGCGGATGGATTTCCTCCCCTTATCCGCCATAAATGCCGGCACCAGCCGCCGCAGGAGTAATCCTTTCCCGATTTTTCCGACACGCGGTTTTTTAGAAATCCGCTGACGGCCTGTCCTGCATAACGCACGTGCGAAGAAGTGTCTGAACACCGGGTTTGGGGTGCTGGGCAAACATCTTAAGCCACGCTTGCGCTCTGTCGAAAACGCAGCGGTACGTAAGCGAAGGCCCGCCTGCGGCAATAATTAGCGGCAGATTTATTGGGCCTTCGCAAGTACCGGCGTTTTCAAAGGGGCTTTAGATGTTTCCCAGTCACCCCTTCCCGGTGTGAGTTCTTCGTAAGCACGTGCAATAAAATATGCAGGACGGCCGTCAGCAGGATTTCTTAAAACCGAAACCAGTGCGGGAAAATGGGAAAGGATTATCCCGCGGCGGCGCTGCAAATATAAAAGTTGCGGATAAGGGGAGGAAATTCATCCGCCGGGCAGGAAACGACATTCCGGAGGGGAGAAATTGATACGAAATTATCAGGACTCCCATTTGAATACGATAAGACCTGCAATGGCGATGATGATGCCGATTAGTTTGCTGACGGAAAAGCCGACCTTTTCTACGCCGAAGATGCCGAAAAGTTCAATCAGATAGCCTACCAGGACCTGGGTAATGACAATGGCCAGAATTGCTTTGGCCGGACCAAGGGCAGACATGCTCTGGATTACGGTCAGGGTAATAAAGGCGCCCATGATTCCGCCTAACAGCATATATTTGTGGTCTATCTTGAATAAATCCCCGATGGGAATCTTGCCCTGCTCCGTAAACAGGAAAAAGGCCAGACAGACTAAAAAAGCGGTAAGCTGCACAAAGCAGTTGGTAATCCATGGTCCCGTCTCCTTTGTCACTCCCGTATTAAATACACCCTGAATACTCATCAATGCGCCCGAAAGACAGGCAATCAAAAAGCCCCACATACACATTCCCTCCTAATTCATAATCTGTTTTGGGAATAGTATGTGAGGCTTTTTCTATTTCTTATTCATTAATTTTTGTCTGCATTTTTTCCTGCAAAAGATCAAGCTGCTCCTTTGCATTTTCTCCGGACCAGATGGCGTCATAGGTAATACCGCTCTCGCTTAAATAATCCCCTAAGACCATGACTTTGGGCACCGGCTTAGAGTTAATGTACTGGGCGTAAATCACCGACTGCATAGCGTCAAAACCTTCCTGCTGGTTAATCACCGGCAGTTTTCCGTTGCCCGCAAACTGTTTTGCCGCATTGCCATAGCTCAAATATAAGGCAAACATATTGCCTAGAGCGGTGTCCTTTCCGTAAGGATTCACCATTGCGCCATAGGTGGTGGAAAATGTGGTGGAGGAAAGCTCCGCTGTCAAGCTTGGCACATAAGCCACCTGATAGTTGGTGCTATCCTTCTTTTCCTCCTCGTTCTGCCCCTGTTCTTCTTCGCCCTGGTTATCCGTTTCCTGCTCCTCCGGATTCTGCACCTCTCCCTGTCCTTCCTGCTCCGGCTGTGCCGCCTGGTTTGCCGCCTGCATTTCATAGAGAACGGGAAGCATATCCGATTTGCAAAGTCCCAGCACCAAAGTACCGTCTTTAATGCGGTTCATAATGATATCATGGGAAATATTGCCTTTGTTCATCCACAGATAGGCGGAGAGAGACTGAAAATATTCCATTGCCGTAACGCACTGTTCATTGTTAATCTGAAAGGCGGTGGCGTCATCCCCGTTTTCTCCGAAAAGATTGGCGTAAGAGGCAACAAACATGCTGTTGATATATGGGTCCGCCACATCCCAGCGGAACACTGCCTTAGTGGAGCCGGTATCTTCATATTCATCCAAAAAGGCCAGTATATCATCAATAGATGCAGGCGCGGTTTCCAAAAGATTGGCGTCATACACCAGACAATAGGTGTCAAAATATACGGGATAGCCGTACTGCTTCCCCTGATAATTAAACGCCCTTTTAGCCGTTTCCGGATAATTCTCCGCCCAGAAAGCGTCGTCAAACCATGTATTTTCCTCTGCCATGCCGCTGGTCGTTGCCAGCTCTAACTGGTCGTTGCCAGTCAGATACACATCAGGTCCTTCCCCCTTCTGGTTGGCCTGATTCATATCCTCAAAAAAACTGACGCCATCATAATAGACCGGATTCACCTTGATTCCGTATTCCTTTTCAAAGTCCGCCGCCGCTGCCGCTAACCACGCTTTATCCCCTTCGCTGGCATACCAACAGGTTACAGTGTCTTCCTTTGCCGACTGTTTAAAGCTGTCCATAAGCCCCTCATAGCTTACCGGCCCAGGCGGAAGTTCCTCCGTCGCCCCTTTCTTTGTCCCACAGCCGGAAAACATAGTCACCAGCATAATCATACATATAAAATAAGCGATTCTTTTTCTTCTCATTTGTTCCCTGCTTTCTTAAATGTGTTAATTATTTTACCAAATATTTTCTATTTGATTCTTCCTGCCATATGTTAAAACAGCGGATCTTTTAAAATCGCAGTGCCGATACCTTTTTCCGTAAAAAATTCCAGAAGCAGGCAGTGCTCCACCCGGCCGTCTAACACATGGACTCTGGACACTCCGTTCTCGATAGCGTCTATGCAGTTAGAAAGCTTAGGCAGCATGCCGCCGCCGACAATGCCCTTGTCGATATAGGACTTAGCCTCATTGATATCCATCTCGGAGATCAGCGTGCTCTTATCTTCCGGATCGATGAATACGCCTTCAATATCCGTCAAAAATACCAGCTTCTCCGCCTGAATCGCCTTTGCCACTGCGCAGGCCGCATCATCCGCATTGATGTTATAGCTTTCAAAATCCTCGGAAGAACCGATAGGCGCAATTACCGGAATAAAATCATTGTCAATCAGGGTATCTAAAATCTGACTGTTGACACATTTCACCTCGCCTACATAACCGATATCCTTGCCGCCCGGAAAACGCTTCGTCACCGTCATCAGTCCAGCGTCCTTGCCGCTGATTCCCACCGCGTTTAAGCCTACTTTTTGCATCATCTGTACCAGTCCCTTGTTGACCTTCGAAAGCACCATCTCCGCAATCTCCATGGTCTCCGCATCCGTCACCCGAAGTCCGTTGATAAACTCCGGCTCCTTGCCGATCATTTCTACCCATTTACTGATTTCCTTGCCGCCGCCATGGACGATAATGGGCTTTAAGCCAATCAGCTTCAAAAGGGCTACGTCCTTGATTACATTATATTTCAGTTCCTCGTCTAACATGGCGCTGCCGCCGTACTTTACGACAATCGTCTTTCCGTTAAATTTCTGAATATACGGCAAGGCCTCAATTAAGGTCTGGGCCTTGGCGATAACCTGCTCCATATTAATGTTTTTATTTAACATAGTGATTCCTCCCATATAATTTTATATGCGCTGCAAAATGCACCCGGTTAAGGGAACATAGGCGCCTGCTCTAAGCCCATCGTCTCCGGCAGGCCGAACAGCAGGTTCATGTTCTGGACCGCCTGTCCGGCGGCTCCCTTTACTAAATTGTCCAGCGCGCCCATAACGATGATTCTTCCTGTGCGCTCGTCTATCTTAAAGTTTACATCCACATAGTTGCTGCCTTCCACAAATCTGGTTTCCGGACAGACATCCTTATCCAATACCCTGATAAAATGTTCCTTTTCATAATAGCGGTCATAGACTGCCCTTACTTCCTCATCGGTATACTTTCCGCTCAGCGCGGCGTAAGAGGTGGTCAGGATTCCCCGGTTCATCGGCACTAAATGAGGCGTAAAATTCAAGACAATCTTTTTCCCGCAGGCATACCCTAACTGCTCCTCAATCTCCGGCGTATGCCTGTGGGTGGTTACGCCATAGGCTTTTATGTTCTCGTTGACTTCGCAGTACAGGTTATTTATCTTGGCTCCCCTTCCGGCTCCCGATGTGCCGGACTTGGCGTCTATGATTATGGTGTCCGGATCTATGATTCCCTCTTTGACAAGGGGGTACAGGGATAAAATGGAACAACTGGTGTAGCAGCCCGGATTGGCAACCAGCCGTTTTCCTTTAATCTGCTCCCTGTTAATCTCGCAAAGCCCATAGACGGCTTCCCCGATATACTGGGGAGATTTATGTTCTATGCCGTACCATTTTTCGTATACGGATACATCCTTAATCCGGAAATCTGCGCTCAAATCTATAATTTTAACTCTGGTTAAAATGTCCTCATTTACCAGGGAAGCGCATAACCCCTGGGGCGTTGCGGTAAAAATGACATCCGCCTTCTTTGATAATTCTTCCATATTATCATCTAAGCAGGTATCCGGTACAATCTCAAACATATTGCCGTATACCTGATAATATTTCTGGTCGATATAGCTTTTAGAGCCATACCAGACAATTTCTGTCTCCCTGTGTCCTAATAATAATCTTACCAGCTCCTGTCCCGCATAGCCTGTGGAACCGATAATTCCTGCTTTTATCATAGCCCTATCCTTCCTTCTTGCAAACTGATTTAATAATTATACATTCTAAATGAATATTATGCAAGTTTATTTTTATTTTTGGCAATTCAAGCCTTGCATAATATTCATTTTCGTTGTATATTAGTCATTAGTCTGAAAGAACATCACTATAGGACAAGGAGGATTTTAATATGAAAGAAAAAGTGATTTTAGCGTATTCCGGCGGACTGGATACCACAGCCATTATTCCATGGCTTAAGGAGAATTATGATTATGAAGTAATCTGTGTCTGCATTGATGTGGGACAGGAAAGCGAGCTGGACGGCTTAGAGGAGCGGGCAAAAGCCTGCGGCGCTTCTAAGTGCTATGTATTGGATGTGGTGGATGAATTTTGTGACGACTACATTGTGCCGACAGTTCAAGCCGGGGCTGTATATGAGAACAAGTACTTGCTTGGAACTTCCATGGCAAGACCTTTAATCGGCAAGATTTTAGTGGACATCGCCCACAAGGAAGGCGCTACGGCAATCTGCCATGGGGCTACCGGAAAGGGCAACGACCAGGTTCGTTTTGAACTTGCCATTAAGGCGTTCGGACCGGAGCTTAAGATTATCGCAGCCTGGAGACAGGATAAATGGACCATGAATTCCAGAGAGGAAGAGATTGAATATTGCAGACAGCATGGCATCAATCTTCCATTTTCTGCGGATTCCTCCTACAGCCGGGACCGGAATCTGTGGCATATCAGCCACGAGGGCTTAGAGTTGGAAGATCCTGCCAACGAGCCAAACTACGATCATTTGTTAGTCCTTGGTACATACCCGGAAAAGGCTCCCGATGAGGCTGAATATGTAACCCTTACCTTTGAAAAGGGCGTTCCCAAATCCGTCAACGGCAAGGCCATGAAGGTTTCTGATATTATCCGGGAGTTAAACCGCTTAGGCGGCAAGCATGGTATCGGCATTGTAGATATTGTTGAAAACCGGGTTGTAGGCATGAAGTCAAGAGGCGTATATGAGACGCCGGGCGGAACCATTTTAATGGCTGCCCATGAGCAGTTGGAGGAATTAATCCTTGACCGGGAGACTTTGGCGTTCAAAAAGACCATCGGCGACAAATTTGCCGATGTGGTATATGAGGGAAAATGGTGGTCGCCGCTGAGAGAGGCATTGCAGGCCTTTGTGGAATCCACCCAGGAACGGGTAACCGGAGAGGTGAAATTAAAGCTTTACAAGGGGAACATCATTAAGGCAGGCACGACCTCACCTTACTCCCTGTATTCTGAATCGCTGGCCAGCTTTACCACCGGCGACCTTTACGACCACAAGGATGCGGAGGGCTTCATTAACCTGTTTGGCCTTTCCACCAAGGTCCGGGCTATGTTAGACGCCAAAAGAAAATAATCCTGATATGCACATTGCAGTTATATGAAAATGACAGGGCAGGGCTTACTTTCCTGTAAGCTCCTGCCCCGTCTTTTTATCTTTTTTGTCTGTCTTTTCCTCGTTACTATACCATCTTGACTGTTGTCTCGATGGAGAGACTCGTCAAATGCCTGTCTGCTGATTTTCTGAATATTTCACAGGAAAAATTACCCTGATGGTAGTGCCTTTTCCCGGCATGCTTTCCGTCTGGATCTCCCCATGATGAAACTGCACGATATGCTTCACAATGGAAAGGCCCAAACCGGTTCCGCCCACTGCCTTGGAGTGGCTTTTATCTACCCGGTAGAACCGCTCATAAATCCGTTCCTGCTCCTTTAAGGGAATCCCTATCCCCGTATCCTCCACAGCAACCGATACCTTAGGCACTCCATTATCGTAAAAGTTTTCAATAAATACGGTGACTCTTCCCCCCTCTTCATTATATTTAATGCCATTATCACAGAGGTTATAGAGCATTTCCTCTAACATGGTCGGAACCCCTTGCACAAAACCTTCCTCTCCCACAATATAGATAGATACCTCTTTTTCTTTTGCAGGCACCCTTAGCCGCTCCTTTACCTGATTGGCAATATCCTTAATGGAAACATTTTCTATGGTCTTCTCTGCGCTCCCCTCATCTAACCGGGAAAGAAAAATGATATCATCAATCAGGGTTATCAGCCGTCCGGCCTCCTCATATATATTCCGGGCAAAACCGGTTATATCCTCCGGTTTCACAATGCCGTTCATCATAATCTCCGCCACGCCGGAAATGGAGGTAAGAGGTGTCTTTAATTCATGGGATACATTAGATGTAAACTCTCTCCTTAACTGCTCCCGTTTTTCCTTTTCCGTATCATCTAAAATAATAATAACGGCGCCCACCACCTCGTCTTCCTCAACTTTATCTGCGTGAGGAGCAGTCCTCTCTGCGGTTTCATCCTTTACCACATCTTCTATGACAATGGGATTTGCAAAGATTTGAAAAATCCGCTCCCCGCTTGCAAAGGTTTGCTGGCACCTGATCCCCTTTAAAGCTTCACCGATAATCTCCCGGAGGTTCCGGTTCCGGTCAAAATGAATGATATTCCGGTCAGTGTAATCCATATCCTTAGAAGCACCCAACAATTCTACCGCTGCTGTATTATAGGATAAAATATCTCCTTTTTTGTCCAAGACCAAAAAACCTTCCCGCATATGCTCCGTAAGGGCTGCAAATTTTGCCTGCTGGCTTTTTAAATCATCCATCTGCTTGTCGATTAACCGGTTCTGCTTTCTTATCCTCTTTAACAGGGGAACTAATTCCTCGTATTCCTCTTTCATTTCCCCGCTGTTAAGGTCAATCGCATTGATGGGGGCTACAATATTGGCCGCCATATGCCTTGACATCAAATAAGACAGCAGCACAACAAAAAGAATCAGGATAGAGGTGGGCTGAAGCATGGCGAGAAAAATGGAAAGCAGGGTACTGTAGTCATCACAGACTCTCAGAATGGAACCGTCCTTAAGGGCTACCGCATAGTAAAGCGTCCGCTCTCCAAGCGTTTTAGAATACCGGACATCATATCCCTCGCCGTTCTTTTTCGCCTCTGCAATTTCCTTCCGTTCCAGATGATTTTCCATCTCTCTTTCATCTGCATCGGAGTCATATAACACCGTTCCCTTTTCATCTATCCAGGTAATCCGTTTGTCCTCCGGCCCCAAAAGGGCGGAGGTATTGCTTTCCCCGCCCTGACCGTCCAGCGCCCTTAAATATTCCGCTCCACTTTTTTCAACGCCTACAGCAATAGAGACGGCCTCTGATTTTAACTCCTCCTGTATCCGTATTTCAAAATAATGATATAAAATTCCGGCTATCAGGATATAGGCAGTAAGCAGCGCCGCCATGGATACCCGAAATATGTTTTTAAAAATCCGTTTCAGCATATGCGCCCGGCCTCCGTTCTATTCTTTACCTTTCTTCCTCCCCCGGATTTACAAGCTTATATCCAAATCCCCTGACCGTTTCAATCAGGGAACCGGCGTCCCCTAATTTCTGCCTTAATGTCCGCACATGAACATCCACTGTCCGGCTTTCTCCGTCAAAATCATAGCCCCACACAGACTGTAAAATCTGGTCTCTGGTCAGTACCTTTTCCTGATTTTGCAAAAACAGAAGGAGAAGTTCAAATTCCTTGTAGGTAAGACCGGTAACTTCTGCGTCTCCTGCCTTCACCATATGTTTTGAAACACTCAGGCTTAAAGGTCCTGCCACATAGACATCCGACTTTTCCTCCTGTCTGGCACTCCTTCGCAAAAGTGCCCTTATACGGGACATAAGCTCCATCATGCTGAAGGGCTTTGCCACATAATCGTCTGCGCCGCAGTCCAGTCCTAAAACCTTATCATATTCAGTGCCCTTGGCAGTCAGCATGATAACAGGCAGATTTTTTGTGCGGCTGTCAGCCCGAAGTTTTTTTAATATCTTCAATCCATCTTCTTCCGGCAGCATAATATCAAGAAGTAACAGATTCGGCTCCTGTTCCTCCATCCGTTTCCAAAAATCAGCGGGATGTTCAAAGCCCTCCGCCTCAAATCCCGTATTTTTCAAGGTATACAGGACAAAATTCCTTATGCTGCTGTCGTCCTCTAACAAATAAACCATCATCATTTCTCATCTCCGGCGGGTATTTTATTGCATCACATGTTATATATTTGTTAAATCGCAATACATATAGTCTTATTACATACCGTTATTTAATGCTATTGATTATTTTATACCATAACCTTTCATTTTACAATTACTGTCCTGCCAGCTCCTTCACTGCCTCTGCAATATTTACTGAATGGTCTCCGATCCGCTCGTAATACTTTGCAATCATAACCAAATCCACATATCCTTCCCCTTTCACTTTCGATTCAGATATCATGCAGATCAGGCGGCGCTTTACCTCGTCAAAAAGATTATCCACGATATCATCTGACTGAATCACAGATTCCGCTAACTTTGCATCCCGCCGAACAAAGGCCTCCACACTGTCTGACACCATTTTCCCCGCAGCATTGGACATATGAGCGATATAATTTCTGCTCTCTGTATCACAACCCTTTGCATAACCGGTAATCTCCACAATGTCATATGCCTGGTCGCCAATCCGCTCCATATCCGATATCATTTTCAGGGCGCAGGACACAGCTCGCAAATCTCCCGCCACAGGCTGCTGTGTCAGCAAGAGTTTCATACAAAGTCCTTCAATATCACTTTCCAACCGGTCTACCTCCGTCTCCTTTGCTTTTGCTTCTTCTAAATACTCCCCATCCTCAGATAATGCCTTTTTTGCCAGGGCAATCAGCTCTTCACATACAGAGCCCATTTCGATTAATTCTTTGTTTAATAATTCCAGTTGTAAATCAAAACGATTTCGCATAATCAACCAAACCTTCCTGTAATATAATCCTCTGTCCTCTTATCGCTTGGATTGGAGAACAATTTTTCTGTATCATCATATTCAATTACTTCCCCTAAGAGAAAAAATGCCGTCTTATCCGATATACGGGCTGCCTGCTGCATATTGTGGGTTACCATGACAATGGTATAGTTCTTCTTAAGTTCTACGACCAAGTCCTCAATCTTAGAGGTGGAGATGGGATCAAGCGCAGAGGTTGGCTCATCCATCAATAAGACATCCGGCTGTACCGCTAAAGCTCTGGCAATACAAAGGCGCTGCTGCTGTCCGCCGGAAAGCCCTAATGCACTCTTTTTAAGCCTATCCTTTAACTCATCCCAGATTGCCGCATCCCGCAGGGATTTTTCCACAATCTCATCTAAGCGTACTTTAGAATGAATCCCATGGGTTCTTGGACCAAAGGCTATATTGTCATATACACTCATCGGGAACGGATTGGGCTTTTGAAATACCATGCCCACCTTTTTTCTCAGTAAATTCACATCCATATCGCCATAGATATCCTCCCCGTCTAACAGGGCAGTCCCCGTAATTTTACAGCCCTCCACCAGATCATTCATCCTGTTTAAAGACTTTAAAAATGTGGACTTCCCACAGCCTGAGGGACCGATAAAGGCAGAAATCTTATTTTTCGGTATATGCATATCAATCCCTTTCAGGGCCTTAAAATCGCCATAATATAATTCCAGATTATCAATCGTAAATTTATCCATACCAGTCACTCCTAATTCTTAGTAAATTTTTTAGCAATCCTTCCGGAAACTGTATTAATAACTAATACCAATACCAACAATATTACCGCCGTTGCATAAGCTTGATTCATATAAAGGCCTTCACTTAACAGGCAATACATATGTACCGCCAGGGTTCTTGTGGAATCAAAAGGACTTGTTGCAATCGCAGCGACTGTTCCTGCGGTAAAGATCAGGGCGGCAGTCTCTCCGACAATCCTTCCGATTGCCAGAATAATTCCGGAAAAAATTCCCGGCATAGCCGAAGGCAGCACAATTTTAAATACGGTACGGAGCCTTCCTGCACCCAATCCGAAGCTCCCCTCCCGGTAGGAATCGGGAACCGCCAAAAGCGCTTCCTCTGTGGTTCGCATAATAACCGGCAGAACCATAATGGCAAGGGTAATGGCTCCTGCCAATAGGGTATAACCCCAGTTTAAGGTAATGGTAAACATCAGGTAACCAAACAAGCCAAATACAATGGAAGGAATCCCCTGAAGGGTTTCTGTTGTAACCCGGACAATTTTTACCAGTTTATTTCCCCGTTTTGCATATTCCACCAGATAGATAGCGGAAAAAACGCCAACCGGTACTGCCATTGCCAAGGTGAATAAGGTCATATAAATCGTATTGATGATAGCAGGCAGCATGGAAACATTTTCCGTATTATATTCCCATTCGAAAAGTTCTGGTTTCATATTGGGAATACCGTTTACCAAAATATATCCGATGATGAATAATAAAACTCCTATGGTAACAATGGCGGACAACCCAACCAGACACAACAAAAACATGGAAAAGGGCTGCCGTTTATACTCTTTAATCCTTTGGCGAACGGTGCGCCTGTTAATTCCCTGTAATTCTTTCATTTCCCTTTCCTTTAATTCCCCTACTGCTTCCATCACTGCTCACTTCCTTTTTTCTTAATTGCTGAAAAGCACAGATTAATTATCAGTATAAATACAAAAAGTACAACTGCCGTACCGATTAAGGCATCCTTGTGAAGTCCAGAGGCATAGCCCATTTCCAGTACAATATTAGAAGTGAGGGTTCTGACTCCGCCTAATATGGAATTTGGCATTACCGCCTGATTACCAGCCACCATAACCACTGCCATGGTCTCGCCAATCACGCGCCCAATTCCCAAAATCACACCAGCTAAAATACCGGATTTGGCAGCCGGCAGCACAGCAAAAAACACTGCCCTTTCATGGGTTGCGCCAAGTCCTAACGCTCCCTCGTAATAGCTTTCCGGCACTGCCCGGATTGAGGATTCCGCCACACCGATTACCGTAGGTAAAATCATGATTCCCAGCATAATGGATGCGGTCAGTATGCTCTTTCCGCTGCCGCCAAACAGATTTCTTACCATAGGCACCAAAACCACCAGACCAAAAAAACCATATACAATAGAGGGGATTCCCGCTAACAGTTCAATAGCCGGTTTAATTACCTGATAAAGCCTCTTCGGACAAAATCTGGCCATAAAAACCGCACATAAAATTCCAATGGGAACTCCAACGAGAACACCGCCTGCTGTCACATAAAGGCTGCCCACAATCATAGGGAAAATCCCAAACAAATTCTCTAAGGGTTTCCAGATGCTTCCCCCTAAAAATTTAACCGGTGATATTTTAAAGATTGCCGGTATCCCATTGGCAAAAATAAACACGCAGATCAGGGCTACCGCTAAAATGGAAGCAGTTGCACATAAGAGAAAGATACCCTGCATACCCTTTTCCATATAATTATGTCTTTTCATGCTTTTCTCCTTTCTACAAATCACTGCAGCATAGACCATTGTGTTATTTCCCCGGTATAAATTTGCTTGATTTGTTCTGCGGTCAGATTATCCACCTCTGAATTTAAATTGACAATCACACAGATTCCATCCATAGCAATCTCGATTTCCTGAAGTTTGGCAAGCTCCTCTTCTTTCAATTCCCTGGAGGACATCCCAATGTCACATGCCCCTTCAATAGCAGATTCAATTCCGGCTGAAGAACCGGTTTGCTGAATTTCTATGGTAACGCCGGGATTTAATTCCTTATACTTTTCTGTCAGTTTTTCCATCACCGGCGACACAGAGGTAGAGCCCGCAAGGGTAATTTTTCCCTCCTTACCAGAAGCCTTATAAGTACCTGAAGCCTCCTCGCTGATGTAGCCTTCTTCCCCTATGATTATCTGGCCATCCTCACTCAAAATAAAATCAATCAAATCCTGTGCAATTTCTGTTGTTCCGTCCTTTGGAATACAGATATTAAACGGTCTTGCTGCCTTGTAATCCCCGGCTTTTATATTTTCCACCGTTGCCTCAACACCGTCCACCTTCAAAGCCTTTACACTGTCATCTAAGGAACCCAAGGATACATAGCCAATGGCATTTTCATCTCCTGCAACCGTTGTCATCATAACGGAGGTGGAATTGGTAATCTCCGCTGTGGAAACTGTATTGTCCACATCATCTACTGCAATTCCCAAAAGCTCTGTAAAGGCTCCTCTTGTTCCTGAACCGTCCTCTCTGGATACCACAGTAATATTCCCTGCTTTTTCTCCACCGCAACCGGTTAAAAGGCCGCCTAGCATAACTACGCTTATCGTTACTGCAAATAAATTTCTCTTCGTTTTTCTCATACTTTTTTCCTCTCTTTTCTTATCTTTCTGTTGACAGCTTTATCTTACAATGGGCCTGTTAAATCCATAATCGTGATTGTGTTAAAACTATGTAAAATAAATAATATTGCTTATGGTGATTTTTAAGATAAATAACTATACTGAAGAGACAAAATTTATGGATAACAATTTATTATCTGTTGGAAACAGATAATAATTATTGTATTGATAATATAATATTAGAGA
>CANQMR010000031.1 GCA_947625015.1 uncultured Lachnospiraceae bacterium | reverse complement strand
TGTTGATCCAAATGAAGATGTCAAAGTTCAAACGCTAATATCGTAAATGTATAGTTAATTAAAAAAGATTGTACTAGTCCCTTTCCTTTACTTTCAATACACGGAACTTCAATAAAGAAATATTTAGGGTGAAAACGCTCTATTTTTTCAATGGTTGAACGAAAAGATACAATATGTTCCAACACATGGCTCATAAAGACTAAATCATATTGCTCGTCTCCTGCTTCTGCCTCCCACTCATCGAATGTTTTATCTACTAAGTCTATACCGTATTGTTCCTTACAAAATTTCTTATTTATAGCACTCGGTTCAATACCTTTCACCTTTTTCCCCATCTTTTTATATAAACTTAAACTATAACCTGTTGCCGCGCCGATTTCCAAAACTGATTCATAATCATTTATATTTTTATGAATAAAATCGAACTGACTCCTTGGCAAATCCCTGATGCCGCTGTCTTTTTCTCCAACAATTTTTGCCGATTCATATACACTCATTCGCTTATAATGCATATCTAAAGTATGACTGTCTACAGGATTTTTTGAATATATCATATGGCAATCTTCGCAATAGCAAATTTCTTGCTCATATGTAAAATTATCTGTAAGGCCGCAAAACAAATCCTCAAATCGTATGCTGAAAGCTTTTTTTATTCTTTCTCCTCTGCATAATGGACAAAACTGCATTCTCTCAACCATTAACTGTTTCATAATCACTATCTCTCCTGTTATTTATACTTATAATTTTGTCATAAACAGATGTCTGAGATTATCTGATTTCCTCGACCAAACATGTTTCAAACATTTTAAATATTAAATTACATTCTTCATCCAAAATAATCATTTTTCTCATGTTTTAAAGAAAAATTTCTTTTACTACATTGGTTTCCCATAACTGGTTTCCATGGGTTCTACAATCATCTCCTCGAAGAAAACATCCCGGTCAAGAAATGGCGACTGATCCTCTATCGGACGGAATCCAAATTTTCTCTTTCCATACATCACTAAAGCATTATGCAAATCAAACTGGTCTGGATCGCAGAACACTTCACACATACAAGGACCTTCCACATTCAACATTTTGTCTATTCCCTTATCTATATCTGCCACATTATCAATTTTAATATACGGGAGTCCAAAAGCTTCGGCAATTTTCCCATAATCGGGAAAATCTATACCGTTAGATGGGTCTGTTCCAATAGTTTTTCCTCGGAAATGTGCTTTCTGCCCATGACGAACGCCGGAATATCCATTATTATTAATAATCACAATCTTCATATTAAACTGATTCCTTACCACCGTCTGTAATTCCTGCAAATTCATCATAAAGGAGCCGTCCCCACTGTAGGCTATAACCATACTATCACAAAATGCCGCAACGCCGCAGGCTCCAGGCAAAGAAAATCCCATCTCACCCTGAGCAAAGGAGTGAACTAAACGAGTATGCTCTTTGATATGACTAGCTGCCGGGGTTGCAGCTCCTGTAAACCCGGCATCCGAAACAATAACACATCCATCGGGTATTCTATCTGATACTCTTTCAATAAAATATTTGGCATCAACTTTTTCTTCTGAACCTAGTTCTTTGGGTTGATATGCAAATATTTTTTTCCAATGAGCACACTTATCCAACCAAAATGCAGAGGTTTTCTTTATTTCTTTTTGTAACATATAATCTAAAAACAATTTTGCATCTGCATGAATAAAGCGATCAATCTTAACCCCCTTCTTGGCGTGCTCCATTTCGTCTATATCTATTACTATTATTTTAGCCTCTCTTGCAAACTGATCTCTTTCTGACCCTGTCGTATCAATAGAAAGACGGCTTCCAATACTAATGACTAAATCTGCATTTTGAATTGCAAAATTGCCATAACGTGATGCTCCTGCAAGACCACTGACTATCCCCATATTATATGGCACATCATAAGACAATATATCATAAGAATATCTGCTAAAAGTAACAGGAAGAGAATTCTTATACACAAACTGTTTAAGTTCATTAACCGCATGAGCACTACGCACCCCATACCCTGCCAAAACAATTGGTCTTTCTGCTTTTGCAATGGCATCACATACATATCGTATATCTTCCTCCTTAGGTGCCATTTTCTTCTGCAACGGTAAATTGTATCTTTCCAATTGCTCTACTTCTACCATTGCATTCTGTATATCTAGTGGTATATCAATCCATACAGGTCCTTTTCTTCCTTCTCTTGCAAGATATATAGCCTTATCCATGTGATATGCTATTTGTTCCGCATTCTCAATCGTAACAGCATATTTTGTAATAGGTGTTACCAATGTTTCAATGTCAGCCTCCTGAACGCCTACCTGGCGCAACGGTAACCCGGATGCCTTAATTGTCTGATTATAATTCTGTTGTCCAGAAATAAAGAGGCAGGGAATACTATCCTGCCAAGCGTGTAATAAACTTGTCATTGTATTGGTACCTGCACATCCGGTTGTGACTAAACAGGCTCCTAAATTCTCGTTATACAAAGCATAAGATAACGCAGCCATTCCCACTGACTGTTCATGATGCATGGCAATCCCCTCTAGCTCATTATGTCGACGCAATGCATCTGTAAGGTATACACATTGTCCTCCAGGTACATAAAACAAATGACAAATGCCTTCCTCATAAACTCTTTGCATAACATAATCTGCAACTCTTACAATCATCATTCACACTCCTTATTAGTCACCATTCAGCATCTGTAATCTTTTTTCCATAACCTTAATCCGTTCCAGATCATTCAATGCCATCTTTTCATACAAGGATGCCTTGTTTTTTAAATACAATATTTCAAATTCCATCCCTAATTCCAATCCCTTTTTTATATTCATTCCTGGGGTATAGGCAAATACAATTTTTCGGGTTTCAAATTTTTCAAGAATATCTCCTAAACTTTCAATCACAGGAATTGTAGTTAAGGATACTCCGCCGCCCATACCCGTTATAATATTTTTTTCTCTTGCTTTTACCAACATATTACGCGTATATTGTGTAATTTCACTGCTGTCAATATAATCCGTTCCATATCCCAATGATGCTGTAAAATCATTTCTCCCTACTGCAATACTATGAATCAAATCTATTCCTTCTACATTAAAAATATCGTCCAAATTATTATACCCGGTAATTGTTTCCGCATTGAATATAAAATACATATCGTTTTGTTCTTCTTCAGAAAAAACGCGCCGGATAGCATTTATAAATTTGTGCATTGCAAACGGCGTCTCAATCATTGGTGCCATAACACCCTTTGCACCTAAAGTTCTACATTCTTCTAAATCTCGAACAGCCTCGCAACCCCCAATTTTTATATAAATATCCATATCGGCTCGAAACACAACTTCATTTAATTTAACTAATTCTTCTGTCCGGGATCCCTCTGCCTCAAATTCAGACTTGACTGCTAATACATTGTACTCATTTTTAAGCTCCTTTAATATATCCAACATTCGTTTTTCTATATTATTCAAATTATATTCCTCCATTTGTCATAATCTACTCACAATGTTTCACATATACATGGTTTACCTTTACCGGGAAAAAACCATTTTGAATCAGGGCTCTAATCTGTATCATATTTGTTGTCGATACGCCCAGAATCAATTTCTTACCACCCCTTTTTTTTACTTCTTCCGGCGTCTGAACATTGGTTCCAAGCCCGCCTTTACGCCATTTCATAAAAGTTCCGCCTAAAGCCGATGTATATACGCCGTCTCCTAAATCCCGTATGGTAAAAAATCCTGTCATTTCATCCCTTTTTGTAACTTTTAGAAATTCGGCGCCTCTTTCCCTTTCGTCATTGAGCCAATTCAAAAATCTGGTAATTGCCTGCTCCTGTGTAAAAAACGGATCGTTGCTAATCCGGTCAAAAGTAAACGAGCCCTGCTTAATCTCATCATATAAAACAGGAAAATCCCCTTCCTGCATGGGTTCTACCTTTACCGCATCATACAACCGCTGCTGCAACGGCGTTCTTTGAATCGGGTGAAGGTCATGTTCTAAAAACATCATATCCTCCACAAAGATATATCCGAAGCGAGAGACAAGCCATGTGATATCTGTCCGGGTAGACGGCACCTTTAACGCCAGATATTGCCCTTTTACTTCTGATAATACTCTGGCCACTTCGTCGCAGGAATCATTCAGTTCTACCTCCATCTCCACAGAATCTACCCCTAAATTCCTTTTTTCCCAAACAGCTTCAACCACTTTCATCGGCCAGATTCCTTTCTTCTACAGTAATAAATTATATCTCAATATCATACTTTTTGAGAATCTCTATTCCCTTTTCATAGGAACTGAAATCAATAATATCATCTGTGTCCATCATAATGTCGAAAGCATCTTCGATACAGGCCACCAAAGACATATGCCCCACAGAATCCCAGGCCGGAATCTCCTGATACTTCAATCCTTCCGCCTGTGATTCTTCAATCTCTAATGCTTCTACAAATGCTCCAATGTATTTTTCCTTGTTTGTCATTATAGTTCCTCCTATTTAAATAATAAATTCTTGTTCTTTATTTTATCATATTTCTCTTCAAACACCAACCTATTCTTTTTTACAATATCATCATGTCACCAATGATTTAGATAATTCATTCCATATATTGTAAACTTCCATAACAGCATTTTTCAAAATTTCAAAATATTTTAATAAATTTGTATACTGTTTCCTTTTTGTCTCCGCTTTCTCCCCTTCAAACAACCCCACAAATTCCTCCAGACAGGTTGCGTCAATCTCCCGCTGTACAAAAAAGCTTTCCTCCAATCCATTATAATACTCGCATATCTCCTGAATCTGCGCATCAACAGGCTGAAATACCTGCTGCCCGTATCCGCCCTGCCGACACAGTGCCAGACCTTTTTCGGAGAGCGCAATTCCTTCCTGTAATTTCTCCAGCAGCAGAGAAAGCTTGTTCTTACTGTCTTGAATCTGCCGGTTCACTTCTTTTTTCTCTGCATCAGCAAATGCCGGTTTTACCGTCTTCATATATTCTCCAAAATTAAAATCTAATTCCCCATACTCTGACAGCGCTTCTTGCAAAGTCATTACTTCCGTTCCGGCTATTTTCGCTCCGCCTTCTGTGGCGTCAATCACCCTTATCTCCGGATGCGCCGCTATGGTCTGCTCAAACCATTTCAAATATGAATAATAATCTTTTGGTGTATATACTGTCTTGCCATATATATCCTCCACTTCTAACAACTTCCGCTTGTTATCGGATGGCAAAACTCCCTGTCCCACATATCTTTGCCGATCGGCTAAAGCCAAATCCTGCCCAATCAATATAATATCGGAAAATCCCCAATACCTGCACAGAGAAAATGCTAGGGTAGCCACAGAGCCACCGCTTTCAAGACGTTCAATATCATGTCCGGCCTCCCCATAAAGTTGCTGAACATAGGTATTTTCGGAACTGGCAAATATCACCTTAGAATGTGGCAGTTTCTCTAAAATTCTATAATTCATGTCTGTACTTCCCACAATGGGAATGCCATCTATCCGCTCATCTTCAAAACGTTGCAACGGCTTAATCGGATCCACTGTAACGATCATATCCGGAGCAATATTTTCCCTCAAAAGATATTGAACCGCAGAATCTGTACAGACAATCAATGCTTTCCCTTTCGCCCGTTTTAAGTCCTGAACATTTTTTTCAAGGGAGGGTCCGGCTGACACAATAATTGCCGGCATATCTGCGGGAAATGCCCCAATAAAACTGTCCCCGCAGCAACTTTCCGGCAACTGGTTTAAATTCATAATATCATTTACCACTGCGTCATGACCTCTGTTCTTAGCGGTAGCTATATTAGACTTAAGCTTTCCTGTCCGGTAAATAATCAGCTCATGGAAATGCTTATATGCCTCCGGAAAAATTTCCTTGTATTTAGGAAGCGCAAGACAGACAACCTTATTAAGATTAGAATAGGTAATCAATTGTTCTAATAACCTAGGAAACTGGTTTGCCGGATAATATTGTTCGCTTTCTTTATATTTCTCAGGAGTAACCAGATACTCCTGTTTCCTCTGCAGTAAATCAGGATTATCTATACAATCAAAGACTTTCATCTCCGGTTCATAGAATACAATAGGTGTATGTTCGCCGCAAACCTTCCGTAACGCCCTCGGAAAAATCCCATTTCCATATCCAAACACAAGAAGAACACTGCCCTCTTCCAATCCCTGATATTGCCCGGCAAATTTCTCCGCTTCTGCATGGGGCCGATATGCACTGTTCATTCTATACACTTTGCCATTTGATTGGATTTCCAAAATCTCTGTTCCGTCTTTAGCGCTTATTGTATTAACCGATATATCCATAAATCCTCCATCAGCTCAAAGTAAGCCTTATACTATACTGATAGGTATCAAATTGATTTCTGCTTGCCACCCCTTCTACAGACAAAAGGTAATCAAATACCTCTTTATAATCATTTGTCGTATATCCTTCTATTGACAAGCCTAATATCTGCTCAATATAATAGCCCGCCTGTGCAAACAAATTCTGAATTTCCTGATATGTAAAAAATCTTAACGGCGATATAACCGTAACCGTTTTCTCTGTATACGGCGAAATGCCCTTCAATAAATTATAGATTACTTTGGCGTTCATCAGATTCGGCATACTGCAAATCACATAGCCTTCCTTTTTCAGGTAAGGTCTTATTTTATCAAGTACAAGTTCCGGTTTTACAGCATTTTCCAAGACATTCCCCATAATAATATAGTCAAAGCTACCCTTTGCGTAGGGAAGCTCCATTGTCTCAATATTCCCCTGAATAATGTCAAAATTCACCGCTCCCAAGTCCGCCGCCTCTTTAAGTGATTCTATTCCATGCACATCCGCATTGGGATATTGATACGCAATTCTTCCCAAAGTAACGCCGGCACTACAGCCAATCTCCAACACAGATATAAAGCTTTCCTTATCATGCTTAATAAGTTGCATCAAATCCTCTCTGGCATTCATGTAATATACCGGGCTGATTCCCCATTTTTCCTCATATTTCTTTGCGTTTGCCTGCATGGTCATTGATGCACTCTGCGTATTAAGTTTATCAAAACTTTTACTTCCCCAATGAAAAACAAAACTATTCCAACATAGAATATTACGAAATCCCTTTTCTAAAATCCTGATTCCTAAATCATTATCTTCATAATTACCAGGAGTAAATCTTTCATCTAATAAACCTACCTGATTGAGTACCGTTCGTCTCAACAACACAGAAAATCCTACCAGCCATACTTTCTTTTCAAAAAACTGCGGACCCGGAATGTTATTTCTAATCGCATATTGCCGATATTCATCAATACTATTGTAAGTATGATCGATAATTTGCTGATTCGCTGCATTATTGGTTACACTGCCCGCTGCTCCATTTTCTTCAGAATCATACAACCCCATACGCAGAGTAAACATGGCATTAGGCATCATAACGGTATCACTGTTAAGCAGCATAATGTCATGATCCGGCTTGGCCGCGGCAATGCCCTGATTGCAGCCCGCAGGAAAACCTGCATTTTCTGTATTTTCAATAAGCAGAATATCTTCCTGTCTGCGGAGCCAGTCAACGCTTCCATCCTCAGAAGCATTATCAATAACAATGAGTTCATAGGAATCCGGATTACAGGTCTGGCGTATACTTTCAATACAATCCTTTGTCATCTCCAAAGTATTATAGGATAGTATAACAAAGGAATAAGGAACAACTGTAACATTTCCTGTGTCTAATAAATTTTGTTTTACCTGACAGATATAATTCAAGTCTTCCTGATTCCCGCTTTTTCTACAATAATATTCCGCATTTTCATAACACAAAAAAGCCTGGTTACAATTATCTATAGCATAATAATTACCAAGCATTAAATATAACTCATAGTTTTCATAATTATATTTAAGTCCAGTCTCTACATTTAAAAGAAATGTTTCCGTATCTCCAAAATGTTCATTGATTGTAGCTGCCAGAACTGCTATGGTGTCGTCATAAATTCCTGCTTTTAACCTATCAGAGACAACGGTTGCGGCTTCCTCCCATTTTTCTTCCTGTATTAACTGCAATATCTCTTTGGCATTATCCATTACAGCCCTCCCCTGTCTATACATCTATATCAAAACTATCTGATAGCTGCTTTACTGTCTTCATCTTGATATCTTTGAAATATTCGTAAAAATTGCTCCGCACGATTTTTCCATGTGTGATTCTCTCTTGCCCATTGATACCCTTTTTGAGCAATACCTGCCGCCTCGTCCAAATGTTCTAAATAATAAGCTACTTTTTGAGGCATTTCCTGTATTTCCTGTAAAGAATATAAAATCAATTTATCTTCATGCAAGTGTTCTTCTCTCATATATCGTGTCTCATCACTTACGACCAAAGCCCCGTTCAGCATGCCGCAGGCAATTCTGTCGTGAAACCCCGCCTTTGCCCAGGGCATAACATTAATCACAATCTTCGCATCGGCAAAAACATCCAGCATCTCCCGATAATCCAATGGCGCATGGCAATGCAGCAATTCCTTTCTATTGCAATCTAACTGTTCCCAACCCTCTCCATACACCTCGACAGGAATTCCTGCCTCCAAAAGCAGCTTAATTGCCCTTTCACGATAATATCCGCGAAGATAACTTTCCACATCTCCACAAGCCGATAAAAATTCGGTATATTCTTCATCATCTTCCAATGGAAATTTAAAATATTCTAAAGTTCTGTTATAAATATCCTCTATTGTTAAACTGGGATATTTTAACCCTTCTTCAATCATATGATTCAAAAATATAGCAAAGCTCTCCCTTTGTTCTTTTATTCCTCTTAATATATCCAAGCAATTCCTATAGGAACCACAAAAAACGACAGGATATTTTCTTTCCTTAAAAGGCGTCTTACTATGGATTCCTTCCACTCCGGCTGGCATAACCACATCCGCCTCATAGGATAACTGACAATGTCTATCTACATATCCTTTCCAATCATCATCTGCAACTATACAATGTTGCTCTCGCAATCGATTAATTCGTCCACTAAACCACAATGGATGATCCACATAATATACATAAAGAGGTATATTAAAATAATTCTTCAATACATAATCACCCATATCAAGCAGTCCTCCATTTATAGAAAAGCAAAGGTCGTAATAATTACATAACATAGGGCTAATCGTATCTCCTATTTTTATAGTGTCTATTTTGATGCCCATATTTATTAAATTATTACATAATTCTTTTTCAAATACCTTTAATACATTATACTGTGTAACATCAACACTTCTAATTAATATTTTTTTAACTCTTGATTGCTCCATGTATTCCTCCCAATAACTTTCCTGCAATCTATAATATCAAAACTATCTAATAGTTGCTTTACTATCTTCATCTTGATATCTTTGAAATATTCGTAAAAATTGCTCCGCACGATTTTTCCATGTGTGATTCTCTCTTGCCCATTGATACCCTTTTTGAGCAATACCTGCCGCCTCGTCCAAATGTTCTAAATAATAAGCTACTTTTTGAGGCATTTCCTGTATTTCCTGTAAAGAATATAAAATCAATTTATCTTCATGCAAGTGTTCTTCTCTCATATATCGTGTCTCATCACTTACGACCAAAGCCCCGTTCAGCATGCCGCAGGCAATTCTGTCGTGAAACCCCGCCTTTGCCCAGGGCATAACATTAATCACAATCTTCGCATCGGCAAAAACATCCAGCATCTCCCGATAATCCAATGGCGCATGGCAATGCAGCAATTCCTTTCTATTGCAATCTAACTGTTCCCAACCCTCTCCATACACCTCGACAGGAATTCCTGCCTCCAAAAGCAGCTTAATTGCCCTTTCACGATAATATCCGCGAAGATAACTTTCCACATCTCCACAAGCCGATAAAAATTCGGTATATTCTTCATCATCTTCCAAAGGAAATTTAAAATATTCCAGCGTCTGATTATATAAATCTTCAATAGTAAGAAAGGGATCATGTATTCCAAGTGCTATCATATGCTTTAAAAATGTAGCAAAACTTTTTCTTTCCCCATTTATTCTCTCCATTATATCCGAACAATTTCTATATGATCCCAAAAATACTACCGGGTATTTACGTTCCTTAAATGGCCTTCTGCTGTGCAATCCCTCCACACCGGCCTGCATAACTGTCTCTGCCTTATAATCCAAACGATAATGCTTATCTACATATCCTTTAAAATCTTCATCTACTACTATACAATGCTGTCTGTTTGTTCTTCGGATTCTCATGTCCATCCATAACGGATGATCTACATAATAAGAATAAAAAGGCACATTAAAATATTTATTCAATATGTAATCTCTTTCAGAAAACACAATTCCATTCATGCTAAAACCAATATCGTAATGATTATTTACAACATAATTTAAATCAGCACCAGCATTTACAATATCTACCTTAATACCCCTATTTTCCCAGGCTCGGATCAATTCTTTTTCAAACACCTTTAGTGCATTATATTGGGTAATATCAATACCTCTGACAAGTATTCTGAAATTTTCTGGTTCAATCATCTATCTCTACTTTCCTTTCAATAATTACATCGTTAACTATACTTTTATATTGTTAAAACATATTCATCGATCAGAGAAGTTCCTGAAATAATTCTTTTACTTCCCTTGTCGCCTCTTCCATGGAGGATAAATAATTTTTTAATTTATCCAACAGACGGCAATGTTCATCATCATCAGACTCCTCCATCTCATAAAGATCGCCCAAAACCTCTTCAGCTCCTGTAGATATAGCATAATCCACTAATTCTATCTCTTCAAAAGAATCACATTCTTTAAAAATTTTATCCAGTCTTTTTTGAATATTTATTATCTCCTTCTTCGTGTAACTTTTCCGGGAAATCAAGCGAATCTCTTCCTCCACCAACCGGATACCCTCTTTGAAATTACGCTTAAGCTTATCCAAATTTCTAACGCTCTCTTTCCACAATCCTTCTACTGCCAACATATCCTCTTCTGTAAATAACGGTGGCATCTCTCGAATCGCCCTTTCAAAATCAAAATCCCTTGTACAATAAGTATCAAGAACCTCCTGCAGGGACATCTGCTTTGCCCCCTTAATCTTGGCCCCCCCTTCTGTAGCATTAACCACCTCCGGGCAATCCTCTTCTTCCAACATTTTTTCATACCACTTTCGGTATTTATTATAATCCCAAGGAGTGTACACCGTATCTCCATAATAGCCTTCAACAGGAATCATGTCTCTGTGCGGTCTTGGTATAGTATCATCCACATTACCTGCGTGGGCTTTTCCAACCTCCATGGCAAGATCCTGCCCAACTAAAATAATATGTTGAAATTCCCACTTCCGCAGCAATGCAAAAGCTGTTGTGGCAACACATCCGCCATTTTCCATAAACTCAAACTTTTGCCCCACAATATCAAATATTTTTTTATAATAAAAATGAAGACCTCCACAGAAAATCAATGTCTGTTCAGATAACAATTCGGCAATTTGATAATTAGCGGAGGCGTCCATGACCAACGGTAAATTTCTGATATCTCCATCTTCGAATAATGTTACCGGTTTCTCCGCATCCACTGTTATGGCAAGATCCGGTCTGAATCCCACTTCATTCAAATATGGAAGTACTGCGTCTACCGCAATAATCAATGCCTTACCTTTCATCTTTTTTAATACCTGAATATTCTTTTCAAGAGATGGGCCTGCTGCTACAATAACCGCCGGTATATCTGTCGGAAAAATCTCTTTAAATTCATCCCGGTAATGACAATTTCGCAAAAATTTCATATTACGAATACTATTTATGGCCATGTTTTTTCCTAATTCCTGTTTGGTTTTTATATTTGCCATAAGATTAGTCACGCTATCACGATACTTGTCTTCCAACCATTGCGCCTTTTCAGGAAATAATTTACGATATTTAGGCAGTACATCATATATGATCAATTTATAATTTTCTTCTTTTACATAAATTTCCAAAAATTTATCAGTTAATTCATCATTTAATTTTTCCACTGCCACATAAGTATTGTCTGCTGAAAACAAATCGGACACATCATAGTGATGAATTGTATGAAAAAAAATCTCCGCAGAAGGTTCAAAAAAAAACAAAACCGTATGCTCACCCATACTTTGACGCAATTGTCTTGGTATTATTCCATTGCCAAATCCAAAAAAAATCATAACTGAATAGTCAATAACTTTATCATACTGCTCTACAAAAGTTACAGCTTCTTGTAATGGGCGGTACTGACTGTTTAGATACCAGATTTTATCGTCTTTCGTAATTTTTGTAATGTCTATTCCATCCTTCGCCGCCGTCTTCTCAGGTAAATATTCCACCTTTATAGATTTGCAACAGCTAACTGCTTTATACAATGGCTCGTTATGCTTTTTTAAAGCTTCTATGTTCTTTTCAAAATATTCTATCTGTTCCATATTATATTCTCCAATGCTATTAAACATATTAAAATTTCTGCACATCTACCGGATGAATAGACTCTGTAAACTGTATGCGCATCCGGTCAAACTGCTCTGCATCAAGATTATAATCCAGCAGTTTTAACATTACATCATCAAACTGGTTACACTCCCATTTCCGATATGGATTGGTTCGGTAATCCGGCACCATCTTCTGTATCGTCCGCTTCATTTCCAGATACACCCCATAGGCCCGCTCCGGAAACTGTTCAAAAACCTTCCACAGCATATATACATAATACTGCTCTAAAAACATCCATTCTACCATCACTTTATAGGAATCCCACAGGCCTCTGTCCACACACTCCTGTAAGAACATCAGCATTACCTTCATCTGGTCAAAATGATACTGTTGCCCTTTTTGTCTGACTGTGCTATGAGGATTGATATAATAATGATATAATACATCTCCCAGACAATAGCAGGATTGGGCGCACAGAAACACAAGATAGCTGAAGTAAAAATCCTCATGCCGTAACCCTTCCGGATAGCCAAGCTCATGCTCTATCAAAAAAGACCGTTTAAACACTTTATCACAGGACATAACCAAAGCAATCTTCGTTCCGACAAAATTCTCCCGAACTGCCGGATCAGACAAATTCATATATCCATCCTCTCCGGACTGATCCGTTGCTCTTCGTTTATTATAATCCCTTGCAAAATCCCAGCGGCACTCTGCAAAATCACAATCATATGTCTCAATGGCTGTTACCATCCGTTCAAACATATCCGGCTCCACCCAGTCGTCTGCATCTACAAACCCTACATAAGGTGATGACGCATATTGAAGTCCCACATTTCTTGCCGCGCCCTGCCTCCGGTTCTCCTCAAAATTAATGACAATCACATTCTCCGTATGCTGCTTTTCATATGCTAAAAGCTTGTCCAATGTATGGTCTGTGGAAGCGTCATTAATGAAGATCAGTTCCATCTGTTCAAAACCAATTGTCTGATTAAGCAGCGATGTAAAACAGCGGTCAATATATGCTTCCACATTATAACAAGGTATAATCACACTAATCTTTCCCATGAACCTGCTCCTATATACTGATTAAAGCTGCTCTAATATCTCATATTGCAGAATATCCGCTAACAGCGTGTTATCTCCATTCTCCATCGCCGTTAATGCCTCCTGCAGTTTCTCCGCCAACTCCTGCTGTGTCTCCGGCTCCAACTGCGCAATCACCTGCTCTAATTGTGGCAACACTGCCGCCAAGCCGGTATAAGCCGGTGTAATATTCTCCTGATACAACAGGTCGATGATCTGTGACAGCATATCCTTTACCCGTTCAATTAATTTCTGATCCATCTCTACCTCCTAAAGATACTATAGTCATATGATTTGCCTATTAAGACAAAAAGGGCTGACCCAAAGGAGTCAGCCCTATTCGCAATAATCCGATAAAGATTACTGAAGTAATGATAATACGCCCTGGTTAGACTGGTTAGCTTGTGCAAGCATAGACTGTGCAGCCTGCTGTAAGATATTATTCTTAGAGTAGTTAACCATCTCTGTAGCCATATCTGTATCACGGATATTAGACTCAGCAGAAGTCAAGTTCTCAGAATAGTTCTCCAAGTTGTTGATGGTGTAATCCAGACGGTTCTGGATAGCACCCAGCTTAGAACGAGCTGCAGACACCTGCTTAACAGCAGAAGTAATCAGGCTCATTGCCTCAGAAGCCAGCGCATGTGTACTCATCTTAAGAGCATTAACACCAATGCTACCTGCACTCATAGACTGGATAGAAATAACCATGTTCTCTCCTGCATTCGCACCAACCTGTAAATACTTGTTGGTGGTTGCCATAGTACCATTCAACAGATAAGTACCATTGAACTGTGCCTTCTTAGAAATAGCTGTAATTTCAGAAGCCAACTGATCAATCTCATCCTGAACTGCCTTACGGTCAACAGATGCGTTAGTATCAGTAGCAGCCTTAGTTGCCAACTCACCCATACGCTGTAAGATTGCATGAATCTCGTTCATGTTACCTTCAGCTGTCTGGATTAAGTACTGACCATCCTCAGCGTTACTAACTGCCTGGTTGATACCTCTGATCTGATTACGCATCTTCTCAGAAATAGAAAGTCCGGCTGCATCATCTGCTGCTCTGTTCACTTTGTAACCAGAAGATAACTTCTCTGAAGACTTAGCTACTGCCTTAACGTTCCCGCCCAGCATTCTGTTTGCATTTGCTGCTTGCATGTTGTGTTGTACTACCATAATAAATTCCTCCTTGAATATAATGTAGCATCCTTGCTACATGTACTAGTAGCTCTGCTACCGTTAATAAATTATCTATAATAGCTCTTACGAGTTATTATCTGAATTCCTCAGGTCTATGACCCTTACATTTATTATATCGGAGCTTCCTAGAAATACTTTATACCATTTTACAAAAAATTTCAATCTTTTTTTAATTTTTTTTATCTACGAAAAACGAATCCGCCATTTTGGCGTAATTCATGGTCTGGTGATAATGGGAGGCCACAGTGGCCGCAGTCTTCTGCGTGCTGTACTGCTTATGTTTATCAGCAAAACACCGCACTAACTTCTCCCGGTTCCGCTCCTCTGCCACCTTAATCTCTACGCCCAGATCCGTACACTGCTTAATGAGGCTCTGCATCTGCTTAAGCTCTTCCCCGTAGCTTTCCGGATGCTCCTTTACTTCTTTGCGGACCCTGCCATACACGGAAGTAAACCCATCATCCAATTCATTGAGTCTGGCAATCAGAATCTCTTTCCGATTCAGGGAATCCTCCAACATCACCTCATCAAAATCCGGCGCATCTGCAATCTTTCCCTGCTCCTTAGTAATCTTTAATATATCCGCCAGCGTCTCCGCCTGCCTTCGCAGGGTCTCAATTAATACCTGTACATAATTCTGCTGTTCACCCATATTCTGCTCCTATATCCTATACCGACTGTTTCGCCGGCTGCTTGGCCAGTTTCATAACCTGCTTCCAAATGTCCCGAAGCTCTCGAAGCTGCAGTAAAATCTCATCCAAAGCCTCCATGCTCTGCTTCGTGTTGACCTCCACCATCAGATTAAAGATGTATGTATAGATCAAATCAAAATCCTTTGCCACCGGATACTTGAAATTCAGTGTAGACTGAAGCTCTACTATAATATTTCTGGCTTTCTGGACATTACCCAGCGCATTGCCATATTCTCCCTGTTCCATATCCTTCTTCGCCAGATTACAAAACTTAATTGCTCCCTCATAAAGCATCAGCGTTAACTCCGCCGGAGACGCCGTCGTTACCTTGTTGCTTGTATATGCTGCATATGGATTATTCTGTGCCATATTCCCTCTCCTTCATCCCAGGCAGCCTTGCATATCTGCCTGCTATTTTGGGGATGCCACCGGATTAATCCTTCGGCAGCATCCCCTGTCTCATCATACATATATCATTGGATATTCGTTTTCAAATCCCTGTTCATCAACCTCCGAAAAGCTGCGCAAGATACGTCTGTTGGGACTGAAGCTTCGCCATAGCCGTCTCCATTGCAGAGAACTGCTTGTAATACTTCTCTTCTTCATCAGCCAGTTTCTGCTGCATGGATTTTACTTCCTTCTCATATTCCCGGATTTCCCCGTCCATGGTCTTGTCATCATAGAAGGTCATTGTGCTGCTGGTATCACTGGACCTCATCGCCCTCTGCATATAAGTGTAAATCTCGTTGCCAATGGATGAGAATGTCTGCGCCACTGCATCCGGATTCGCACTGATTGCCGCCATCAATTGATCGGCATACCCGCTATACTCCGGATCCTCTTCATTACCGTTAATGTGAAGCTGCCCCCTCTCTGACCAGCTACCTGTCACTACTCCAAAGGAAGACAGAGAGAATCTGGATGTGGTGCCGTCTGCATTGGTTACCTCAACTGACTTGCTCAGCATAGTCCGCATAGTGGATAACAAAGAACTGATGGTGCTGTCTCTGCGAAGCAGGGAACCCTTAATCTTATCTTCCCAGTTCTTTATGTCCTCCTCCGTCATGGCGTCCTTCTCCTCGGCAGTCAAAGGCTCATAACCCCTGGAACTGTCTGCGTTGTAGAGCTTATTCATTTCCTCAATCAGACTGTTATACTCTTTGACAAAATTCTTAACCTTATCATAGATACCCTGTACATCCGCCTCCACGGAAAAGCTCTGCTCTTCTCCGACAGCGCTTACCTCAAAGGTAAGGCCATTAATGTTAAAGCTGTTGTTAGACTGGGTATACTCCACGCCGTTGTATACAATGGTTGCGTCGGAAGCGGCAATCTTGCCGGATTCCCCATCTGCCAGATCCAGACCCAGTGCCTTCAGTGTATCATCATCTGCCTCAACGGTAAATCCATTCTCTGTACCGGTACTCTTAGAGCTTAAATAGAAACGCCCCTGCTCTGCATCATAGCTGGCGTTAATTCCTGCCTTCTCCATAGATGCTGCCAGACTGCTCAGTGTCGTAGTACGATCTACAACAATCTCTGTACCATTCACTTTAATGGAGGTGCCTTCCTTAATTCCTAAGTCCACTAACCTGGAAGAACCAGCCACACTGGCGTCTGCTGTCTCCTTCTTCTCATAAGCAAAGGCAGATGCCTTAATGCTGTTATTTGTCACATTTTCGCCTAACGGGTCAATGATGGAACCCTTGCCGTCCTGGTTCCAGGCAAGACCTAACGCCTTAGCGCTGGTTTCATTGCCGGCTGTTACAATAATCTCTGTTCCGCCGGTATAAGTCTTCTCGCCGGTATCATTTGTCGATTCTGTCGCTGTATTATTCGTGAAAGTCAGCGCGCCATTCTCAAAGCCTGCTGTAAGTCCGGTATCCTTTAACTGATCATTGATATCCTCCAGCAAATCATCAACCGTTGTGTTCTCATCCACATTAATCTTAACTTCTACATCCTTCTGGTTCGCACCAGCCGGATCAACGGTTACCTTGAAGCTGGAACCATTCAGCGCATTCTGAATGGAATAGCCGTTCTGGTCATACAGCTCAGAAAGCTTCTTACTGGTATCTGTGGTTCCCTCATAAGAGGTTGCCGTATAGGTCTTATCATTAATCTTATGTCCCGTCCACATCTGTGCGCTGGCGGTACTCTTTACCTGCACCTTGTGATTACCATTGACCGCCTTGCTACCTGCCGTAATCTTCACGCCGGAAAGGCTGCCCACAATAGACTTTCCATTATAAGTACCCACGCTCTTAAAGGTGGATAAAGCGCCTTTATAGAAATTCAAAAGCTTTGTATTAAGCGCTGCCCAGGCTTCCTTCTTCCATTCCGCCTTGGTCTGCTTCTTCTTGGCATCGTCAACCTTAATCTGATATGCGTCAGAGAGTTGCTTTACCAGGCTTTCTGTATCCAATCCGGATACCAGACCGGTCATTCTTACTCCTGCCATGAATATCCCTCCTATCTCTTCTCATCTACTAATATTCCTGCCAGTTCCAGAGTCTTTGCAATCATATCCAAAGTCTTCTCCGGCGGAATCTCTTTAATTACCTTATTTGTCTCAGAATCCCGTACGGTAATGGAAATCCGGTTGGTCTTCTCATGGTACTTAAATTCACACTGTGTATGGGTCGGACGAATCTTCTTGTTAATGTCTGCAATGGCGCTCTTCACTTTCTCCGGAGATACCTCCTTCAAATCCTTGCCATTCTCCTGTTCTCTGTCATCCTCCCGTTCATCTCGCCTTCCGTTGCTGTTCTGCGCCGCAGTTACCGGCGTATACCCCTGGGCTGCAACTTTGGCAGCTGCCGTCTCCACTGCTTCTACCGGCGCCGCAGGTTTCTCTACCCTGCTTACCTGCTGGCTCATTACATTGTTCTTGATTCCTTCAATCGCCATAATTACATTCACCTCCATGTGAAATTTAAACAATAGTAAAAAATATTCTTCAATAGCTGTATCGGCTATTAAGCACTAATATTTTACACCCTTTTGCATAAATTTTCAAATATTTCTATGGACTTTTTTTGCTGTTGCTATATCTTGTGTCTTTTTTCTGTCCGCTCCTATATATGGTTACAGACATAAACAGCAGGGACGATAAATAAGATGCCTCCCTGCTGTCTATATAAATATATGCTTGAATCTATTATTTCTTGAAGAGATTCTTCAGGCTTTCCTGAACGGTATCCGAAGCCGCTTCCTTGTTGGCTTCCTTAATCTGGGCGTAGACCTCTTCCCGGTATACCGGCACCGACTTGGGAGCGTTAATTCCAATCTTTACCTGTTCCCCTTTAATCTCAAGAATCGTAACCTCAATATCATTGCCGATAATAATCGATTCATTTGCTTTTCTGGATAATGCCAACATATTACTCACCCGCCCTTTCTTTCATTTTCTGAACGGATTCATATACATTGAATCTCACCGGATAGTCCTCGTTCTCCACAATCAGCTGCACGCCCTTCTTGGTTACAGCATTAATTATAATCGGTGCCTTCATATTGGCTGTAACCTTCGTCATATCAGAAGGAACGGTCATTGTCAATAAAAACAACAGATCCTCATCCGCCGTATTGCCCAAAGGAGCCAATAATTCATCCTCAATCATCGGCGTATAATCCGCCGTTATGGCGAGGGGATCGATAACCGGAAGCGCCAGCGCAGGCTCTTCTAAAGACTGCAGCCAGCTGATTCTTGTCCCCTCCGCATTATCCTCATCATACATAATGGCAAACTTGTTAAAATTCTCAAAACCGATAATGCCGTTGGGAAACTCCAACACCTTATCATCATCCAACTCTACTTCCCCAAAAAACTTTGTCCTTGCTAACATCCAGCTTCTCCTTTCTTCTTTATCCCATACAGGCATAGCGCAAAGGCTGGTTATCTTACAGGTAATCTAACAGCGTCTTCTGAATGACACTGGCTGTCGTCGCCAGAGAAGTCTCATAAACCAACTCTGCCTGATACATCTCAATGGCAACCTCCTCTGTCTCCACATCTTCATTGGAGGACTTCAAATCATCAAATTCCGCCAGCTGCTCTGTGACACGAACCTCAATCAATTCCATCTTGGAATAGGTCGTTCCCACTCTCGCCTGAACTGCGCCCACATCCTCCATAAAGTTCTGGAAATGGGATATGTTATTGCCGAACAGCTTCTGCATATTCTCTCTCTTCTGTGCCAGTTCAATATCGGCGCCCTCTAACATCTTGTTAATCTGGTCTACCGCATCCTGATTATTCATGTACTGCGGATCCTGTAACATACTGTTAAGCTTGGAAATCGTCTTTTCCATATCCAGAATATCCTGTACAGAATGAGCCAGATCTACAATCCGGTTGCCCATATCATGGGTAATCACTTCCCGGCCTTCTGCATTCACTGTTACATACTGCTTAAAGTTTACCTCATAATTGATTGGCTGTCCACCCTCATCTAAAGTAAATTCTGTATCTTTGATCGTGCCATCCGGCATCTCCTTATGCTGGGTACAGTCAAAGTACATCTCCGGCCGCAGGTCTCCAACCTGAAAACGGGATTTGTCATATTCCACAGAAATCCCCTGAGATTCCTTAACGCTGTTATATATATTCTCCCCGAAAATAATCTCACCGGTCTCCGGAATATAATTCACCTCATTCGCACCTACGGAATAATATGTATCCGTATCGGCAATCTGCTTGATGGTAGGTATTATCTCCTGCACATTACCATCCGCATCAATATAACTAATCTTAATATCGCTTGCGTCGATATCCAAATCATCATAAGCCAACCGCAGCCTGTATACGCTGGCTGACTCCGGTGCTGCATAATCAGTCGTTCCGTTCAAAATATCATCCAGCTGTGTGGGATCAATCTCATTTAACACCACACTCTTCACTTCAACGCTCTTAGGGTCAATGTTCTGCTTAATATGATAAGACAACCCCTGCTTTGCCGCCTCATCCTGAAAGAGCAGATTGGTCTCGGTCTTATATCCGGAAAACAAATACCTGTCCGCATAGGTCGTTCCTCCCTCGGAATAAATATGCTCCTTAAGGGATAACAGTTCATTGACAATCGTAGATCTGTCCTTATTCTGGAAAGTATCCGTGGAACCCTCTACACAATAGTCATAGACGTCATCCAGACGGTCATATATATTCTGAATAGAAGTCTGGGTCGTTCCTAACCAGCTTATGGCGTCCTGAATATTCTTATTCTTATACTGTGTCAGCTGATCACATGTAGTTCTTAACTTCAGCGCCCGGATTGCAATTACCGGATCCTCTGACGGCGCGGATATCTTCTTGCCTGTGGTGGCCTGCTGATTCAAACCGCTGACCCGCTGCATAGCCTTCTGCATATTCCGTAACGAACTGCTCGTTACCATTTGATTGGTCACCCTCATAATCTCTCTCCTGTCCGGTTACTCCTTTAACCTCACTTATTCCCTGTCGCTTCCATGGACAAAGTAACTTATCTATATGTTATATCGGCTTATAGCCCTGTCTGGTTAATAAGTTTATCATACACTTCATTCATCACGGAAATAATCTTGCTGGAAAGATTATAGCCATTCTGGAATACAATCAGATTGGCCGCCTCTTCATTGGTATCCACAGATGATATGGAAAGCCGCTGGTTATCAATTACCGTTGCCACATCATTCATATTGGTGGTAAAGGCGTCAAACTTGGATACATCCACAGCCAAAGAAGTGGTAACTGCCTGTAAAAACTGGGCAACCGTACCCTGGGCGTACATATTCTGGTCATTCATACCGTATATAATCTTCTCCAAAACCCCTTTGGCGTCCTTATCTCCCCGGTCAATATCCTGCTTATAGGAAACCACCAGCTTGGACTGGTCAAGCATAATATCGGAATTAATCGTCCAGTTCAGCGCCGTAAGACGATAATAATTGGCCTCATTAGACACCATTTTATCTGTGCTGGTATTCGCATTATTCGTCAGGACAAAATCCTCACCTGTTGCGGTATTTAAGGCTGTATAGAAATCCATGCCCGGATCCCCGTTAGCGTCTGCTCCGGTGGTATAGAGGTCATTCATATATTTGGACAAGGTTCTCACAAACTCATTGAGTTGCGCCATGTAATAGGGGATGCCCTTGCAGTTGATATTCTGGCCCATAATGGCCTGCTTGCCAACATCGAGCGCCGCATTGAACTCTGCCGGAACCCGGCTGCCGTTCTCTCCTGTTACCGTAAGGTTCTTAAAAGTAAAGCCATTGAGTTTCCCATCTGCATCATAGACAGCCTCGAATCCCTCATAATAATATTCTTTACAATTCAGGGTAATGGTGCCTTCCATGGGAAGATTCAGCTTATCCACATCAATGCCCTGCGGCAGTTGTACCGTAGCCTCAGAACCGCTTGCCGTACCGACCGCCATACCGGTAATCGTACCGGCAAAGGCATTCTCATTATTGCCGTCCCGCACCTCAAACAGACCTTTAATGGTTCCGGTTATATTGCTGTTGTTAAAATTCAGCCTGTCGCCTAACGTATTATTTTTTCCCTGCCAGTACACTTCATATAAGCCATCTATATCATTTAAGTTGATCTTCTCTTCCCGGGCTGACACCTTAAGCTGCTTGCACTCCATCTCATCCACAAGCAGCGCTCCGCAGATCCGGACTTCATAACGGGAAGCGCCAGACGCTATGGCATCGTCGCCGGTTCCATACATAATCGGCGTCTCAATAACCTCCACATTGACCAGCTCCGAAAGCTGATCGACTAAAAGTTCTCTCTGGTCACGTAAATCATTGGCGTTGCCATGTCTTGTCTCAAGATTCATAATCTGATGGTTCAGCGCATAAATCTGGGAGGCTATGGAATTAATAGTATCTACATGGATGGCAATCTCATTATTGATATCTTCCTGTGTCTTCTGGTAATTGACCGCCGTCTCATTAATTAAATCTGAGAAATTCTTAGACGCCTGAATAAACTGCGCCCGGTACGCCGCATCGGAAGGGCTCCGGCTCAGATCCTGAAGCGCCGAGTTCAGCCGGTCTAAAAGCTGGGTATAACCGGTCTCTGACTGCATCTCGTTCAAATAACCTTCTAACTGTAAAAGCTGCTCATGCATACTGGAATATTCATTCAGTTTGGCGGTTGTGGAACGGTACTTGGTGTCGTAATACACATTCCGGAACTGCTTGATTCCGGTCATCTGCACGCCGGTGCCCATCATACCATAAGCGGTATTCAGCCGTAACGCATCCGCAGCCCGGGACAATACGCCCTGTCTGGAATATCCTGCGGTATCCGCATTGGCTATATTATGACCTGTTGTGTTCAGGGTTGCCTGATAATAGTTAAGTCCTGACAATCCTGTATTCAATCCTAAAAATGTAGATGGCATGCGCCCACTTCCTTTCCTATCCTAACTTTTCTATCAAGTGCTCTACCATTTCCGATACAACGGAAAAGTATCTGGACGAAGCATTGTATCCCTGCTGGAATTTAATCAGGTTACTTAACTCCTCATCTGTGGATACGCCCACAACCGACTGGCGCTGGTTATCCACCTCCTGCACTGCCTGCGCCTGGGATTCCGCAATGCCGGAATAGGTCTTTCCCTTATTGGCGAAATCTGCGATAAACTCCTTGTAATAGCCAAAGAAGTCATTGACGACCAGACTGTTGGGTCCAAGGGTAGTAAAATCCTCTTCCCACGCCTTGATTAACCGGTCTGCAACATCCTGAACCGACTCTTGTTCCTTATTGGTAAGCGGCAGTAAACTTGGATTCTTAATCAATTTGTCATTTACTTCTATGTTGCCCAAAGTATACATGGACAGATAATCATCCGTATTCTCCTCATTGTATATCTGGACGGTCATCATCGTTCCATCCTCTAAGGTAACGGTCTGCTCCGTATACCGTTCAACGCTCCGGCGGACAAACAGCTCTGTTCCCTGTATGTCGTTGCCCTCGCCCATGCCCAGACCGGCTTTATCCTCATCTAATACTTTGATGGTCTTTGCATTGCCGTCTGCATCTATGACAGTAATCTCTTTGTTTGGGCAGAGAATATCATTAAGTCTTGTCACAATTCCATGAACCAGCTGGTCAAACTGGGCAATAATATTGCCAACGGTATATGGCTCTAAATATGTGTTATAAAATTCCTTTTCCTTAACATATACCTCGTAATCCTTACGGTACTGCTCATAATCCTGGGTATACTGCGTCATCGCCGCATTATATTCATCATCCGTTGCGTAATCTGCGCGGGACGGCCTTTCCGGCGTCTCGGGTGCTATAGGAATATCCGCATAGGTCGGAACGGAATCTCCTCTTGACATAATCAATCCCTTAAGGGAGCCTGTATCTGTCTCCAATTCCGGGCAGGGCACCCGGACCTTTCTGGCGTTAGGATTTATCCGCGGGTCTTTCTGGGGATCATAATGCATATTAAATACATTATCTCCGTCGTCTTCCCATATCGGTATCAGGTATTCGCAGGTCTCGCTGACCTCTCTGGTTCCCATCTTGTATACCCGGTCCATGCTGACTAATGTCCGCCCTTCAGCGGTAACGTCCACCTGACCGTTGGCGTTCTCATGATAGGTAATGGAAATCAGTCCTGACAACTCATCCAAAGCCAAGTCCCGCTGATCCCGATAATCGTTAGCGCTCTCAATTCCCGCCGCTTCTACCTCTTGGATCTGCTGATTCAATTCGTATATCTGCTGCGCCAGTTCATTGATTCGGTCAACCTGATCGGTTATCTGTGTATCCACATTCTTCTGAAACGTGGTAAGCTGCTGGTAAATTTCATTCGCCTGTTGGATAAAGGTTACCCCCTGGGCAATATAAGAGCTTCTGGTAACGATACTCTCCGGCACCTTCTGAAGCTCCTGGGCTGCCTCCCAGAGATTCATCATGCTGCCCCGGAACGTACTGCTCTCCAGCTCGCCAAAATAGTTCTGAACCTCGGCCACCACATCATACTTGGTCTGGTAATACTGCTCTCTTCCCAGCTCCTTCCGGTACTGGACATCCACAAACCGGTCTCTTACCAGACGGACGTCTGCAATCTTCGTCCCTAATCCCGTCTGTTTGGGTGAATATGTAGAAGTGCCAATCTTATTGTAAGCTACGTCGGAAAGGAGTACCTGCTGCCTGGAGTACCCTGCCGTTCCGGCATTGGTAAGATTATGCGCCGTTGTATTCATGGCATATTGGCCGGACTGCATTCCGCTGACGCCAACCCAAAAATTACCCATTGTTCCTGCCATCTGTTTTCCTCCTTTACCTGTCTGATATATCTATCCCTGTCATATTCTCTACATCCTGCTATTGCTTTGCGTCAAAGGACGGTCTGCTGCTGCCTAAAGTAGAACCGCTGTATTCCGCCCCGCTGTAGTTCGCCGTCTCCGGCGCCAGATTTATAGACTGCAACAGATTAATGGAATATTCCGTCATCTCTAAGGACTGTTTGAGCAGTTCCTGATTATGAATATTGATCTGCCGCAGATTCTCTACCTGTCTAATCAATTTATCTTTAAGGTCAATTAAAGGATGCTGAAACTCCGGCTGCTTCTCCATCATCTTAATGACCTCAGAAACAGTAATCGTGTTCGCATCCTTGCCTGATACAGTCGCTATCTCACTTAGTGTCTGGTTCCTTTTATGGGACACCGCTGTTATTCGATCTACTATCTGCTGTTCCTTTGCATTGGCCTCCGAAAGCCGCTGCAAATCATTTGCCACGATTGTCGGCGTTTTCGCCATAGACTCTTTCGTCAGCGCTTCATATAATTCCTGCTCCTCTTCAAGAGTCGTAATTAACGTCTCAATTAAGCTTGCCATTGGATTCTCCTCTTAAATATCCCGACTTAACGTCCGAAAGCATACGCTTTCAGACGTTAAATGGATTTCTCTTCGAATGCAGCCATAAGTTTATCTGCAAAACTCTCTGCACTTACCTGATAGGTACCATTTGCAATGCTTTCTCTCAATGCCTTTACCCTGTCTTCCCTGACGTCCGGAACAGAGGCTAATGCGTTCTTTGCAATCTGCATATCTTTTCCGGTTGTGGAAAAAGATACCTGATCCAAGGTAGATGCTGCATTCACTGATGAAGAATGATAACCCTTCTTCACTGACTTGCTCCCATACACCTGGGCAACCTGATTAAATGAACCAATTCGCATTGTTCCACCTTCCTCCTTCTATCCGTCTCCAACGACCCATTGGCAGCCGGATTATTAAATCCTTAATTAATGGATTCAATAATTATATCGGCGGCATTTTGAAAAACATTATACCAAAATGAAATAAGTTGAAATTATTTGTCTAAGAAACGCATTCTTGCCGCTTCTCTGTGCTTTTTCTCCACTACGGAGTTCTCTGAATGGTAAAGGTTCTCTACCTGTCCCACCATCTTATCCTTACAGCTCTGGCAATACCGTCCGGTCTTAATTATTCTGCCGCAGCTCTCGCACTCTAAACCCATACCGGATTCCTCTGAAAAAGCAAGCCGCTCTTCCCGAATCCAGCGGCGGATCTGATTGGCGGACACATCATTGGCCTCCGCCACCTCGTTGATTCCCTCATGGGGGTTATCCTGAATATACTCCTTCACCTGATGGAATTTCTCCTCTAACTTATCCCTACAGGCTGCGCAGATTACCGGTCCCCCAAGATAGTTAAACAATTTCTTACAATGCTTACATGTTCTCGCTTCCATTATAAACTCCTCCTGCCTTATCCTTATAATAATCGTATTCTGTTTCCCCGCCAAAAGCTCCGCCTGTTCTCTACGCCAGACCCCTTACCCGGAATATCCCCGGCCTATGGCGATACTGGTGTAATAAACTGCCTTCGCCCCCGCTGACAGCAGAACCTTAGTGCAGGCCTCTATGGTTGCCCCGGATGTGTATATGTCATCCACAAGCAGTATCTTTTTTAATTGTACCGTATTTTCTCCGATTTTAAAAGCATTTTTTAGATTTTTCATGCGTAAAATGTCATTTAATTCCTTCTGGGGCGGCGTATTGACCTCCCTTATCAGATAATCGGGATAAAGCGGGACGGATAAACATCCGGAAAGCTCCCTTCCCAAGAGCTCCGCCTGATTGTATCCCCGGCTTTTCTTTTTCTTCCGGTGTACCGGAACCGGCACAATACCGTCCGGCTGTAACGCCCGCAGCTGTTTCCCCCTGTGCCGGTCTATGCACTCGGCAAAAAATGCCGCATACCCCCGCTGGTTGTGATATTTAAAATCATAAAGCGCCTTAGGCAGTTCTCCGGCATATTCGTACACCGGATATCCCCGCCGAAAGCTCTTGGGGATGGTGGCGCAGTCCTGACAATATTCCTCCTCTTCCTGGTCAATGGTCTTGCCGCAGGTAAGACAATGCGGCGGCTCCACCACCTTTAATTCCTTCAGGCAGTCCGGACAGGCCATGGGTTCCCCATAGGAACGGACTTCTCCGCAAAATGGGCATTTGGCGGGATATAATAACTCTAATAGGATTTTCTTATCTATTCCACTCTCTCCTTTCTCATCAAAGCGCAAATTGGCTGTCAGAATCCTCCGTTATACAGCTCCGTCAGCCGGACGTCCAGTGAGGAATACCGCTTCTGTTCGTCATTATTCTGAATCATGTCCGCCACCAGTCTTCCGTTTCCCACAATGACTACGCATTTTCTGGCGCGGGTAACGGCGGTATACAGCAAATTCCGGTTCAGCAGGATTCTCGGCCCGGAAAACAGTGGAAGCACTACTGCCGGATATTCGCTGCCCTGGGATTTGTGGATGGTAATGGCATAGGAAAGTTCCAGCTCATCTAACAGGTTATAAGGATAGCGGACTTCCCTGTCATCATCAAACAGCACCACCACTTCCTCATTATAGTCGTCAATCTCCCGGATGACGCCCATATCTCCGTTAAACACCCCGACGCCTTCTTCTATCTTATACCGGCCCTTCTCGCTGTAGACAGCCCACTCCAGCTTATAATTGTTGCGGATTTGCATAACCTTGTCCCCCTCCCGGAACAGGGTGCCGCTGCTAAGCTCCTTTTCCTTTTTCCGGGGATTGCCCGGATTTAACACCCGCTGTAGTTCCGCATTCAGCCCGGCCACACCCAAATCCCCGCTGCGCATCGGTGTAAGCACCTGAATATCTGTGCTTTTGCACCCCACATATGCCGGCAGTTTTCTGGAAACCAGAGCGTCGACTTCCTCCATAACCGTTCTGACAGAATCCCTTGGCAAATAGAAAAAATCCCTGCTCTTGTTGTCCATTCTGATCGGCTCTCCCCTATTAATCTTATGCGCATTCTCCACAATAGCGCTGCCCTCCTCCTGCCGGAAAATCTTATGAAGCGCGGCCACCGGAACACAACCGGACCGGATAATATCTTTCAGTACATTTCCCGCCCCCACAGAGGGAAGCTGATTCTCATCTCCTACCAGAATCAGATGCGTGCCCGGCGCAACCGCCAGCATTAATGCGTGCATCAAAAATAAATCCACCATGGACATCTCGTCAATAATAACCACATCCGCCTCTAAAGGATTACCCGCATTGCGTTCAAACCGGACGCCTGCATAACTTTCATCATCAGACACCCCGCCCGTCAGTTCCAAAAGCCTGTGAATGGTCTGTGCTTTATATCCTGTCGCTTCTGTCATCCGTTTTGCGGCCCGCCCGGTGGGCGCCGCCAGAAGCATATCCAGGCCCTTCATTTCAAAATATTTGATAATGGCATTAATCGTCGTTGTTTTTCCCGTACCCGGTCCGCCCGTAATTACGAGCACGCCCTGTCTCGCAGCCTGGCGCATGGCCTCTCTCTGCAACTCATCCAAGCGGATTTTTTCGCTTTTTTCTATCTCTGCAATAACTTCTTCCAGTTCATCATCACTTATCCTTGATGTGGATTTGGTTTCCAAAAGCATTCTTGCCGTATCCTTTTCCCGCTGATACTGACCTGACGCATAAACTAAAAGTTCCCTTTCCCTTTCCTGAAAAACGACCTTCCCGTCGATCTGCAAATTTCGCAGCTGCGTCTCAATCATCTCCGCCGCCGCATTGGTAAGATTTAATAACTGTTCCGTCCATTTCAGCAAAAGCGTCTGCGGAAGGTAAATGTGCCCAATCGTCGCCGCCTGATTAAGGGTATAGATCAGGGCGGCCCGGATGCGGAAATCCGACTGCGCCCCGATGCCGACCTTCGCTGCAATCCCGTCGGCGATCTTAAATCCCACCCCGCTTATATCTTCTGCCAGTTGATACGGATTCTCCTTTATTACGCTATACATTTTCTGCCCGTATTCATTAAAAATCTTCACTGCCAGATTCGGTGTAATCCCAAAATCCGACAAAAACATCAACGCCTCCCTTGTGGCCTGCTTTTCAATAAACTGCACGCCGATCTCGTTGGCTTTCCGCTCCGAAATACCTTTAATTTCAGCCAAACGCTCCGGTTCTTCTTCTATAATTCTAAAAGTGTCTTTACCAAAATGCCTGACAATCCGCTTTGCCATGATTTCGCCAACGCCTTTTATGACGCCTGAACCCAGATAGCGTTCCATGCTGATAAGGTCATCCGGCATCTTTACCTGATATTCGGATACTTTAAACTGGATTCCATAACTGGCGTGTTCTACATACTCGCCCTTAGCCAGTATGTACATCCCTTCCTCAATCCCTGTCAGGTATCCGGTACAGGTTTCATCTTCGCCGTCCCGTTTTTCAACGGCAAATACCATATACTGGTTCCTTTCATTCTTATATATGACTTTTGATACTGTTCCTTCTACTTCCATGTATTTTCCTCACAATTCCTCATATTTCGACAATTACTTGCATATATAGTACAATTATCGACAATATTCACCCACTGGCGACATTTGAACTACAATTTTAATTGCGGAACATTTCGCCGACAAATAGTTAAAGGAGACTAAAATTTGAAGAGTGGTTTTAAATCTGATTATCTGGTTTTTGATAATCTTGAATCATATGCAGACTTAGGCCGGCATATTGCTTTTTACAGGCGGCAGGCCCACCTTACGCAGACCGAACTGGCAAAACGGATAAAAATATCCAGACCTTATCTTTGCCGGATTGAAAACACCAAAAAGGTACAAACTTTTTCTATGGAAGTTCTGTTCAACATCAGCAGAGAACTGAATATCGAACCGTATTACTTTTTTGCACCTCTGCCAGGAAAACGCCGGACAGCCCGTTAAGGGCTGTTTTATTTTCCGCAAATTGTCTTCTTAAATTTACAGGTTCTGTCCTTACAGTTTGCACATTGCAAAGTCTGATTAGACCCGCTGAAAAACCGCTCCGGATATCTTGCATAGATTACTTCCCAATGAATCAACACAACGCAAGATGTAAAAAACAGGCTCCAACTATAAAAATTACGGATAAACAGCATTGGCGTAAACATCATAAAATGTCCCCAGTCATAAATGCGGCAGTTGACACAGCATTTATTTTTCATAATCAGGGATTGAAACGGGCAGAAAAACAGGATGCAAATATAATCACAAAGAAAGAAAAACACTGTAATCATAAATAAATCTGCCCCGTCCAATATTCCAATCAGATAAAGAAATCCGATGATTCCGTTGAGAAACAGCCACACCAGCATAACCTTCCACGCTTTTATATTCTGGTCCTGCACAAACTCATAAAGCGCCAACCGGGAATACCCCGGCGCCTCCTGATACTGCTCGGGCGTCGCTTTCCGCAGTGCCATAGACAATCTGTCCATCGGAAATATATGCCTCAACATCATCACCATAAAGATCACCCAAAGCACATGTACCGGAGTCACGCCCATAAAAACCGACCAGGTCATCATCTCATATAAAATATCTTTATTGGTAATATAAACACCCAAAACAATCAGGAAAATGATTATCCGGATAAAAAACTTCAGTATGTAACGGTTCATCATTTTCGTCTTCGTCGATTGCGCCAAATGTTCCTCCTCCTTTTCTGTGATTTCCGAAAAACCTTATGCCAAAACGTCTGCCTGCCTCAGATTTATAGCAAAACCTTCCGTAATCTATACGGAAACTTCTCCTGCCAGAACTTTTTTATAATCCGCATAATTCTTCTCTAACAACGCCGGCGTATCAAGACCGTAAGGACAACGCTGTCTGCACTGACCGCAATGCAGACAGCCCTCAATCTTGCTCATCATTGCCTGTCCGGCCTCCGACAACTGGGTGGCGGAAGGAGACCTCCGGAGAAGCAGGGACATTCTCGCGCAGGTGAAGATCTCTATTCCGGCAGGGCAGGGCATACAATAACCGCAACCCCGGCAAAAATCCCCGGCCAGTTCCTCCCGGTCATGCGCAATAAGCCGTTCTATCTCATCTGTCATCCCCGACGGATGCTCAATATAGGAAATAAACTCGTCCAGTTCCTCCTCCCGCTGAATCCCCCAAATGGGCAGCACATGATCATATTCGGCAGCAAAAGCATAAGCCGCCGCGGAATTAGTAATCAATCCTCCAGATAACGCCTTCATGGCAATAAACCCCATACCGGCTTCTTTGCAGCGGTTAACCAGCTCCCGTTCCGGTTCTCCGCTCAGATAGCAGAACGGAAACTGCAAAGTCTCATAAAGCCCGGAAGCGACTGCCTCTCCGGCAACCGAAAGCCGGTGGTTGGTAATGCCGATATGCCGGATCTTTCCCTGCCGCTTTGCCTCCTGCATTGCCTCATAAAGTCCAGAGCCATCCCCCGGCTTAGGGCAGAACGCCGGATTGTGAAACTGATAAATATCTATATAATCTGTGCGGAGATTTGTCAGGGAAGTCTCTAAATCCCTCCAAAAACCTTCTACGTCTCCGGCTCCGGTCTTAGTGGCAATATACACCTGATCCCTTATGCCGTCAAAAGCCTCGCCCAGCTTTATCTCACTGTCCGTATACCATCTGGCAGTGTCGAAAAAATTCATTCCCGCACCATAGGCTTTCCGCACCAATCTCACAGCCTCCTCCTTTGTAATCCGCTGTATGGGAAGGGCGCCGAATCCATTCTTATTCACTGTGATTCCTGTTTGTCCCAAAACGACTGACTTCATATACATTCTCCCATCCTTGTTTTATATTGGTAAGTATATCAGATTTCCAAAACAAATACAATTAAAATTCTGTGAAAGATAGTGTAAATTTACTGTAGGATTTAAATAAGCAGAATAAGCCAACGATATTAAAATATTAGAACTTTAGTAC
>CANQMR010000030.1 GCA_947625015.1 uncultured Lachnospiraceae bacterium | reverse complement strand
GTTTGGTTTTTTATATTTTAACACAAGTTGGTATCCTCTTCTCTATTTTATTTTCCTACAAAAACTTTACGCTAGCTTTGCAAAATACAATTACTTGCAGAGTAGTCAGACAGGCAGGAAGAAAATAATGCATCATAATGAAATATCCGTATGTAATGAATCGAATAGTAAATTTTTAAGGAGGTAATAAGATTATGCCAAAGAAACAATTTTATGAAAATCAGGCCAGAACCATTATTGCCAAATTACAGGCAAGAAAAATGGAAGGGTACTACTGTCCGGATAAGGAGTCGGCCAAAGCCAAAGTTTTAGAGCTCATAGGAAATGATAAAAAAGTGGTTACCTACGGCGGCTCCATGTCCTTAAGCGAGGCCGGTATCTATGATGCTGTGGAGAAAGCGGGACACGAACTGCTTCGCCGGGAGAACTATACCACGCCGGAGGAGCAGGCGCAGTGCTATGCAAAGCAGGTAATGTCTGATGTGTATTTAATGAGTACCAATGCGATTACCTTAGACGGCGAACTGATTAACATTGACGGCGCGGGCAACCGGGTGGCCTGTCTGATTTACGGGCCGAAGGAGGTTATTGTCTTAGCCGGAATGAACAAGGTGGTGTCCAATGTGGAGGAGGGCGTTAAGCGGGTGCGCAATTTTGCCGCGCCGCCGAATACAGTGCGCCTCGGTATTGATACCCCCTGCGCAAAGACCGGACAGTGCGGCAATTGTCTGAATAATACAATCTGCTGCCAGACGGTGATTACCAGAGCCTCCAGAATACCCAACCGGATTAAGGTTGTTTTGGTCGGCGAGGAATTAGGGTATTAGAATACCCGCAAATACATATTGTTTATCGGGCAAGGCATTCCCTTTTGGGCAGACGGTTTATGAATAAAACGGTTTCCCGAAAGGGAATATTTTTGTCTTGCAATATACCCCGTAGGGGTATATAATAAAAACGTGTCGGGATACACAAATGTATGAAACTTGATGAACAGAACATACTGATTATGAGCAGAAAATGAGGTGATACCTTGGAAAAGAAAGAAAAAGACAACTGCTGCTGCAATCGGAAGAAGGAGCGCACGCAGCAGGAATATAAGAAACTGATTAACCGGCTGAACCGGATAGAAGGGCAGATTCGGGGCATACGACGAATGGTGGAGGAGAGCGCCTACTGTACGGATATTTTGACGCAGTCCGCCGCTGTGACTGCCGCAATGAATGCCTTTAACAAAGAGCTCCTCGCCAATCATATCCGCACCTGCGTGGCTGACGACATACGGGCGGGCAGGAATGAGACCGTAGACGAGTTGGTAACCACTATCCAGAAAATGATGAAATAAGAGTGGAAAGGAATAGATATGGAACAGTATATCGTAACCGGAATGAGCTGTGCGGCCTGTAGCGCTAGAGTGGAAAAAGCAGTATCCAATGTGGAGGGGGTTAAGTCCTGTTCTGTCAGTCTGCTGACCAACTCCATGGGCGTGGAGGGAACCGCAGCCCCCGCAGAGATTATAAGAGCAGTAGAGGCTGCCGGATATGGAGCGTCCCTTAAAGGCAGGAATCAGTCTGCCTCCTCCGGGGGAAATGATTATGAGGAGGCGCTAAAGGATAAGGAGACGCCGCTGCTTAAAAAAAGACTGCTGTATTCTGTGGGATTTTTGCTGATTCTCATGTATATTTCCATGGGACATATGATGTGGAACTGGCCGCTGCCGGCGTTTTATCATGGGAATCATATTGCCATGGGTTTGACGCAGCTTTTGCTGACGGTCATTATCATGGTCATCAATCAGAAATTTTTCATAAGCGGCTTTAAGAGCCTGATTCACCGGGCGCCTAATATGGACGCTTTGGTTGCCCTGGGTGCGTCGGCGGCATTTGTGTACAGCACTTATGCCCTGTTTGCCATGACGGACGCACAGGTCCATGGAGATATGGAGGGCGTCATGGCGTATATGCATGAGTTTTATTTTGAATCGGCGGCCATGATTCTTACGCTGATTACCGTCGGCAAAATGTTAGAGGCCCGCTCTAAGGGAAAGACGACGGACGCCCTGAAGGGCTTGATGAAATTAGCGCCGAAGACGGCTGTGGTGCTCCGCTCCGGAGAAGAGACCTTAGTGGATATCGGACAGGTGCAAAAAGGGGATATTTTTGTTGTCCGCCCGGGGGAAAACATTCCCGTTGACGGCGTGGTGCTTGAGGGAAACAGCGCAGTCAATGAATCCGCCCTGACGGGGGAGAGCATACCCGTAGATAAGGCGGCGGGTGATAAGGTGTCAGCCGCCACCATTAACCAGTCCGGATTTTTAAAATGCGAGGCTTCCCGCGTGGGCGAGGACACTACCCTTTCCCAGATTATCCGCATGGTCAGTGATGCGGCGGCTACCAAGGCCCCCATTGCCAAGGTGGCGGATAAGGTGTCCGGCGTTTTTGTTCCGGCGGTAATAGGAATCGCAGTATTGACAATTATCGTATGGCTGCTTGTCGGCAGGGATTTTGGCTTTGCGCTGGCAAGGGGAATTTCGGTGCTGGTGATAAGCTGCCCCTGCGCCTTAGGTCTGGCAACGCCGGTAGCCATTATGGTAGGCAACGGAGTGGGCGCAAAAAACGGCATTATGTTTAAGACGGCAGCCTCTTTGGAGGAGACCGGAAAAATGCAGATTGTCGCCTTGGATAAGACGGGAACTATAACCAACGGGGAACCGCAGGTGACGGATATTTTGCCGGAGGGCGTGACAGAGGAGCAGCTCTTAACGGCGGCGTATTTTCTCGAACAAAAAAGCGAGCACCCTCTCGCCAAGGCGATTGTGGGCTATGTGGAAAAAGAGTTTGCGGTTGAGAAGGGGGAGGCGGTTTCGGACTTTAAAGCCCTTCCGGGAAACGGGTTGTCTGGGGTTTGGAACGGGCAGCGGTTAGTGGGCGGAAACTATGATTTTATCCGTTCGGAGGCTGCAATTTCCGAAAAGGTCCGGGAACAGTCGGAAACGCTTTCCGGCCAGGGGAAGACGCCCCTGTTCTTTGCGATGGACGGTAAGTTTATCGGTATGATTGGCGTTGCGGACACGATGAAGGAGGAAAGCCCCGAGGCGGTAAAGGCGCTTCAGAATATGGGAATCTATGTGGTTATGCTGACCGGCGACAATGAGCGGACTGCGGCGGCCATTGGAAAACAGGCCGGAGTAGACGAAGTGATTGCCGGAGTACTGCCGGAGGGAAAGGAGCGGGTAATCCGCAGCCTGAAGGAAAAAGGGAAAGTGGCTATGGTGGGCGACGGAATTAACGACGCGCCCGCGCTTACCAGAGCGGATATGGGAATTGCCATTGGCGCGGGAACAGACATTGCCATTGATGCGGCGGATGTGGTGCTGATGAAAAGCCGGTTAAGCGATGTTCCGGCGGCAATCCGTCTAAGCCGGGCGGCCCTTCGGAATATCCATGAAAATCTGTTCTGGGCATTTATATATAATGTAATCGGGATTCCGCTGGCGGCGGGAATATGGATTCCTGTGTTCGGCTGGCAGTTAAATCCCATGTTTGCGGCTGCGGCCATGAGCCTCAGCAGCTTTTGTGTTGTAACCAACGCCCTGCGGCTGAATCTGTGTAAGCTGCATGATGCCAAAGGGGATAAAAGGTTAAAAAATACCCTGCGGGGTAACATTACGCCTTTACAGGCGGAACCAAAAACATATATTCAGGAGGACAATAAGATGGAAAAGACAATGAAGATTGAAGGTATGATGTGTGCGCATTGCGAGGCAACGGTCAAGAAGGCTTTAGAGGAATTAGCGGGCGTTACAGAGGCCGTTGTCAGCCATGAGACCGGTACGGCAGTGGTGAAAATGAGCGCCGAGGTAGCGGATGATGTGCTGAAAAAAACAGTGGAAGACAAGGAGTATACTGTCGTTTCCATTGCGTAATTTCTTTTTGACAGACCTATGGGCAAGGGGTATAATATAACCAGTTAATGTTTCAGATGATGAAAGGTGTTGGTTATAGTGGCTTCGAAAAGCATGGTCAGAAGAATTTTGTTTTTTGTCGTTGCAATAGCTTTGTCCATAGGCTGCATGGGAGAAAGCGTATGTGCCGAAGAGGATATATTTACGCCTGAGGAGAGGGAATATGTGGAGTCTTTGGGCGTGTTAAAGGTAGGGTATGTGGGTGACCGGATACCCATTTCCTTTAAGGAGGAGGCAACAGGGGAATTAGGCGGTGTGTCGAGGGCAATTTTTGACCGGATTCAGGAGATTTCCGGCTTGAAGTTTGAGTATCAGGAGCTGCCCAGCGGCTCCGTTACCTATGATTATCTGGCGGAACAGAAATTTGATTTGATTACCAGCGTGGAATATAACAAGCAGAATTTAAAGGCCAACGGCATTTTGTTAAGCGAGCCCTATCTTTCCAGCAAGAAGGTAATCGTGGGACATAAGGGCGTAACCTTAGACAGCGGGGAGAATCTTAAGATAGCGGTTGCCACCGGTTCCCAGACGCTGAAAAAGGTCTTAAAGGAGCAGTATCCCAGCTTTGAGATTGTGGATTATGACTCTATAGGAAAGTGCTTTGAAGCAGTCAATGAGGGACAGGCGGATTTTCTGATTCAGAACCAGTATGTGGCGGAGTACCGGATGTATAAGCCCCAGTATGAGAACCTGACGATCCTTCCGACTTTGGGATTAGATGATATGCTTTGTTTTTCGGCAGTGCTGCCCTTAGACAGTGTGGGCACGCCGATATTTAAAGAAAAAGAAATGCTGATTGGCATTATCAATAAGGCGGCGGATCAGATTTCAGATGATGAGATAGCCAATTATATCATACGGGCCACTACGGAGAATCAATATCATGATACGCCCGCCGATTTCTTTTACCGTTACCGTTATACGGTTATGGTTCTTTTTGCAGCAGTTCTGATTGTGCTTATTTTAATCTATGTGGCGGTTCGCGCCCATATCCATACTCTGCGCGCGCAGGCAGATGCGGAGACCAGAACCCAGTTTTTATCTATGATGAGTCACGAAATCCGGACGCCGTTAAATGGGCTTTTAGGACTTAACTATCTGATTACCCGCAACATTGACAATGAGAGAAAGGTCAGGGATTATCTGCAACAATCCTCAGATGTGGCGAATTATCTGTTGATATTGATTAACGATATATTAGATATGTCAAAACTTCAGAAGAAACAGATGCAGCTTGTCAACAAGGCGTTTGCCGTTAAGGGGACGCTGAAGATGATTGATTCTGTCAGCGGGAGCAGAATGAGGGAAAAGGGCATTCATTTTGTCGTCAAAAAAGAGGTGCCTTATCCGCGGCTTGTCGGAGACGAGACCAGAATTGAACAGGTGCTTTTAAATGTGCTCGATAACGCCTACAAATTTACGCCAAGCGGCGGTCAGGTTACCATAGAAATATCCCAGGAAAAGCAAAAGGAGCGCCGGATATGCACGAAGGTCCGCATCAGCGATACCGGTCCCGGAATCAGCGAAGAATTTCAGAAGAAGATATTTGACTCCTTTACCCAGGAGCGGTCAACGGTTTCTAAGGGGAATCAGGGAACCGGCCTTGGCATGGCAATCAGCCGGAATCTGGCCAGACTGATGGGCGGGGATTTGGTTGTTCAAAGTAAGCCAGGGCAGGGCAGTACATTTATATTTACTTTTGTGACGGATTATGTGGCAGAAGGGGAGGAGGACCCGGAGACGGAGCCCGCCGTTTTGCCCCAGACGACAGAGGGGCGGCCCTTGCATGTCTTAGTGGCGGAGGACAATGAACTGAATGCGGAGATTGTTATGGATTTGCTTGAGACGGCGGGACTTTCAGCCACCCTTGCCTCGAACGGGCAGGATGCGGTGGAGATGTTTGCCGCCTCTGATCCCGGTGCGTTCGACTGCATTTTAATGGATTTGATGATGCCCGTATTGAACGGTTACGAGGCGGCGAAGGCAATCCGCAGCATGGACAGGGAGGATGCGGCGACCATAAGGATTATTGCATGCAGCGCCAATGCTTTTGAGGAAGACCGGCAGAAGGCAAAAGACAGCGGAATGGACGATTTCGTTGCCAAACCCATTGATGTGGATAAACTGATGGAAAAATTACAGGGCTAGAAAAACATTTGTTGCACAAATAAGAGGGGCATTATATAATGGATATATCATTTCTGACCAAAGCGGGCTTTTCGGGGCGGACGGCGGCAGAGAGCATTCATGGAGGAGAGGGATATGAGATATAAGGTATTGCTGACAGGGAAGAACAATACGGCCATTGACGATTTTTTCGGACATTTAGATGAAAGTCTGGAACCGCTTACCACCTCGCAGCGCTGGGATGATATGGTGGGCCATATAAAATATTTTAAACCGGATGCTTTTTGTTATTGCATATCCAACGAGTTTAGGGAGCATCTTGGACAGATGAAAGCGTTTAAGGAGAATTTAGAGCAGGAGGGGATTCCGCTGGTGGTTATCGGTTCCGAGGAGGACTGCGCGGAATTTGAAGAGGAGGCGAAGGGCGTCGCTGATTTCATTCTGAAAAAGCCCCTGAAGGCTTCCACCATAGAGGAGGCGCTGACTAAGTATATTGATGCGCTGAAGTATGCGGAGCAGATGCGGTTAGAGCAGGAGCGCAAACTGCAAGAGGAGATGGCAAGAGCGAAATTTAAACATATCCTCGTTGTGGACGACGACGCCTCTATGTTAAAGATTATCAAGGAACAGCTTCACGATTCCTATGAGGTGGCTACGGCCCTAAACGGCAGAACGGCTCTGAAATTCTTAGAGAAAAAGTCAACCGACTTAATCCTGTTGGACTATGAAATGCCCAACGAAAACGGAGCGGAGGTCTTTGAAAAGATTCGCTCCAATGAGGCCACGAAGGATATACCTGTGTTGTTTTTGACCGGCGTGACAGAACGGAACAAGATTACCCAGGTACTTGCCTTGAAACCCCAGGGCTATCTGTTAAAGCCCATTGAACATGATAAACTGCTGGCTGCGATAGAGGGTATCTTAGGCGGAAAGGAATAGAATGATTAAGGATATTTATCTAACAGACATAATGGATGCGGATATGTTGCAGCGCATACAGGACGCTTTTTCGGAGCTTACGGGTATGGCGGCTTTGACTACGGACATCAACGGAAAGCCGGTTACTACCGGCTCCAATTTTTCTGATTTCTGTATGAAGCATGTCCGTACCTCCCCGGAGGGCGCAAGGTATTGCGAGTGGTGCGATAAGTACGGCGCGGAGCAGACGCAGGAGCGGGGACATCAGGCCACTTATTACTGCCATGCGGGCCTGATTGATTTTGCTGCGCCGATTAATATTGCGGGGCAGCAGATTGGCTGTTTTATCGGCGGGCAGGTTCTTACGAAGAAACCGGATTTGAACAAGATGCGGTTAGTTGCGCAGACAATCGGGGTTGATCCGGAGGTGCTGTTAGAGGCGGCGGATAAAGTACATATTCTTCCCAAAAATGTGATTGACAAGGCGGCGCAGTTTCTATATGAGGTTGCGGGAATCCTGTCGGATATCGCCTACAGCCGGTATATGACGGAGGTAGCCGAGAAGGAGATGGAGCAGGCCAATCAGATGAAGTCGGATTTTCTCGCCAATATGAGCCATGAGATCAGAACGCCCATGAATGCGGTGATTGGCATGGCGGAGATGGCGCTCAGGGAAGATTTGCCCCAGTCTGCCCGCTATTATATCAATCAGATTAAATCTTCCGGCAGGGAGCTTTTGACAATCATCAATGATATTCTTGATTTTTCCAAGATTGAATCAGGCCGGCTGGATGTGGTGCCGGTGGAATATGAAGCCATGTCTGTACTGAATGATGTGGTCAATGTAATTGTAACCCGTCTGCGGGATAAGGATGTGGAACTGATTTTAAAGATGCCACCGGATATTCCCAAGACGCTTTTAGGGGATAATATCCGCATTAAGCAGATTCTCATTAATATTGCCAACAATGCAGCCAAATTTACCAAGGAAGGGAAGATTACCATAGAGGTCAAATATAAGCTGATTTCTCCGACTATAACAGAGATAGAAATTTCTGTGGAAGATACGGGTATCGGCATTAAAGAGGAGGATATCTCCAAGATTTTTAATTCCTTTCAGCAGGTGGATTCCAAGCGGAACCGGAATATTGAGGGAACCGGTCTGGGACTGGCCATTTCCCAGCAGCTTGTCCAGCTAATGGGCGGTGAAATCTGGGTGGAAAGCGAATACGGCAGGGGAAGTAAATTTACCTTTACCTTTCCGCAGCGGATTATTGACGATACGCCGAGTATTATGTTGGATGCTGTGGAAAAGAAGGCTGTGGCAGGCGTAATTGATAATCCGTATGTCAGGGAACAGCTTGCGTGGGATTGCGACTCTCTCTGCGTTATGTATATGGATATTGGCTCTGTGGAGGGCATGAAGAGGTTTATCTCGGCGAACCAGGGACAGGAATTGTTTCTGATTATCGAGGACAAACGGCTTACGCAGGAGTGGAAGGAGTTTATCGGGGAGCATGGCGAGGTGAGGTCCGTTCTGCTCACTGAGTTTTTTGACAGCAGAAAGCAGGATGTTCCGAACCTTTTATTGATGAAGAAACCAATGTTTGCCCTGAACCTGGCGCTCTTTTTAAAGGGCGGGGATATGCACTATGCGTTCTCCGACCATGACGACAACGGAATTAATTTCATTGCGCCGGAGGCGGAGATTTTAGTGGTGGACGATAATGCGGTGAACTTAACCATCGCGGAGGGGCTGCTCAAACCGTTGCAGATGAAGATACAGACCGCCGACAGCGGACAGCAGGCCATAGACAAGGCAAGACACTATCATTTTGACATTATTTTTATGGACCACATGATGCCGGAGATGGACGGTATCGAGGCAACCCATCTGCTTCGCGAGTTGGAGGGATACGAGAATACGCCGATTATTGCGCTTTCCGCCAATGCGGTAAGCGGAATCCGGGAGAAATTTTTGAGCGAGGGAATGAGCGATTTTGTACCTAAGCCCATTGAACTGCACAACCTGATTTCCAAGGTACGGCAGTGGCTTCCTCCGGAGAAGGTGAAGGAGGCGGAAGAATTTACCCTGACGGAAAATGCGCAGGATGAACTGCCGGATGCGGTGGGAGATTTGGATGTTGCCGGGGCGGTGAAACTGTTAGGCAGCAAGCAGATGTATTTTACCATTCTGGAAAACTATTACAAGGTGATTGAAAAGAAGGCAGGCGCTATCCGTTCCCTGTGGGAGGGCGAGGACTGGAAGAATTACACCATTGAAGTGCACGCCTTAAAGAGCCTTTCGAGACAGGTCGGGGCGGGGGCCCTTGCCGAATTGGCGGCGTCACTCGAAAAGGCAGGGAACGAGGAAAATATTGATTTTATCATGCAGCAGACGGAGAAGCTGCTTACCATGTACTTAGACTACATTCCGGTGTTAGAGCCGCTCTTTAAGCAGGAGGAGAATACGGAAGAAAAGGAAAGCATACAGGCTGACAAGCTGAAAGAGATGATCGGGGAACTGTTGGCGGCCGCAGAGGATTTGAATCTTGACGAGATGGAGAAGATTGTCGGCGACATGAAGAATTACGCTTATCCGGAGGAACAGCAGGAACTGTTTGACCGCTTGAAGGAAGCTGTGGAGGGCATGGATACGGAGGAAAGCGAGGAGATTTTAAAGGAGTGGAGAAGCTGTCTATAGCCGGAAAGAGTACTTGAAAAAATGGCGTGATATGGTAAAATAAGGCTTAAGAGAATTTTGGCGGAGGGAAATATGGTTCGGGAACAAAATGTAAAGCTGATGAGTAGAATTGCAATCTATGAAAAGCGGGCAGGTAAGAAAGAAATTCCCATGCACAAATTCTATAAAGGGGATTATGTTCGGTTGAATTGTCTGAAGTCTGTAGTATCAGCTACCATTGTTTTTGTGTTGGCGGCAGTTCTTGTAATCATTTACAAGATGGAGTATCTGCTGACGAATATCTTAAAAATGAATTATGTCAGGATAGCGGTGATTACCCTGGCTGTTTATGCCGTCTGGGTATTTCTGTACTGGCTGGTGGCAAGAATAATATATGCAGCGCGTTATGAAAAGGCAAGATCCAATATTATTATTTATAATCATCATTTAAAAAAACTGCAGGAGGAAGGGCATAAAGAAATGGTAAAAGCAAAGGGAGGGGTGGTAATCGGTGACGACTTTATTGACTTTTAGAGATAGTGTAAAGGCGTTTTGCAGCCGTTATGATTACATTATAGTTCCACTGCTGAAATTTGTTCTTTCTCTGGTCCTGTTCTTGAATATAAACAGCCAGATGGGATATGTTTCAATATTGAAGAATAAATTGGTTATTGTACTGATTGCCGGCATATGCGCTTTTTTACCCCTTGAGATTATGGTGGGAATCGGCGGAGTGATGATTATATTGGATTCGGCTAAAGTATCGCTGGACGCAGCCTTAGTGGGACTTGCCCTGATGTTAATCTTTTATTTTGGTTATGCCAGATTTTCTCCCAAACTGGGATTAATATCGTTGCTCGTTCCTCTTTGCTACAGCTGTCATGTAATTTATGCACTGCCAATCGTTCTGGGATTTACGGTGGGTCCTGCGGCAATTATACCGGCAGTGTTCGGCGTGATTTTATATTATTACGGGATCGGTTTAGGAGAATTGCTGAATCTCCTCTCGGCTTCAGCGGCCACAACCGAGGAGGAATCCGTACAGGGATATCAGTATATAATCGCAAGTCTTATGGATAACCGGCTTATGCTTTTGATTTTTGTGGTATTTACCTGCGTGATTTTAGTAACCTATGGCATTTACCGGGCGTCTTTTTCAAATTCCTGGATTGTTGCCTTTTTGCTCGGGGGATTTTTAAATGTAGTTTTATTTTTAGTGGGGGGCGTTACTTCTTCCGTAGAAGTAGAGATTGCGCCGATTTTTGTGGGAAGCATTGTTGGCGTGCTGATTGCAGTGGTATGTCAGTTTGGAAAGGGAATTGTGGATTATCAGAGAACGGAACTTCTGCAATTTGAGGATGATGAATATTATTATTATGTAAAGGCTATACCCAAGTTGTCAGTGGCAGAGTCCAACAAGAATGTGAAGCGCATTAATTCCAAAACACATAATTAAATGGAGATGGGAAATTATTGGAACAGATTACAAATTATCTAAGAACGTATTTTGACTGGTTTTATATACCCAGGTTTACAATTACAGATGCGATAGAAATTATTATTATTGCCATACTGATTTATTACATTATAGATTGGTTCGCAAAGACAAGGGCATGGATGCTGATTAAAGGCTTATTAGTGCTTTTGCTTTTTGCGGGTATTGCGCTGATATTTCAGTTTAACACGATTTTATGGATTTTTAAGAATACAATTAGTGTTGGCGTAATAGCGGTAATTATCATTTTTCAGCCGGAGTTTCGCAGGGCTTTAGAGCAGTTAGGACGGCGGAAGTTCCTTTCCGGCATATTCAGTACGGAAGATACAAAGAACGGTATGCGGCTGGAAAAGAAGACTTTGAATGAACTGGTCAAGGCTTCGTATTCCATGGGAGAGCAGAAGACGGGGGCTTTAATTGTAATTGAGCAGGACGTACGGTTGGGGGAATATGAGAGAACGGGGATTCATTTAGACGCTGTCGTTACCAGCCAGTTATTGATTAATATTTTTGAGCATAACACGCCTTTGCATGACGGGGCTGTGCTGATCCGCAATAACCGCGTTGTCAGCGCAACCTGTTATCTGCCCTTATCTGATAATCTGGATATCAGCAAATCCTTAGGAACAAGGCACAGGGCCGCTATAGGAATCAGTGAAGTGTCGGACAGCATTACCATTATTGTTTCCGAGGAGACGGGAGCGGTTTCCCTTGCATGCAACGGAGTGCTTTATCGGAATCTGCAAAAAGACCAGCTCCTTTCCAAAATGGAGGAGCTTGGCAAGCGGGAGACAATCAGGGAAAAAATGAAATGGTGGAAAGGACTTGGTAAACATGAAAAATCGAATTCTTAATCATTTCGGATTGAAGGTACTCTCCCTTGTCATCGCTGTTGCCGTTTGGATTGTTGTGGCAAATGTGGATGATTACAAGACAACGAAGCAGATATCCGGAATTGAGATTGAATTTATTAATGGAAATGCGATTGCCGAAAAGAATAAGGTCTATGAAGTGCCCGAAGGCACGACGATGGATATTGTGGTTAAGGGAAGGCGCAGTGTGGTAGAGAACCTGACCAACGAGGATTTCAAAGCGGTGGCGGATTTATCCAAGATGTCTGTGACGGACGCAGTCACAGTGGAGGTGTCGGCGATCAGCTCTTATATTGCAAAGGATTTAACCATTACCTACACCAATAATTCCGTAGTGATTGCCGTAGAAGATAAAGTGGAAAAACAGCTTCCCATTACTGTGCGCACCACCTCGGAGGTGGCGGAGGGCTATGCTATCCGCAGTAAGACGGCAACGCCCAATCTGATTACGGTGACGGGCGCAGAGAGCATTGTGGACACCATTGAAGAAGTGGTTGTGGATATGGATGTGGCAGGGGCCGATCACAATCTCACCGGGTACGGGGCGCCGGTATTTTTAAATCACAACGGAGATGTCATTGCGTCCGATAAGTTTGAATATGATGTTGAGGAAGTGGTGATCGCCGTAGAAGTTATGCAGACAAAGACCTTGTCGGTCAAGGTTAAGACGACCGGCGACTTAGCGGAGGGATATGCGATTTCCAGCATCGATTATCAGCCTACCAGTATCGTGGTGGTAGGAGAGGCAGAAGATCTCGCAAAAGTAGAGGAGATTTTGATTGATGATGTGGATGTGACAGGCTGCAACAAGGATATGGAGACATCTGTTGCCATAGCCGATTATCTGCCGACCGGAATCACTTTGGCGGATAATACGGAAGAGATTATGATTAAGGTTCTAATAGAAAAAGTATTGGAAAAGACATTGAGTCTGGATAAAGACGACATCAATATTGTAGGCAGGCAGGAAGGCATGACCTATACCCTGACCGAAGGGGCTTATAGTTTAACTGTTCGGGGACTTAAGGAAAATCTGGACAGTCTTAAGATAACGAATCTCATACCAAGTATTGACGTGTCTGGATATGGGCCGGGCATACACACCTTTACCGTAAATCTCAGAGAGATGAAAGGGGTTGAGATTTTAGAGCCGTTGACGGTGGAACTGGAGATTAAAAGCGACGAGGAATAGTAAAAGGGGCGGATGGAATGGTGACATATAAGATGGTAATTGCCGATCCCTCGGGTCTGCATCTGCGTCCGGCAGGTAAGCTGTGTGAAATCAGCCTGAAATATAAGGCCAGAGTACAGATTAAGAAGGGAGATCACATAGCTAACGGAAAGAGCGTGTTGGGCGTGCTGGCCGCGAGAGTGCAGCAGGGGGACGAGATCGAAATCATTTGCGACGGGACGGATGAAGAGGATGCATTGCAGGCTCTTGTGACCATGTTGCAGGAGGATGTGGGCATAGAGGAAGCAGGATAAGAAAGTTATGGGAGGCGAAGGGATATGTTACAGGCAGAATCGCAGGAAAAGGTTGACAGGCTAAAGCGCATTGTAGAAGAGAGCGATAATATTGTATTTTTTGGCGGAGCAGGCGTTTCGACGGAGAGCGGTATTCCGGATTTCAGAAGTGTGGACGGACTTTATAACCAGAAATATAAATATCCGCCGGAGGTAATGGTCAGCCATAGCTTTTACCGGACCCATACGCAGGAATTTTTTGAGTTTTACCGCAACAAGATGATTGCCTTAGAGGCGAAGCCGAATGCCGCGCATTTAAAGCTGGCGGAGCTGGAAAAGCAGGGGAAGGTCCGGGCGGTGATTACGCAGAATATTGACGGCCTTCATTATGCGGCGGGCAGCAAGGAGGTTTTGGAGCTTCATGGCAGCGTGCACAGGAATTATTGCGAGTCCTGCGGCAAGTCCTATCCGGTACAGTATATTGTAGAGAATCAGGATGTGCCAAAGTGCGAAGCCTGCGGCGGTATCGTGAAGCCGGATGTCGTGCTTTACGAGGAGGGGCTTGACCCGGATGTTATGCAGAGGGCGGTCAGCTACATCCGCAATGCGGAGGTGCTGATTATCGGCGGAACTTCTTTGGCCGTTTATCCGGCAGCGGGATTCATTGATTATTTTAAAGGAAAACATTTAGTAGTAATTAATATGGATAAGACCAGCAGGGATGTGAATGCGGATTTGGTGATTACAGAACGGATCGGAGAGGTCTTTGAACAGCTATAATGACTATAAATAGTGAAAAAATATAATTTTGGGGTGTACAAACACAATATATTGTATTATAATGAGGGCGTAGAGAGTCTATAGTGATAAGGAGTGATGGGATGAATATCAATCTGGAATACTATAAGATTTTCTACAATGTAGCCACCACAAGAAGCATAACTGGTGCAGCAAAGAAGCTCTGTATATCACAGCCTGCCGTCTCCCAAGCTGTCAAACAGCTCGAGCAGGAACTGGGGATTGAGCTTTTTACCAGACATGCGAAAGGTGTCAGTTTAACCCGCGCTGGAACTTTGCTGTATTCTTATGTGGGTAAGGGCTATGAGACGATTCTGGCAGGGGAGGAACAGCTTGCAAAGATGATGAATCTGGAGTATGGCGAGGTGCGAATCGGCGCCAGCGATATGACGCTTCAGTTTTATCTGCTGCCTTTTTTAGAACAGTTTCATCAGCTCTATCCTGAGATTAAGGTTACAGTGACAAATGCCCCTACGCCGCAGACCATTGACCACTTGTACCAGGGACGAATTGACTTCGGGGTTGTGACCAGGCCTCTGGAGGTTGATACACAGTTAGATGTTTTTAAAGTCCGAAAGATACAGGATGTGTTTGTGGCGGGGGACAAGTTCCGGGAATTACAGGGAAGGCGTCTCAGCTATGACCAGCTTACGGCACTGCCGTTCATCTGTCTGGAAGAGAATACCAGTACCAGAAGGTATATGGATGATTTTTTAGAAGAGATGCAGGTGGAGATCACACCGGAATTTGAACTGGCAACCAGTGATATGATCGTACAGTTTGCCCTTCGCAATCTGGGAATTGGCTGCGTGGTGAAGGATTTTGCGGATAAGTATTTAGACAGCGGAGAATTGTTTCAGCTTAAGTTTGTCCGGGAGATTCCTAGGCGGGATATGTGCCTGATTTTTGACCGGCGCGCGACTATGCCTGTGGCGGCCCTTCGGTTAAAGGAGCTTTTACTGAAAGAACCTAAGCGTTAATTGGAACCTGTAATGATAGCTGGTAAAGGAGAAGACAATGGAACAGAATAATACATTTAAGCTGGTGAATGAGAATGGCGAGGAGATTACCTATGTTGGCTTAAGCGTGGTAGAGAATCCGGAGAATGGACGGAGATACCTGATTTATACTGAGGCGGAGAATGCCAATGAGGTGTCCGGCAAGAATGTGGAATTGTACGCCTGCATTTACGGCAAGGAAAATGGCCGTATTCTGTTAGATCCGTTAGAGACGGAAAAAGAGAAAACATTAATTCAGACATTTATTGAGAACAATATCCGTACAGCTTAATTTGTCCTCTCTTCATTCATAGGAAAGACTCTGTTTTGTGATTTGACAGAGTCTTTTTTGATTGGTTTTTCCGCTTTTTTTACTTAATATAAGATGTGTTTATAGTATATATTAGAATTATTAATTTTACTTATGCCTTAAAATGTTGTATACTGTTCTCTGCCTGAAAAAGGCAGGACAATTTGATAAGAAAAGAAAGGGTTAAACAAAAATGGTCAAAGCAGTAGTAGGAGCGAATTGGGGAGACGAAGGCAAGGGAAAGATTACGGATATGCTGAGTAAGGAGGCAGATATTATCGTGCGTTTTCAGGGTGGCGCCAACGCGGGACATACCATTGTGAACGATTACGGTAAATTTGCGCTGCACACGCTGCCTTCCGGCGTGTTTTACAATCACACCACAAGCATTATCGGTAACGGCGTTGCGCTGAATATTCCCGTATTATTTAAGGAGATTCAGGAGATTGTGGACAGAAATGTCCCCATGCCCAAAATTTTAGTATCTGACAGGGCGCAGATGGTAATGCCGTACCATATCCTGTTTGATGAGTACGAGGAGGAGAGACTGGCCGGCAAATCCTTTGGTTCCACCAAGTCCGGCATTGCGCCTTTTTATTCTGATAAATATGCAAAGATTGGTTTCCAGGTGGCGGAGCTGTTTGACGAGGCAGCTTTAAAGGAGAAATTACAGCGGGTGATCGTCCAGAAAAATGTGCTTTTAGAGCATTTATACCATAAGCCTTTATTGGAGGCGGATGCGCTTTTCGATACCCTTATGGAATATAAGAAAATGGTGGAGCCTTATGTGTGTGATGTCTCCGCATATCTGTATCAGGCGATTCAGGACGGGAAGAATATTCTGTTAGAGGGGCAATTAGGTTCCTTAAAGGACCCGGACCATGGCATATATCCCATGGTAACCTCTTCTTCCACTCTGGCGGCCTATGGCGCTATCGGGGCGGGCATACCCCCGTATGAGATTCAAAAGATTATCACTGTGGTAAAAGCCTATTCTTCCGCAGTAGGGGCAGGAGCCTTTGTCAGCGAAATATTCGGAGACGAGGCGGAGGAATTGAGAAAACGGGGAGGCGACGGCGGCGAGTACGGCGCTACGACGGGCAGGCCTAGAAGAATGGGCTGGTTTGACTGTGTGGCTTCCCGGTATGGATGCCGGATTCAGGGAACGACGGATGTGGCCTTTACCGTTTTGGATGTGTTAGGGTACTTGGACGAAATCCCGGTCTGTGTGGGTTATGAAATTGACGGACAGGTGACAACGGACTTCCCCACCACAGGAAAGCTGGAAAAGGCAAAACCGGTATTGGAGAAACTGCCGGGCTGGAAGACGGATATCCGGGGAATTACGCGGTATGAGGATCTTCCGGAGAACTGCCGGAAATACATTGAATTTATTGAAGAGCGGATTGGTTTCCCGATTACCATGGTTTCCAATGGTCCGGGAAGAAAGGATATCATTTATCGTTAAAGGAAGAATGTTATGGAGCATACAGTAAAAAAAAGCAGGACGAACCGGATTGCCATGCGCGTTACCGCCTTTGTCTTTATTCTGGTGGCAGTACTGCGGCTTGCAGATGTGCTGATGAACCGGGGACAGCGGAATATCGTGATTACGGCGGTTTTGTGCGCGGGCTGTCTGACTTATGGAATCATTTTGCTGCGCCAGACTTTGCGTCCCCAGGCTTACGACATTACTTATGTCTTTGGGGATAAGACCCTTACCCTCAAACTGCACAGGGGAGAGAAAAAATATGATTACGGGCAGATAGATAATCTGGGATATGTGGTGCCGAATCCGAATCTGGATTACGCCCTTGTCCAGATTTACATTGGAAAAGAGCAGTATGTGATTCCCTTTACGGGCGCCGGTAATGTGGGAAAAGCGCTGTATGAAATGCTTAACATGAAGGCTGAAGAAGCAAAGCAGGATGAGACAATATCCGATAAAGAAGAGCAGGGAAAGACAGGGAAGGCTGCCGCCGGAACAAAACCGGCGCAGGCGGACCCGGTCAGGAAAGAGGATAGGAAATGAAGGAAAAAATACTGTCCATGTTAAAGAGCCGGCCGGACTATATTTCCGGCCAGGATATCTGTAACCGGTTAGGCGTGTCCCGTACCGCAGTCTGGAAGAATATCAACGCTTTGCGGGCGGAGGGCTATCAGATTGATTCGGTGAACAACAGAGGGTATAAGCTGTTAGAGGAGCCGGACCGGATTGACGGGGAGCGGATTTATCCCTATCTTCACACCCAATGGCTGGGCAGGCGGATTGTCTATGAGGACGAGATGGATTCCACCAACATACAGGCCAAACGGCTGGGGGAGGAAAATGCCGCCGAGGGAACGGTGGTGATTACCGAGCACCAGACGGCGGGCAGGGGGAGAAGAGGAAAAGGCTGGATTTCCCCTGTGGGGGTAAACTGCTATTTTTCCATCCTGTTAAGGCCGGATGTGCTTATGGAGCGGGCCTCTATGATTACGCTGGTGGCCGCCCTGTCGCTGGCAAAGGCGGTCAGTAAGACGGCCGGGCTGGACACGATGATTAAGTGGCCTAATGATGTGGTGGCGAACGGAAAGAAGATCTGCGGTATTCTGACGGAGAGCAGTACGGATATGGAGTATATCAACTATGCTGTTGTGGGCGTCGGCGTGAACTTAAACCAGACAGAGTTTCCGGAAGAGATTAAAGATATGGCAACCTCCATTTTTCTGGAAACCGGCAATAAGGTGAACCGGGCGGAACTGCTGGCGGCGTTTCTGAATACCTATGAGCGGTATTATGAGATTTTTCTGGAAACGGAGGATTTGTCCAGACTGGCGGATGAGTATAATTTTCTGCTGGTCAACCGCGGCCGGGAGGTGAAGCTGGTGGAAAAGGACGAGGAGCGGATTTATACGGCTGTAGGGATTGATAAACTGGGCAGACTGATAGTGGAGGATAAAGCGGGCAGGCGGGAAACGGTAATTTCCGGCGAGGTTTCCGTCCGGGGGCTTTATGGGTATGTATAGGTGCTTCATATAATGATATAATCTTCGTGTTATGATATAAAGAATGATTATAACACAGAAAACTTAATTATATTAAGTAAAAAGATGATATTAGTGTAGAATATTAAGTAAATACTTAATAAAATTAATTGAAATATCAAAAACACTTAAAAATAATAATTTAAAAGAGGGATATCTTGCATAAATAAGGCAGTTTTTATATAATTAGGGAAAGACAAAGGCGTCTTACAGTGGAGAACACACGCTTGTCGTGTGTTCTTTTTTACTTAATTTTTTAAAGTGATAGGAGGATAAAGGAATGTCTTATGTTGATGAAGTGCTTGCAAAGGTAAAAGAGAAAAATGCAAGCGAACCGGAATTTTTACAGGCAGTTGATGAGGTTTTAAATTCTTTGAGACCGGTCATTGATGCAAATGAGGAGCTGTACAGAAAAGAGGCAATCTTAGAGAGAATTACGGAGCCGGATAGACAGTTAATGTTCCGGGTTCCATGGGTAGACGACAAGGGCCAGGTTCAGGTAAACAGAGGTTTCCGCGTGCAGTTTAACAATTCCATTGGACCGTACAAGGGAGGTTTGAGACTTCACCCGTCTGTTAATCTGGGTATTATCAAGTTCTTAGGTTTTGAGCAGATTTTCAAAAATTCGCTTACCAGCCTGCCAATCGGCGGCGGCAAGGGCGGTTCTGATTTCGATCCTAAGGGCAAATCAGACAGAGAGATTATGGCATTCTGCCAGAGCTTTATGACAGAGCTTTGCAAATATATCGGCGCTGACACAGATGTACCTGCCGGTGATATCGGAACAGGCGCAAGAGAGATTGGTTATATGTTCGGCCAGTATAAGAAGATTCGCGGTATGTTCGAGGGCGTGCTGACCGGTAAGGGATTATCTTACGGCGGTTCTTTGGCAAGAACAGAGGCTACCGGTTATGGTCTTTTATACTTGACAAAAGAAATGTTAAAGTGCAACGGCAAGGATATTGCAGGTAAGACGGTTGTTGTTTCCGGCGCTGGTAATGTTGCAATTTACGCAATCCAGAAGGCACAGCAGATGGGCGCTAAGCCGGTTACCTGTTCTGATTCTACCGGCTGGATTTATGATCCGGAGGGAATTGATGTAGCCCTCTTAAAGGAAGTAAAAGAGGTTAAGAGAGCCCGCCTTACTGAGTATGCGGCAGCTCGTCCAAGCGCTCAGTATCATGAGGGCAAGGGCGTATGGAGCGTGAAGTGTGATGTTGCTCTTCCTTGCGCAACCCAGAACGAATTAGATATTGAGGATGCTAAGCAGTTAGTTGCCAACGGCTGTTTTGCAGTTGCCGAGGGCGCAAATATGCCGACTACCTTAGAGGCTACCAAGTATCTTCAGGAGAACGGCGTATTGTTTGCACCGGGTAAGGCTGCTAATGCAGGCGGTGTGGCTACCTCCGCACTGGAGATGTCCCAGAACTCAGAGCGGCTTTCATGGAGCTTTGAGGAGGTTGATTCTAAGTTAGAGAGCATTATGGTAAATATCTTCCACAACTTAGATGAGGCTGCAAAGCGTTATAATGTGGCTGGTGATTATGTTGCCGGCGCAAATATCGCAGGTTTTGAGAAGGTTGTTGATGCAATGCTTGCTCAGGGCGTTTGCTAATATTTCATTATTTTTGATTTTTTCGGAGATTTTATGCCGGACGTGCCGGAAAGGAAAATGGTTGTTTTCAAGGCGGATGCGCCGGAAAGGAAAATGGTTGTTTTCAAGGCGGACGCGCCGGAAAGGAAAATGGTTCCAAATCGGGAACGCTTGCGCTTCGTTGCGTCACACAGCGGTACTAAATTCGTGCTACGCACTCATTAAGTACCGGTGGACGCAAAAATCCCTTTTTGGAATCCATTTTCCTTTTTTTGGCGCTGTTTGCTGAAAAAGGAAAAGGATGCAGAGTTTTATTCACATCGTTCACATAGGCCTTAAGAGCCTTGCCAAACATTTCATTATCAAGTCTAGAACGGTATTTAAAGCAATCGCAATTGTGCGTTCGCGAGAGTAACGCCGTCAAATCATCTATTATTTACCCAATTCATAAAGCTCTGGTGGCATATAATAGGCTTGAAGCGATAGTTCATCTACTTTAAGTTTCATTTTTGCCATAGAACGAGGAATGGCTATCGACCACTTTCTTGGCGTAAAGTTTTTGCGCAATAACTAGAAATTTGACTTATAATAATATTAAAGTTATAATGTAAGCAGATATGTATTATTCTGTCTGTTCTGCTTTACTCATTTACATCAATACGATAAAAGGAACGTCGCAATGACAATATGGGGGGATGCCTATGGAGTTACAACAATTACAATATTTTCTGGTGGCGGCAAAGTACGAGCATATCACCAAGGCGGCCAATTCGCTGCATATTGCCCAGCCGGCCCTGTCCCAGTCGATTAAGCGGTTAGAGGCGGAGCTGGGGGTAAAGCTTTTTGACCGGAAAAAGGGAGGGATTGCCTTAAGCGATTCCGGTAAACTCTTGGTGGAGGAATTGAAACCGATTATGAAAAGCTTAGACAGCCTGCCAAAGAAGCTGGCGGAGACTGCGGGCAGGCAGAACCGGACCATTCATTTGAATGTATTGGCGGCCTCCATTTTAGTTACCAACTCGATTATCGCTTATAAGGCAAAGCATCCGGAGGTAAATTTCCAGTTTGTCCAGAGCCAGTCCTCTATGGATTATGATTTGTGCATTACTGCCATGCTGCACCGGCGGAACAGGTCGACCAATCAGATTATGTTAGAGGAGGACTTTTTTCTGGCGGTTCCTGCATCTTCAAAATATGCAACGTATAAAGAGATTGATTTGGCGGAGGTCTCCGAGGAGGGCTTTATCGTTATGGCGGATACCCGCCCGATTCGGAATATCTGCGACCAGTTTTGCTTAGAGGCGGGATTTGCCCCGGATATTGTCTTTGAGAGTATGAATTTTGAGGCGGTGAGAAGTCTGATCAGCGCCGGGTTAGGCGTGGGGTTCTGGCCGGAATATTCCTGGGAAAGCGCCAACCCCTCCGATAAAATGGTGTTGCTGCCTATCCGGAGCCCGGAGTGCAAGCGGGATATCATCATTACCTATAACCAGCAGTTTTCGGATAATCCCTTTGTCAAGGATTACTATGATTTCCTGATTGATTTTGCCATGGACTGCAAGGCAAGACATCAGAAAAGCAGGGCGCAGGGATAAAAGAAAGGGATTGACAAATCCATTTTCAGGGACTATACTTGAATGCAGTTGATGAATTTAATACCGTACTACAAACCGATGAGTAAGAGGAGTAGGCTATAGTGAAGCTATACAGAGAGCTGTGGCGGTGAGATACAGCAAGTGGTCGATAGTTGAATGGACTTATGAGGGTGGCTTGAAATGTTACGCAGGTAACAGAGTAGATGCTGACGGGAGCCCGTCCGTTATCAATGGGGTGCATATGTTAGTATGCAGGGAGAGTGGATGCAATGCATCAATTTGGGTGGTACCGCAGAAGCAGATTATGGCTTTTGTCCCTTATCGGGGACAGGAGCCTTTTTTCATGTAAGAATGGGACTGAAAGAAGGGAAGAAACAGTAAGGCCGTAAGGCAGTTGTGAGCGATAAGGAGGCGAGATTAAATGATTTCAAGCTATGAAGAAATGCAGCAGTATGAAAAGGATTACAATATGATTCCCGTATGCCGGGAAATCTATGCGGATATTGTAACGCCGATTACCCTGCTGCGGCGGTTGAAGGAGATAGACAGCAAATATTACCTATTGGAAAGCGTCGAGGGAGGAAAACAGTGGGGACAGTATTCCTTTTTGGGTGTAAGCCCCTTGTTACAGATTCGCTGTAAGAATGGTTTTGTTACGATGAAAAGCGGCGCCATGGAGACTACGGAGAAAAAAGACGCCATGCAGGCCTTGCGGGAACTGCTTGGAAAGTACCGTTCCCCGTCCATTCCAGGTATGCCGAATTTTACCGGCGGCCTTGTGGGGTATTTTTCCTATGAGATGATAGGCTATGCGGAGCCGAAGCTGCATTTAAAGGAAAGCGATTTTGACGATTACAACCTGATGCTCTTTGACAAGGTCATTGCTTATGACCACCTCAAGCAGAAAATCAGCGTAATTGTCAATTACCGCAGCGAATTGGGAGAGCAGGGATATAACGCAGCCATGTTAGAGATTGAGAAAATCATTCATCTGATTCAGGATACAACGCCGTTAAAGGCGGAGACCGCAGATGAAAATGTGGAGTTTACCTGTAATCTTACCAAAGAAGAGTACTGTGATATGGTGGAAAAGACCAAACATTATATCCGGGAGGGCGACATTTTTCAGGGCGTGATTTCCAGACGCTTTGAGGCGGATTATCAGGGCAGCCTGATTAACACCTACCGGGTGCTTAGGACCACGAATCCGTCGCCGTATATGTATTTTATCGGCTGTGATGATTTGGAGATTGCCGGAACCTCGCCGGAGACCATGGTGCGGCTGCAAAAGGGAAAGCTTACCACATTTCCTGTGGCGGGAACCAGAAAGCGCGGAGCGAGCCGGGAAATGGACGAGGCGCTGGAAAAAGAGCTTTTGGCAGATGAAAAGGAGTGTTCCGAGCATAACATGCTGGTGGACTTGGCAAGAAATGATATTGGCCGGATTGCTGAATTTGGCACTGTGGAGGTCGAGGAGTACATGAAGATACACCGGTTTTCCAAGGTTATGCATATTGCCTCCACCGTAGTGGGCCGTATCCGGGAGGATAAGGACGGCTGCGATACCATTTCCGCCCTGCTTCCGGCGGGAACCCTTTCCGGAGCGCCCAAGTTCCGGGCCTGTGAGATTATTGACGAGTTAGAGCCTGTGGCCAGAGGGGTATACGGCGGCGCTATCGGTTATCTTGATTTTTCGGGCAATCTCGACGTCTGCATTGCGATTCGCACCGCTGTGAAAAAGGGCGGCAAGGTGTATGTGCAGGCCGGGGCCGGTATCGTGGCGGACAGCGTGCCGGAAAATGAATATATGGAATGTGCGAATAAGGCCGGGGCCGTCATCGAGGCGGTAAAGCGGGCAGTGGAGGTGAATGGATAATGATACTGCTGATCGATAATTATGACAGCTTTTCCTATAATCTGGTGCAGTTAATCGGCGGAATCCAGAAGGAACGCTTTGCGGCCGGAATATCCGGGGAAGGGCGGGAGAGCAATTACGGAATCCGGGTAATCCGGAATGATGAAATGACGGTAAAGGAGATAGAGGCGTTAGCGCCGGAATATATCATTTTGTCTCCGGGACCGGGAAGGCCGTCGGAGGCGGGAATCTGTGAGGAACTGCTTAAAGAGTACAGCAAGCCGGTAAAGATTTTGGGCGTCTGTCTGGGACATCAGGCGATTTTTGAGGCCTTTGGCGGGGAAATCACCTATGCAAAGAAGCTGATGCATGGCAAGCAGAGCACCATAGAATATGATAAGGAGGAACCGATTTTTCAGGGCTTGCCGGAGGAGCTTCGGATTGCCAGGTATCACTCCTTAGCGGGCAAAAAGGAAACCTTGCCGGACTGCCTGAAAATTATCGCCGCCACAAAGGACGGCGAGGTTATGGCGGTAAAGCATAAGGAACGGGAAATCTACGGGTTTCAGTTCCACCCGGAGTCCGTATTGACGGAGCATGGGAAGGAAATGCTGGTTAATTTTCTGACAGTCAATGAAGCGGAATCATGACAATTCGGAAGTTCTATATGCCGCGTCTGTCGTACACAGGCGTTGTCCTGTCTGTGCGGCGTATAAAGCGGTAGACGGCGTTTCGTAATTGTCTGAAAATAAAATATATTATAGGAGGATAGAAAGATGATTTTAGATGCAATTAAGAAATTGGTGGAAAATGAGGATTTAACTTATGACGAGGCCCTTGCCTGCATGAATGAGATATTTAGCGGCGAGGCTACAGAGATTCAGACGGCGGGCTATCTGACTGCGCTCCGTATGAAGGGAGAGACGGTAGAGGAGATTTCTGCCAGCGCCATGGGAATGAGAAACCATGCTACGCCTCTTGAGCATGAAGGCGTTGAGGTGCTTGAGATTGTGGGAACCGGCGGAGACTGCGCAAATTCCTTTAACATTTCCACCACCAGCGGTTTTGTGGCAGCGGCAGCAGGCGTTCCGATTGCAAAGCATGGTAACAGAAGCGTGTCCAGCAAGTGCGGCGCGGCAGATGTGTTAGAGGCGTTAGGCGTTAAGATTACCATTGAACCGGAGAAGATGAGCAAGGTATTAAAGCAGGCCAATATCTGTTTTATGTTTGCGCAGGTTTATCACAAGGCTATGAAATATGTAGCGCCGGTCCGGGGCGGTCTGGGAATCCGTACAATCTTTAATATTTTGGGGCCGCTTACGAATCCGGCAAATGCCAGCATGCAGTTGATGGGCGTATATGAGGAGGCGTTGGTGGAGCCAATGGCAAAGGTGCTTTCCAAGTTGGGTGTAAAGAATGGCATGGTGGTATACGGGCAGGACTGTCTTGATGAAATTTCCATGAGTGCGCCGACTACCGTTTGCGAAATCCGCAATGGAGAGTTTAAGAACTATGTAATCGAACCGGAACAGTTTGGATTCTCAAAATGTGACAAATCAGAGCTGGTTGGCGGGGATCCACAGGAAAATGCAGCAATTACAAAGTCCATTTTAAGCGGCGAGGAAAAGGGAGCAAAGAGAAACGCCGTTGTCTTAAATGCGGCAGCCTGTATCTATATTGCCGGAAAGGCAGACAGCATAGAGGCCGGCGTTAAGATTGCAGAGGATATGATTGACAGCGGAAAGGCTATGGAAGTGCTCAATCAATTCGTGGAGTTGACTAATGCCTAATCATTATGGAAAAGAGTGGCAAAGGAGTAACATATGGCAGCAGACATATTAGAACGAATTGCAGCAGATAAGCGAATCCAGCTTGCAGAAGAGAAAAAAGAGGTATCCTTAGAAGAAATGAAAGAGCGCGCTTTCGAAACAAAAAGTGTCCTGCCCCCGTTCAGCTTTGAAAAAGCGTTGGGACGGGAAGGCATATCTTTTATCTGTGAGGTAAAAAAAGCCTCTCCTTCTAAGGGCATAATCGCAGAGGATTTTCCCTATGTGGAGATTGCAAAGGAATATGAAAAGGCAGGCGCCGACTGTCTGTCTGTACTGACCGAACAGAAATACTTCTTAGGCTGCGACCAATATTTACAGGAAATTCGCAGGGAAGTGAAACTGCCGATACTGCGGAAGGATTTTACCATTGACGCCTATCAGATTTATCAGGCAAAGGTAATTGGAGCGGATGCGATTTTACTGATTTGCGCCCTGTTAGATGAGTCGTTTATTAAGAATTGCATTGAAATATGTGACAATCTGGGACTGTCCGCCTTAGTGGAAACCCATGACGAAGAGGAAATCCGCATGGCAGTCCGGGCGGGAGCGAGAATCATCGGGGTAAATAACCGGAACTTAAAGGATTTTACTGTGGATATAGGCAACAGCACCAGGCTGCGGGAGGCGGCGCCGAAGGATACCCTGTTTGTGGCAGAAAGCGGAATTAAGACCAGAGAAGATGTAAGGGCTTTTGAAAGGGAAAAGGCGGATGCAGTCTTAGTGGGGGAAACCCTGATGCGGGCGGCAGATAAGAAACAAAAACTGGACGAACTGAAAGGAGGCGGTATATGAAACTGAAAATATGCGGCTTAAAACGGGAAGAAGATGTAGATTATGTAAACCAATTTAAGCCCGATTATGCAGGCTTTGTATTTGCGGGAGAAAAGCGGAAGATTGACTTTGATACTGCGCAGAAATTAAAAAGGCGGCTGAGTCCCGAAATTCCCTCTGTGGGTGTGTTTGTCAATGCCGACATTTCCTTTATCGTCCGTCTGGCGGAGGAAGGCATAGTGGATATGATACAGCTTCATGGCGACGAGGACCTGAATTATATTACTGAATTAAGAAAATGCCTTGAAAAAAGTGATAAAAATATCCCTCCGATAATCAAATCGGTGCGGGTAAAAAATGTGACACAGATTTTAGAAGATGAAAAACTGCCGGTGGACTATCTGTTGTTAGATGCCTTTCATGAGAATGAATACGGCGGCAGCGGTAAGGTCTTTGACCATACCCTGATACCGGAGCTCACGAAGCCCTACATTTTAGCTGGGGGAATTGACTCAAATAATGTGACAGATATCTTGAAAACATTATCCGCCCGAAATAGAAGTCCGGTCTGTGTCGATGTCAGCAGTTCTGTCGAAACCAACGGTTTCAAAGACAAAGCAAAAATACAACAACTGGTTCAAATCGTCAAAACATTGTAGTATAATAAAAACCATATATCGCTAAAACCAAAAGTATATGCAAAGCTGCGAAACGCTCAACCAACGATACCAGGTTGTGCAGATACAACAAATACCATAAGCAGGTTGTTTTATGCACGCCGGTACTTAATGAGTGCGAAGCACGAATTTAGTACCGCTGCGTGCATAACCAAGCGCAAGCGTACCTGCGTTGGTATTGTTGTATCCACACAACCTTCATAGAGTACATAGCGTTTCGCCAATATCATAAATTTGTTTGAGAGGAGAAATCATGGAAACAGGAAGATATGGACAATATGGCGGTCAGTATGTGCCGGAAACCCTGATGAATGCTGTGCATGAGTTAGAGCAGGCCTACGAGCACTACAAAAAGGACCCGGATTTTAACAGGGAATTAGATGAACTGCTGAGAAATTATGCAGGCAGGCCCTCTTTGCTCTATTATGCGGAGAAGATGACAAAGGATTTAGGCGGGGCTAAGATATATCTGAAAAGAGAAGACTTAAATCATACCGGCTCCCATAAGATTAATAATGTGTTAGGGCAGGTCCTTCTGGCAAAGAAGATGGGCAAAACCAGGGTAATTGCCGAGACCGGCGCCGGACAGCATGGCGTGGCTACGGCTACGGCGGCGGCCCTGATGGGTATGGAGTGTGAAATCTTTATGGGGAAGGAGGATACCGAACGGCAGGCGTTGAATGTATTTCGCATGGAATTGTTAGGGGCGAAGGTACACCCGGTAACCACCGGCACCATGACCTTGAAGGATGCGGTAAATGAGGCCATGCGGGAGTGGACCTCCAGAGTGGATGACACCCTCTATGTGTTAGGTTCTGTTATGGGTCCCCACCCATTTCCCATGATTGTAAGAGATTTCCAGAGCGTTATCAGCAAGGAGAGCAGACAGCAGATTTTAGAGGCAGAGGGAAAGCTGCCGGATATGATTGTTGCCTGCGTTGGCGGCGGCAGTAACGCCATGGGTTCCTTTTATGAATATATCAAGGATGAGGGCGTTCAGTTAGTTGGCTGCGAGGCGGCGGGCTTAGGGGTGGACAATCCGAAAAATGCGGCCACCATTGCCAACGGCTCCATGGGAATTTTCCATGGCATGAAATCCTTATTCTGCCAGAACGAATATGGACAGATTGCGCCGGTATATTCCATTTCTGCCGGTCTGGATTATCCGGGCATCGGGCCGGAGCACGCCATGTTAAATGAGACCGGACGGGCCTCCTATGTCCCGATTACAGACGAAGAGGCGGTTGCCGCCTTTGAATATCTGTCCCGGACGGAGGGCATTATCCCGGCTATCGAGAGCGCCCACGCCATTGCCTATGTGATGAAGACGGCAGGGCAGATGGATAAGAATCAGATTATTATCGCAACGGTTTCCGGACGGGGAGACAAGGATGTTGCCGCAATAGCCAGATACAGAGGAGTGGAGATATATGAGTAGGATTCGAGATACATTTAAAAAGGAAAAGGCGTTTATTGCCTTTGTTACCGGAGGCGATCCGGATATTGATACCAGCTATGAGCTGATTAAGACCATGGCGGCAAGCGGAGCCGACATTATCGAGATTGGGATTCCCTTTTCCGATCCCATTGCCGAGGGACCGGTAATCCAGGAGGCGTCACTCAGGGCTTTAAAGGCCGGAACGACTACGGATTCTTTGTTTGGATTAGTGGAGAGGTTAAGAAAGGAAATAGAGATTCCTCTTGTCTTTATGACCTATATGAATCCCATTTATGTGTACGGCACAGAGCGTTTTATGAAACGGTGCGCCGAGGTAGGGATTGACGGCGTGATTGTGCCGGATGTACCCTTTGAGGAGAAAGCGGAGCTTGCGGAACAGTGCCGGGAGCAGGGCATAGATTTAATTTCCATGATTGCGCCAACCTCCAAGGAGAGGATTGAGACCATTGCCAGAGAGGCGGAGGGCTTTATTTACTGCGTATCTTCGTTAGGCGTGACTGGCGTCCGCTCTGAGATTAAGACGGACATCGGCAGTATGGTAAAGCATGTAAAGGCGGTTACCGATGTACCCGTTGCAGTGGGATTTGGTATTGCCACACCGGAGCAGGCGGAGAAAATGGCGTCTCTTTCCGACGGAGCGATTGTGGGAAGCGCCATTGTAAAGCTGGTTGCCAAATATGGAAAAGAGGCGGCGCCTTATGTCGCAGACTATGTGAAAAACATGAAGGAGGGCGTAAGGAGAGCCTGAAAGAGGAAAGAGCCTATGAGTCAGTTTTCTTGGGAAAATGAATGGAGATTGCAGAAGTTAAAGGAGGATTCCTTTATCGTCCGCCATATCATGGATAAACCGCCCGCCTGGGTGCGGCTGGTGCGAAGGAAGGTGCCGGACACCCTGCAAAACACCTTGGAGGCGGCTTTTAACAAAGCCTTTGTGGCGGTTTTTGATAAGGGGGCTGGACTGATTGAGAAAACCTACCGGAAGGACCGGCAGGAGGAGATTTACAGAGAACACAGGAAGCTGCTGGCCGAAGAGGGCTTAAACAAGAGAAGCGTCAAGAAATTCGAGAGACAGGCAAAGCGGACGGCGGGGAAAAATCTGGCCATTTCCACTGTGGAGGGAATCGGGCTTGGAATCATAGGGTTAGGACTGCCGGATATTCCGATCTTTGTGTCGGTAATGCTGAAAAGTATTTATGAAATTGCCTTAAGCTACGGTTTTGAATATACCACCCCAAAGGAAAAGCTGTTTATCCTGCGGCTGATTGACGCCGCCTTAGACAGTGGAGACGGACAGCGGAAGAAGAATGAAGAAATCAACCGGTTGGCGGAGAGATATTTTAAGGAGGAACTGTCGGCAGACAGGGAGGAGACCGATGAATTTGTGACGGAGCTTCAGATTACCCGTCAGATTGATACCTCGGCCCAGGCGTTGTCAAGAGAGCTTTTGTACGGAAAATTTGTGCAGGGCATGACTTTTATAGGCGTGATCGGCGGCGCTGCGGATTTTACCTGCTTAAAAAAGATAACCGACTATGCGGTTTTGAAATACAAGCGGCGCTTTCTTCTAAGGCAGGCCCCGGCCGGGGTGACGCCGGAATAAAAAACGTCGATAATATTTTTACCTCAAAGCACATATAATATATACCGACGGTACATATAATAAATATGGATTGAAAACGGATTTGTTATTAAAATGGTGTATATGTACGTGGCAAAGCAAGAGAGGTAAAGGTATATGGCAGGATCACCAGATAAGATGGAGTCAGGGCATCGGTTGAGGGAATTTCGGGAACAGCTTGGATATACACAGGAACAGTTTGCAGAAAAATTGGATATTTCCGTTTCCACAGTGAAAAAGATGGAGACAGGAGAATATAACATATCCGTTGATACACAGAGAAAATTAAAAGACACCTTTCATGATATTTCCATTGAATATCTGCTGTTTGGCAGCCGGAAGGGCGTCAGTGACGTGTGGGCGCAGATTTTAGTCTTAGACCAGTGGGACAAATTTCTCATTCTCCAGAGATTATTGGCTTATTTCGGGCTGAACGATAAGTTACTTGCAAACAAGGAAATAGACGAGGCAAAGGCCAGAAGGCTTCGTCAATATTTAACGGAATCCTTTAAGGACTGAGCGGATGAAGCATGTTTTGATTTTAGAGAACAGTTGTGCGGAGCAGGAGGCACTGGAGAAAATTGTTCGGGAACTAAATGCGGATGTCGTCATCCATAAGGCGGATACAGTAGCAGCGGCTTACCAGATCGCAGTAGAGCATGTGGTAAGCCTGTTTCTTGTGGATATTGTGATTGACAGCTCCATAAGAAGCGATGTGTCGGGGCTGAAATTTGTGGAGAGTATCAGAAAACTGGACCGGTATGCATTTGTGCCGGTTATATTTATAACAGCTCTTGCAGACCCCGGACAGTATGCGTATAAAATGCTCCACTGTTATGGATATTTTGAAAAACCTGCGCCGGTTAAGGAATTGAAACAGCTTCTTAAGCAGGCGTTAAAATACCACCATCCCAAGGAGAAGGAAGGAACGATATATTTCCGGAAGGACGGCGTGATTTATGCGGCGGAAAAGGAAAAAATAGTCTATATGGAAAGCCATGGCGGAAGCATTACCATTAGGACGGTTTATGATGAATTTACAGTGTATTACAGAAGCTGTAAGGATATTTTGGAGGAACTGGATTCAGATTTGTTTATCAGGATAAACAGGGGAATTTTTGTGAACAGAAAATATATTGCGAATGCAGATATGGTAAACCGGATTGTGCATCTTGTGGACGGCTATGGCGATTTGGAAATCAGCGTGCGGATGAAGAAAAATATTCTGGGAAAACTGCATTAGTTTTTGGCAAATCTCTTTTAAATCTTCTTCTTTTTTCAATGGTTTTGTGCTAAAATATGTACAATAATTAGTTCGTGAGGATGTTGCATATGAGATGGAGTAAGCATTTTTTAGAGAAGATAAAAGGTAATATTATAAAATGGTGGCAGCAGGTTCGTCTGCCGGCTTTACATATTAATAACAATAATTGGAACCGGGATCGCAAAAAGAACAGAAATATAGATTATGATGAGGAGACGCCGGAGACAACTCCCATGGCGGAGGAGCCGGATTTGTCTGCGGAGACATCATCCACGCAGGAGGGAAAACCTGCGTCATCTGCCGACGGTGACGCTATGGAGGTGTTAAACCGCATCCTTCATGAAAAGGAATGGGAGATTGAGAAAATCCGCAGACAGGTGCAGGAAGAGGAACAGGTTGCATCCATTATGAGCGCCAATAAGGTGGATGTCAATGCATTTATTG
>CANQMR010000029.1 GCA_947625015.1 uncultured Lachnospiraceae bacterium | reverse complement strand
GTTTGGTTTTTTATATTTTAACACAAGTTGGTATCCTCTTCTCTATTTTATTTTCCTACAAAAACTTTACGCTAGCTGGCGGATATTCTATGTACCGTTGCCTTTCTTGTATCTGCCGCCGCCGGGGAATCCTATCCTGTTTTTCCTGCACTGGTTTCGGTTTTAAGAAATCCTGCCGTCTGCCGGTTCTGCCTGTGTTATTGCACGTGCTCCCGAAGAACTCGCGCCGGGGGAGGGGTAGTTGGGAAACATCAGCAGCCCCTTTGAAAACGCCGGTACTTGCGGAGCCCCTGTTCATTATGTGATGAATAGCAAATTTCCCATAAGGGCTCCGCTTATGTACCGCTGCGTTTTCAACAGAGCGAAAGCGTGGCTGCATGATGTTTGCCCAACACCCCTTCCCCAGCGCTCAGACATTTCTTCGCACGTGCAACAGGCAGAACCGGCAGACGGCGGATTTCTAAAAAACCGCGTGTCAGGAAAAACAGGATAGGATTCCCCGGCGGCGGCAGGCATAAAAAATTGGCGGATAACATAGAGTATCCGCCAATGGTAAAATTAAATTTATGTGAGTTTCAGGTAGGGAGCAGATATCCAGCCTTTGTAGGTCTTGCCGCTCTTTTTGAAAGTTACCTGATACCAGGTGACGCCTTTCTTGGTCTTGGTTTTTAAGACGGTCACTTTCTTGTTTTTCTTTAGGGAGGTCAGCTTTTTGGATGAAGTGCTGGCTGACTTCCGCACATTGACAATGTTGGTCTTGGCAACTTTTCCGTTCATGGTAACGGTAACTTTGGATTTCTTTACCATACCGGTAAAGGTCTGCCCTTCCGCCTGGTAAGATACGCAATACCAGGTGGTGCCGTTGTTATCCACTGTACTGTAAGAAACAGTCATTTTGGCGCCCGGAGCCGGTGTGGCGATTACTGTGTCGGACGTGGATTCGGAAGCATATATAACGGCGCCGCTTTTGGCTTCCGCATATCTGTGATAACCCAGCGGCGTATCTATAGCCGCTACAGGGGAGTAATCGCTGAAATAAGTCTTACCGTTGGATTTGATAAAGGTGCGGATTTTGTAGTAATACCGCTGGCCTCCGGTCAGTCCTGTATTCTTGTAAGTAATGGTTGAGTTTTTGGAGAACTGCTTAATTTTTTTGTAAGTGCCGTTGGGGGAGGTCGCCCGATAGATCTGATAGCCTGTAGCGGTACCGATCTTTGGCCACTTCAATGTAATATAATTGTCTGTTCGTTTTTTTGCCTTAATATTGGAAGGCCGCTTCGGAACAATATTGAATTTAACGGTTATGGAGCCGCCAAACCGGCCTTTTCCGTTAATGATTATGCTGGCGGTTCCTAGATTCTTGTTGTCCTTGTATTTTAACGTGTAATCTGTATTCTCAGTTAACGGGATTCCCTCGTAGGTCAAGGTGACGGCCGGAGTAATCTTCTGACCGGTATACGCCTGATTTGCAACAGGAGAAATTACAGTACTGCCAAGGGGAATACCGATTAATTCAAAGTTATCCCCTTCTTTTGCATAGTAGAAATTCATATCTACATTTCCGGATATGCCGTTGACTTTGCCCTGGGAGCTGTACTGCCAGAAATCAAATTCGCCGGTGTAATCAGTGTTCTTTGTGTAGTGTGCCAGCCATATCCGATAACCGTTGTCGGTAATGGTCTTTGCATTAAGCTGGTTGGTCAGCATGCTTTTGTTGGCATAGACCATTGGGGTATATCCGGCTGCTGCAATGGTGCTACAGAAAGCCATACATACTTCGGTGGCTGCGTCTTTGGACAGCTTGGCTTTTTTCAAACGGCCGCCGCTGTTACTGTCGCTTGCATATTCATAATCCATGATTAACGGCATGGAAATCCGGTAGGAGCCGATATGCTGCAAAATGTAATTCGCTTCCTCCACAGCTTCCGCAGGGGTGATTGCCTGGGAAAAAACGTAAATGCCTACCGGAATGCCTGCGGCATTGGCGTTTTTCATATTCTGGTCAAAATATATATCTTTGGTACTCTCATTTAAAGTGCCGGCGTCTCCATAGCCGCGGTATCCCACGCGAACAAAAGCAAACTCAATACCGGCGGCCTTTGCGGCAGCCCAGTCAATATCTTTCTGCCATTGGCTTACATCCATGCCATGAGAAATGGGACGGTTCACAAAAGCATCCTGATGCGTATACGTCTCATTAGTGAATGGACATGCTGAAGTAAAAGCGCCAAATCTGGAAATCCTTGAAAACGGGTTGCTGGGTTCGCCATAAAATTCCTCCGGAATATTTCTACCGGATAACCTGTCTGCACCGGGATCATCAGAAGCGGCGTATACATTGCCGGATACACAAATTAATACTAATGCAAACATGAATATAACACAGGCAACAGACCGCAGGTTAAAATGTTTCATCATAATTAAAATGCTCCTCTCCTAATTTCGTTAAATCGTATTTTTCATGTTGCTGCTAAAGATAGTGCATAACTTTTTCTATAATAACGCACAATAATGAATATTGCCAGACTAAATTAAAAAAAATATATGAAATTATAGTGAAAACAGAGCTGGAAATATCAGGCGGCTGGCAGACAGGGAAAAAATTTGGCAAAAAATGAAAAAAATGCTTGCATTTTACTGATGTATCATTTATAATCATCAATGTTGTTGCAATAGCGCACAATTACATCTTACGGGCCGCTAGCTCATTTGGTAGAGCACCTGACTCTTAATCAGGGTGTGCGGGGTTCGAGCCCCCGGCGGCCCACGCAAGGAATCAATTTGATGTCTTAGCACATTGGGTTGGTTCTTTTTTTGTGCAAATTCACAGTAAAATTTGGTGGCTTTTACAGAAAAAATTTATTGTGTCAAAAATAATATATTGATATAATTAAATTTAACGAAAATATATCTGTTTTAGAATGGGAGTGGTGAAGGTGTTAAAGAGGTGCAGATATTTTCTGGTTTGGTTTTTTGTGTGCTGCGCGCTTTTGGTTCCGGCCGGGAAAGCGGAGGCCGCCAAGACGGTAAAGGGAACCTGTTATTATGATCAGGCGTATCAGGTCCTGGATATCGTGAATCAGGAGAGGCAAAAGGCGGGTGTAGGCGCGCTTAGCATGGATCAATCCCTTTTGGAAACGGCCATGCTCAGGGCGGCGGAATGTGTGGTTTCGTTTGATCATACACGCCCCAACGGGCAGCTGTGTTTTACGGCCAACAGTAAAATGTATGGGGAGAATATTGCAATGGGCTTTAGTTCTCCGGCAGCGGTCATGAAATGCTGGATGAATTCTCCCGGTCATAAGAGCAACATTTTAAACAGCGGGTTTACTTCCATTGGCATCGGCTGTTTTAAATATAACGGAACGCTGTATTGGACACAGTGCTTTGGCTTTTCGGCGGCGGACGCGGCGGCCAATCCGGGTAATTGTAAGAGAACTTATCAGGTGGGGCTCTCTGACAAAGAAGATACTGTAGCGGTCAGTTCAGAAAAGATTGACCCGCTGGCAAAGAAAGTTGAAGGCGTTAAAGCGATAGGCGGAAAGGGTAAACTGACGCTGAAATGGTCTGCTAAAGCGGGAATCAGCGGCTATCAGATTCAGCTTTCAACAAATAAAAAATTCAAGAAAGCCCAGACATATAAAGCGGGCAGGAAGACGGTCAAGAAGACCCTCAAAAAATATAATAAAAAGAAATTACAATCCAAGAAATGGTATTATGTCAGAATCCGGGCTTATATAGACGAAAAGGACGGGTCCGGCAACACCGTAAGACGGTGCGGCAAGTGGAAGCAGTTAAAGGTAAAGACAAAGTAGAAGGAACAGGGTTACAAAGCAAATATGAATAAAGGAAGGAGTAAAGTATGAACAAGGGTGTAGCAAGAATGAGAAACAGAATCAGCGCATGGATATTGACGCTGGTTATGATTGTGGGGCTGGCGGCAGTCCCGGCGGGGGAAGCGCAGGCGGCGGATAAGATAACCGTAACAGATGCTACTAACACAAGTCTGCCGGTTTACGTGGAGCTAAAGAAGAATCAGGAATCTTCTACTACGGACTACGGACAGTATGATGTAATTGTGCATAATAATTCGGGTGAAACAATCAGCGACTGGACGATCACAATACAGTTTAAGGTTAATCCGGGGTATAACGCAGGCTGGAATGGCGTTTCGTGTTCGGCGGAGGACATGAAGATTACGATTACGACCTATGGCGGGTCAGGATGGGATAATGCCACAATCTATGATCAAAAAACGGGATCAGGGGCAGGATTTCAGGTAAATGAAGATGCGCTGCGCGGAGCAACAGTTACCCTCACATATGCAAAAGGCAAATCTACATCAGGACCGGAGGAAACAGGCGGTGGTGGTACCGGCGGCGGTACCGGTGGGGCTCAGGGCGATACAACCACAGATTTAAATCTGGATGTTGAATACAATTTTGCCAAATTATTACAATACTCCTTATATTTTTATGACGCTAACATGTGTGGCGAGTTGGAGGGAAAATGCGGCGTCAATTGGAGAAAAAATTGCCATCTTGCCGACAAGACGGTTACTTATAAGGGAAAGACCATTAATGTATCCGGTGGTTTCCATGATGCGGGGGATCATGATAAATTCGGATTGCCCCAGGGTTATAGCGCCTCTATCTTAGGAATCGGTTATTATGAGTATAAGGAGGCTTATGAAAAGACCGGACAGAAATCTCACTTTAAAACGATATTGGATTATTTTTGCGATTACTTTGTCCGTTGTACAGTACTAGATGATTCAGGCAATGCGATTGCCTTTTGTTATCAGGTAGGGGATGGCAAAGACCATGAATCATGGGTGGCAGCAGAGGACGAGAATATTAACCGGCCGGCATATTTTGCAGACAGCAGCAATCCGGCGACGGATCAGGTTAGCGAGGCGGCGGCAGCGCTCGCCATTCATTATATGAATTTCGGCAATAAAACCTATTTGGAGTATGCCGAAAAATTATTTGCTATGGCAAAGCAAAACAGCAAGTCGGCAAAAAATTCTGACACTGCTACCGGCGAAGTGTTTTATAAATCCTCCACTTGGAAGGATGATTATTGTCTGGCGGCGGCCTGGTTATATAAGGCTACAAAAGACGCGTCTTATTTAGCCGAGTACAATGCCAACATGGGAGACGTTAGTGTTTATTCATGGCCGTCATGGGATGAGGTAGGACCGTATGCACTTGCTTATGGCAGCGGAGATTTTTCTCCATTGGAAACAAATGTTAAAAATACGCTAGGCGGCACCCAAACAATCAGCAATGGTTATGCATGGCTGTGTCAGTGGGGTTCTGCCAGATATAATTGCAATATGCAGCTGGAAGGTTTGATTTATGATAAAAATAGTGGTAAAGCGCAATATACAGAGTGGGCAAACGGGCAGATGAGATTCCTGTTGGGGAATAGTGATAATAAGCGGTGTTATGTGGTTGGATATAATGAAAATTCCAGCAAATATCCGCATCACCGTTCATCCTCCGGATATGGAGGATTTCCGAATGCTGGTTATGCGACAACGCCTCAGGCCCACGTATTGACCGGAGCATTGGTCGGGGGAATTGAGAGCGCTGACGGAACATATCATGATTCTTCAGCGGACTACTATTGCAACGAGGTTGCTATCGATTATAATGCAGCCTTCACCGGCGCGGCGGCAGCATTATATCTTCTGAATGAGAAGGATGAAGATCAAATGCTGGATTCCAATTATAATATTGATGCAGGAGCAGAATGTCCTTCTAATGAGGGCGGAATTGCAAAAAATGGCGGCGAAGAAATAGAGAAGACGAAATTAGCGGATTCCCAGATTAGTTTTCCGACGGCAGAAGCTGTTGAATATGGAACTACACTGGCGGAGGTAAAACTTTCTCGTACGAGTGACGATTATGGTACATATGCGTGGAAGGAACCGACGTTGCAGCCAGAGGTGGGAACAGATTCTTATGAAATGGTCTATACGCCTAAGAACACAAGAAATTATGATTATTCCGGCTTAACAGGATATGACGCAGCGACAGGCACAGTAATAAGGGAAGTTCAGGTTACCGTAACGAAAAAAATACTGAAGGATATAACATTCCCTGTTGTTTCCAAAACGGTTGCCGCAGGAACTGCGTTGAAGGATATTACGCTTTCCAAGACGGAAGATGCATATGGAACTTTTAGTTGGAAAACGCCCAATACTATAGTTACTAAGGATATGACTGATGCAGATATGGTTTATACATTAAAAGATGCAAAGAATGTGGGAATTGACCAGACTGTTTCAGGTGTGAATGAAGCGGGTACCAGTGTGACGAGAAAGGTTTCCTTTACTGTTTCCCGGAATAGGCCTCAGGTTTCAGTGCCCGGTACCTTTTCTGTGACGGCCGGTACTAAATTACAGGATATTCCACTTACTGGCTGTAAGGCGCCGGAGGGAGTAGAGGGAACTTTCAGTTGGAAAGAGGCGGCAGATACGCTCATTACATATGCGCATAATAATCAGAAATTTACAGTAGTATTTACGCCAAAAGATACAGATACATATGAAACGGTAGAGACCGTTGTCACGTTTAAGGTAACGAAGCAAGATTATGATCAAGTACCGGATAGCCCGACAGTGGCCAAAAAGACCGACAAATCCGTTACCCTTTCTCCGTATGCGGATAATGACAAAAAGGTTTTATATGGTATGAAAGAAGGAAATTCCGCTTACACCTGGCAGGAATCCAACGAGTTTACGAACTTATCTCCATATACGACGTATACCTTTGCGTTAAAGTTTGCCGGAGATGATATTTACAATGACAGTGCAGAGGGCAAGACGCTTAGCGTGACGACATATTTGTCAGAGAAAGACTGTTATACTGTCGATTTGTCAAAGCTTTCTGATGCAGATTATGTGGAAGCGCATAATGGAAAGATTGAATATGACGAGACTAATCACACCCTTACGTTGAAGGAGGCGGGTCCATACACAATTACGGGCAGTAATCCGGACGTAACGGTTGACTGCGGGCAGGCGAAAGAAGTAGTTCTTGACAATGCAAAATTCAAACGCTTAGAAGCAACGGAAGATATTGTCATTACGTTAAAGGGCAATAACACGATTACGGACGGCATTGTGGGAGAAAAGAAAGTTACGGTTAAGAGCGGAACCGATTCCCCGGCGGGCAGTCTGACTGTGACAGGAGGCGAAAGCGGCAGCGGTGCCATTACCGGACAGGAGATTGTCATTGAAAGCGGAGACGTGACGGCAACGGGCAAAGGCGATGCGCCGGCGCTTAAGGCGGAAGGCGACATTCAGTTAAAAGGCGGCAGCCTTAACGCAAATACAGAGACGGGAACGGAACCGCCGATTCAGACAGAGAGTGGAGACATTATATTAGAAGGTACGCAGATTCAGTCGAAGGCAGAGGAGGTCTATTCAAAACCGCCGGTTGATGCCGAAGGAAACCCTGTAGAGGAGGTAACCATTACCTATGATTATGGAGACGGCAAAACGGAACAAAGGAAAGCCGGAAAAGGCACCAATGTAACCCTGCCCGAATTTGTAGAGGAAAAAGAAGGTTACAAAGCGGAGGGGTGGTATAAGCAGTCTGCTCCGGATGAGATTTTGAAACCGGGTACAAAAGTAACCGTTGAGGAAGATCTGACGTTCTATGCCAAATATGTAAAAGTGGAAAAGAAAGTAGAAAGCATCAGCCTTCTCCTCAATCCAACCACACTGGAAGTCGGCAGCACAGTGCGCCCGACATTAACGGTTGTTCCGGCAGATGCTGACGATATAAGTGTGAACTGGCAAAGCAGTAATCCCGCTGTGGCGACAGTTGCCGGCGGTTTGATTACGGCCGTTGCTCCGGGAACTGCGGTGATTACGGCTACAGCTAACGATGGCAGCGGAAAGAGCGGCGCAATAACGATAACGGTTATCGGCGGCGCAAATGATGCGGATGATGATGCAGATGATGAGGAGGATGATGATCCGGAGATAAAAGCGCAATCCATGGCGTTGACCGCAGAGGTAAGAGGCGCCGGGGAGATTCCGGTTAAGGGAACCATGAAACTCGCGCCAAAGAAAAAGATGACCATAGACGTATCATTTTTACCGGAAGACGCAGAGGACGAAGACGTTACCTTTACCAGCAGTAATCCAAAGATTGCCAAAATAGACAGCAATGGTAAGATTACAGCAGGGAAGAAACCCGGAAAGACAAAGATTACGGTTAAGTCTGAAAGCGGCATATCCAAATCATTTACGGTACAGGTAATGAAAAAGGCGGTAACCAAAGTAACGATTAAGGCATCAAAATCTACGCTTAAGGTAAAGAAGACGCTTAAGTTAAAAGCCGTTCTGACGCCGGATAAGAAACAGGCCAGCAACGCGGTCTTCTGGAAATCAAGTAATAAGAAGATTGCTACGGTTGACGCTTCCGGCAAAGTAAAGGGAATAAAGAAAGGTAAAGTCAAGATTACCGCGGTAGCCACAGACGGCAGCGGAAAGAAGAAGACGTATAACCTGAAAGTGAATTAAATTTAACGGAATAATTAAAGTAAAAAAACCGGCGGGGCAGGTAAAAATGCCCCGGCCGGTCTTTTTGTTTAAGTAAAATAATCTTTGAAAAGCAGGCGGTTTAAAAAAAACTTAAGATATTAAATACAGAATCTTGTAATTCTTTGTAAATGGGTATATAATAGATCCGTTGCCAAAGCAGATAAATGGCAAAAGAAAAAAATAGGAGGATAGTTTTATGAAAAGAATCAAGAGAATTATGTTGAGCATGATAACGGCTATGACACTCTGCTTTATGTTTGCCAATGTTATAACCGTCAATGCGGCAACGGAGAAGGTTCCGGGCGGAGTTTATGTGGACACGTTTAGGGACGCAAAGAACAATATCAAGGAAACAACGAAGATGGAGCTTGTCCTTGGCAATACTTATAACTTGGATGTAGAATTTGGCGGAGGAGACAGGATTGCCAATCTGAAGGTTAAGAAATCTGGCGGCGTTTTACCCAAGGTAACGTATACATATAATAATTATCGTCCCGCCACCGAGACATATGTGCCATCGGGAGATGCAACCATTTCCCTATATGCGGCTAAGACTGGTAAATATACCCTTTCCTTTGATGTGGTAAACAATCAGGGCGTAGTGCGCAGAAGTTGCAAGGTAACACTGCTGGTAAGAGAGTTGTCAGGAGCGTATAAGAAGGTAACTTTTGGCGGCAAGACGGTGCTCTCTGCAAGCAACAAACTGAAGAAGGGCGTTCGGACGTCTACATCAGAAAGTGAGTACAGAGTAACTGGTGAATCCGGCAATATAAAGCTCACACCGAACAGCAAGTATAAGATTACCGGTCTGGTGGTTGCCTCAATTGACAAGAATGGAACGTATACCTACAAGAAGATTAAGAACGGCGGTAAGATTACGCTTTCCAAACTTTATCAGTATCAATACCATGCGTCAAATGGATATGATGACCATGACAGTAAGAAGTACACATGTGTATATGTTTCTTATAAGAACACATTTACCGGCGACAGCGTAAAGTATTCTGTAAGTAAGGCAAAGGGCAAGAACTCCCGCGGAATCAAAGAGATTAAGTGCGTTAGGGTTACTAAGAAGACGGGGCTTAAGACTACAAGCTATTATACGGGCGGTAGTGGCTGTGACATAATACTTTGGCAGTATTAATACAGGAGGTGAATGAGCAATGAGAATTTTATCTAAATGTAAGACATGGGTGATGTTAGGCGCTCTGGCACTGGCTGTATCGGCGTCTAATATAACCGCAGAGGCGAAGATTGTAACAAAGAAAATGGACGAAAAGAAAGAGGTAGTGTCTGTTGGCTACGAGGTTGATATAAATGATGCTTCAGGGATTAAGGTAAATAAGAAGTCCCTTGCCAAATCAAAGAAAAAGGTAAAATCTGTACAGACAGCGACAAACCCTGAATCTACATTTTATCATACCAAGGCTTATTTTGCTAATTCAGCAGCCTATGGCGAAGGTTCTGCTGCTACTGCGGCTTATAATAATAATTATACTAATGCAATTAAGTATATCGCTACCGGCGATTATGAGTTGAGATTTTTAAAGACAGGAACTTATAAGATTACCTATAATACCTATGAGCAAGAAAATATCGGCCGGATTGGCGAGCGTATATATGATCCGGAAGATAAAGAATATTACAATACTTCCTCTGTGTATGATCCGGCTACGGGTAAATACTATTACCGGTTCTATAGTTACGACCGGGAACTCGTATTAAACAATGGCGAGTTGTTTGAACGGAAACAGTTGGAGTGGACAGAAACAGACGAGGATGGTATTCCTGAAACCGTATATGGCGATACTTATTTTGAGGGCGTGACTACACATGCAATTTATGCGTACAGTTCCAGTGAGGATACCTATGTTACAGCCGTTATTGCGACCGGCGGAGACGGCAAGCCGCATGTGAAGTACAATCCGGCGAACGAGATAAAGTATGTGCACACAACCAGCTACAAGGTATTAAAGACAACAAATCCGGTTGCTTCAATTAAGCTGGGCAAGACGAACATGTATGTGAATAAGTCAGCCAATAAGGCATATGGTAGCAAGGCGTCTGTAGTATACCGCAAATTCTTAAAGGGTAACAGCGGTAAGCTGACAGTAAAGATGAGCAACAAGAACTATAAACTTACCGGTATCCTTGTGGTTACTTATGATGCAGAGGGCAATCCGCTCTATCAGAAGGTAGGGAACAAGAAAACGATTGCATATGGTTCACAGTATTTGAAAAGGACAAGGAGTGGTAAGGATTATTATACAGGAGTCGAAACGTATTCCGAGGTGGATACCTCAATGTATAAGCCAACCACAATATATATAGCATACCAAAATAAACATACAGGTGCATTTAGCAAGTTTGATCTTGTGCCGATTCCAAACGATCCGGAGGGAAGAGTGCATATTCAGACAACCTACAGATATGCCGGGGATACAGAGGATAGAGTTGCAACCTCAGATGGCGGACCGTATGCGACAGGCAGCTGGGAATCCTTCGAATTTTCGAAGAAGTAATTATCCGGTATAGCAGTTGTATGGGGAATAAGGTATGAAAGTACATTATTTTCTGTTAAGCTAATCATGCGGCGGCGTTAACCGTATAGGACGGTTAACGCCGTCGTATTGTTTTCCGGCGGTTTACTTATACTTTTTCTTTACGAAATTCCGTTTTTCATGTATAATGAGTAAAGAACATGCCCTAAGCATAATATATAAAGTATGATAAAGTTATATCAGGGAAACTGCGATAACGGAGGATAACAATATGAGTAGACAGGACAACAAACTTGCGGTCTGGGTGTTAGCCACCCTGACGTCCGGCATAGGGTTGATTTATACCTTAATCATGTATCATAATCTCTTTTTTGCCGTAATCGGAATGAGCGCCTTATTTCTGATTTGTGCGTTCATTTTGACCCAGAGCATAATTTCTTTCGCCACCATGCGGAACAAATCCCTGAATGTGCAGATTAAGAATTCTGTGGACGGCATTGCCAACCAATTAGAAGCCATGAGCGGCGTACAGACACAGATTGGAAAGGCGACTTATCTCTATACCCGGAAGGCCGCCAAGAGCGTGGCTGCCTTAGAGAATAATTACAGCGAGAGCCAGGAAGCGCTTTATAAGAATCTGATTTCCCTGTCCAATGCCCATAACAAGGCGACGAAACTGATGATTAAATATGACCAGAGCAATACGACCAAGGTTATTTCTACGATTAAGGACCTGCGGAACCAGATAAGCGACACCATGGTGCAGGGATTTGATCAGTTACAGCCGGACAACACAGAGGTTGTCAATACTTTGGGAGAGATTGTAGAATATTTAAAGAGCCAGTCCGGCAGCATGGATCAGGAGATGGGTATACAGTTAAACAGCATAGCCAGAGAATTACAGAATGTGTCTAACAGTATTCAACATATCCGGTTTGCCGCAAATGTGCAGCCTGTGGCGGGTATGCCTGACGTAACGGCCGTTGAGGCGGCGCAGGGGGGCTTCGCAGTGAATGAGGCGGAGGCTGTGGCAGAGAACAAGGGTCAGGAAGGAATGGAACCCATAGAAGAACCTGCAAAAGCAGTTACAGAAACCGTTGACGCCGGAACGGAGAGCCCGGAAGAATTTACGCCGACTTTTACAGTTGTGGGCAGATCTGATGAGCAGGAACCGATAGGAACACTGCCGGAGGAACCCGTTGGGGGATTAGCGGCGGAAGAGTTTGCAGGGCAGACCGAAGAAGAATCTGCTGCGGGTCTGGCGGAGAAAGCTGTTGAGGAGACAATAGAGGAGTTTGCGGGACAAGCCGAAGAACCTGTTGCGGGTCTGGCGGAGAAAACCGTTGAGGAGACAGTAGAGGAGTTTGCGGGACAGACAGAAGAACCTGTTGCGGGTCCGGCAGAGAAAGCCGTTGAAGAGACGATAGAGGAGTTTGCGGGACAGGCAGAAGAACCTGTTGCCGAACCGGTTTCAGGTCAGATTAAGACGATTGGCGATCTGGGTAATGATCCGAACAAACAGCTTACGCCGGATGAGATTGCCGCATTGTTTGCGGCTGCGGACCCCGCGCCTAAGAAGGAAGCTAAGCCGGAACCCGCGCCGGAGCCGAAAGCGGTGGCCCCGGTTTCTGATGATCCGAACAAGCAGCTTACGCCGGATGAGATTGCCGCATTGTTTGCGGCTGCGGAACCGGCCCCGAAAAAGGAACCGGTCAAGGTACAGCCAATCTCTGACGATCCGAACAAACAGCTTACGCCGGATGAGATCGCCGCATTGTTTGCCGCTTCATCTTCTTGAACAGCAATGGCGGATAGTTGAGATATAGATGCAGGTAGTATATAAGCTGCCTGCATTATTATTATTGTTATTCTGGTAAAAGAGAAGCGACGTCCGGACCATCGTCTTACTGGAAGGCCATCATTGTTATTTGATCAAGGAGAAAAGGTGATGAATCAGAAAGAAGTATTACAGGTGTTAAAGGATCTGGCAGTGAAGGCCGGGTTAAAGATTATGGAGATTTACAATACGGATTTTCAGGTGGATTACAAGGAGGATTCTTCGCCCCTGACGGCGGCGGACAAAGCTGCGAACGCCATTATTGTGGAGGGCCTGCAAAAGCATTTTCCGGACTGCGCCATTCTTTCCGAGGAGCTTAAGGATGACAGGAGCCGGAGGGAGAACGACTACTGTTTTATTGTGGACCCTTTAGACGGCACGAAGGAATTTGTAAAGCGCAATGGGGAATTTACGGTTAATATTGCTCTGGTCTGCCGGCAAAAGCCGATAGTGGGAGTAATCTATGTGCCTGTGACGAAGGATTTATATTATGCCGCTAAGGAGGAGGGCGCCTATAAGCAGGATGGGGCAAACGGCGGCGTCAAGAGGCTTTCCGTATCGGATAAACTGGACCATTTAATCTGGGTGGGCAGCAAATCCCACTCCACAGAAAAGGAGGAGAATCTGATTGCGGCGCACCAAAGCCGGATTTCAGAGACCATTTCTGCCGGGAGCTCCCTAAAAGGTTGTCTGGTGGCGGAGCAAAGGGCGGATGTGTATTACCGTTTCGGCCTTACCTGTGAATGGGATACGGCGGCCATGCACTGCATTGCGGAGACGGCGGGAGCCGTTGTGCGGCAGATGAACAATACGGAGCTACTGTACAACAGGGAGAATACCTTGAACGACAAGGGCTTTTTCATTGTGAACCGCAGGGAGAATATATGGGTTGATATGGGTTGAAAATGGACAATGAATGGTGTATAGTCTATTATATAAGGGAAAAATAATAAATGTGTAGAAACAGGAGGTACGGATTTTGGACTGGAATGAAGCGATAGAGGATTTGGAAGGCCGCCGCAGACAGGCGAGGCTTGGCGGTGGACAGGCCGCCATTGATAAGCAGCACGAGAAGGGAAAGCTGACTGCCAGGGAGAGACTGGATTTGTTGTTTGACGAGGGTACTTTTGTGGAGGTCAATGACCTGGTGGAGTCCCGCATTGACGATTTCGGTCTGGACAAGAAGCGGACGCCCGGCGACGGCGTAGTTACCGGTTACGGCAAGGTGAACGGCAGAACCGTATTTGCCTGTTCTGAGGACTTTACGGTAATCGGGGGAAGCCTTGGGGAATATCATTCCCGCAAGATTGTGAATATTCAGGATATGGCGCTTAAGATGCGTTGTCCGATTGTTACGATTAATGACAGCGGCGGAGCGAGGATTGAAGAGGGCATTGATTCGCTAAGCGGATATTCCGGCATATTTGAGCGCAATACCATTGCCTCCGGCGTGATTCCGCAGATTACTGTGATTTTGGGGCCCTGCTCCGGCGGCGCATGTTATTCGCCTGCAATCTGCGATTATATTTTTGTGGTAGATGAGATTAGTAAAATGTTCATTACCGGTCCACAGGTGGTAAAGACGGTAATCGGGGAGGAGCTTACGCCGGAGGAGTTAGGCGGAGCCATGACGCATGCCGCCAAATCCGGTGTGGCGCATTTCCTCTATAAGAGCGAAAAGAATTGTCTTGGGGGCGTGCGGGAACTCCTTTCCTATCTCCCCGACAACAACCAGTCGCCGCTGCCGGTTAAACCGGGCAGAAGCGTGGACCAGTGCAAGAACCTTGTCAACATCGTGCCGGACAATAAGAAGAAAAGCTATGACGTCCATGATGTTATCAATACCATGATTGACCGGGACAGCTTTTTTGAGGTACAGAAGAACTGGGCAAAGAATGCAGTGGTTGGCTTTGGCAGAATGGAGGGCAATACGGTGGGATTTGTCTGCAATCAGGCGAATTTCAAGGGCGGCTCTTTGGATATTGACGCTTCGGACAAGATGGCCAGATTTATCCGGTTTTGCGACTGCTTTAACATTCCATTGGTTTCCCTGATTGACGTGCCCGCATTTTTACCGGGCTCCGAGCAGGAGCACAACGGAATTATCCGGCATGGGGCAAAGATTTTATATGCCTTTTCCGAGGCGACGGTTCCCAAGATTTCCCTGATTATGCGGAAGGCTTACGGCGGCGCTTACATTGCCATGAACTCCAAGCAGATGGGGGCGGATATCGTGTACGCATGGCCCATTGCTGAGATTGCGGTTATGGGCGCGGAAGGCGCGATTAACATTGTAGGGAGAAAGCAGATTCAGGCGGCAGAGAATCCGGAGGCTAAGCGGGCGGAGCTGATTGACGAGTACAGCGATAAGTTTTTAAACCCCTATATTGCGGCGAAGAGAGGCTTTGTGGACGAGGTAATCCGTCCGGACGAGACCAAGAAGAAGATTATGGCGGCGTTAGACGCCCTTAAGACGAAAGAGGTACAAAGGCCATACAAAAAGCATGGCAACATACCTTTATAAAAAAGGAGAAGAGAAAAGATGAATAAGAAACAGACCACATGGTTTATTGTGGCAGCCGTTATCTTTATTGTGGGCGGTATTGCCAGCGTGCTGACCAACGCCCTTTCTAAGCGGCTGGCGGCAGACAGTGAGGAGCAGATGGCTTCCGGTTTTGGAAGCATTATGGACAGCCTGTATGGAACGGGAGATGTGTCCGCCATGCTGGCGGATATGCCGAACGGCGAAGAGTTTATTGCAGTCCTTCCCATTGAGGGAACCATTCAGGCGTCCGGCGGTGCCAGCATATACAGCGGGGAAGGCTATAACCATGATCTGCTGATGGCGTATGTGAATAAACTGATAGACAACGATGCGAACAAGGGCATTATCCTGCGGCTGGATACGCCGGGCGGAACGGTCTATGAGGCCGACGAACTTTATCTGAAACTGATGGAGTATAAGGAAAAGACCGGGCGGCCAATCTGGGCATACATGGAGAGTATGTGCTGTTCCGGCGGCGTATACATTGCTTCCTCTTCTGATGAGCAGTACGCCAACCGGATTACCACAACCGGTTCTATCGGCGTTATCATGTCAAATTATGACATGTCGGAGCTTTACAAGAAATTGGGCATTAAGGAAGTAAATATTGTATCTGCGGAGAATAAGGACATGGGTTCTGCCGGAAAGCCGATGACCGGCGAGCAGAAGGCAATCTACCAGTCTGTAGTGGACGAGTATTACGAGCAGTTTGTGGGAATTGTGGCAAAGGGCCGGAATATGTCTGAAGCGGAAGTAAAGAAACTGGCTGACGGAAGAATCTATACGGCGAAACAGGCGGTAGAGAACGGCCTGATTGACGGTATCAAGACTTCGGAGGAGTTTGATGCTTATGTGAAGGAAACCAGCGGCGTGGATTTGTTCTATGAGCCGAAAAGCTCCGGCGGTTATCTTGCCAGCCTGATGGGTTTCGTAAAGCCGGAGAAGGAGAAGACCGAGGCGGAGGTGCTTGTTGATTTGATGAACCAGTTAGGAAGCGGGGTGCCAATGTATTATGCAAAACCAATCGGAGAATAAGGCGTATGCCGGTTTCTTTGTCAGGCTTGTCGCCTACGCCGTTGACAGTATGCTGGCTGCGCTGCTGGTGGGTGTTGTCAAGCTTCCCCTGTCGATTGCGGCTTCTGCCGGGGCCGGTTTTTTGAAAGCGAACTTTATCTTTCACTATTCCCTTTTGGACGTGCTGGGTTATATCGGGGTTGCCGCATATTTTGTACTGCTGACGTATTTTGCCCATGGAACGCCCGGCAAGCTGTTGTTCCGCCTGCGGGTGGTTACGGTGGACAGGGAATGGACGTTCTTAAATATTCTGTACCGGGAAACGGTGGGCAGATTTTTGTCCTCCCTGCTGTGCATCGGGTATCTGGCTATTATCGTGACAGAGAAAAAGCAGGGATTTCATGATATGCTTTCCGACACTTATGTGGTATATGCAGGCATGACGCCGGTGGCAAAACCGGAGGAGGAGACCTCTTTTGTGCGGCCGGGTAAGCCGGAATCCGCAGACAGCGCCGCTTCCTTGCAGGCGGGTAAAGCGGCTGGCGGAGAATCTTCTTTGCAGTCAGGCAAGGTGGAGTCTCTTAACGGTCAGGGAACCGGGGCTGCGGGTGAAACAACTGCGCCGGTCTATCATACAAGGTCTGCTTTTGAGATGCAGGAGAGCCACCCGATATCAGTGGAACCGGATGCCGGGACAGACGGGGACGTGTAGTATTGATTGGGGGGACGAGAGGTGTTTGGTGGATGATTCGTATAATTATATAAGGCTTAATCATGTTTTTGTCAGAATTGAGCATAATACTAATAAATGTTAAAAAAAGAATTAATAAGCTCAAATATGAAATAGATAGCGAGAGTTAAGAGAAGGTGCGCGCATGACAATAGAGGAACTTAAAAGACTTATCAATACAGGTGAAAAAGTTGATATTGAATTTAAGAAATCACACGATAAATTGAATAGAGATTTATATGAGACTGTATGTTCTTTTAGCAATAGAGATGGTGGACATATTTTTCTTGGTATAGTCGATGAAACAAGGGAAATATGTGGGATTAATCCTGATAAAATTGATAAAATGAAGAAAGAGTTCACAACAGCTATTAATAATTCTAAAAAAATTAACCCGCCTATGTATCTTGTTCCAGAGGATTATGAAATTGATGGAAAGAAGATTATATATATTTATGTGCCAAAGGGTACACAGGTGAGACGGGTAAATGGCCGCATTTTTGACAGAACATATGAAGGTGATATTGATATTACAGACAATGCAGAATTAGTTTATAAATTGTATGCGAGAAAACAAAACACATATTTTGTAAATAAAGTATATTCAAATTTGGGACTGGAATTTTTGGATTTTGACGTTATCAGAAGAGCAAAAAAACTGGCATTAGCAAGGGTAGATAATCATGCATGGACCAATATGAATGAAGAAGAAATTCTCAGGAGTTCAGGTTTAATTTTAACAGATCCAGATACAGGAAAAGAAGGAATTACTCTTGCTGCAATACTACTTTTTGGTAAAGATAGTACAATTATGTCGGTATTACCGCAATACAAGACAGATGCAATTTACAGAGTAAAAAATATGGATCGCTATGATGATAGGGAAGTTGTTATAACAAATCTTATAGACAGTTTCCGTCTTTTAATGGATTTTGGTAAAAAGCATTTAAATGATGTTTTTGTGACGGAAGGAGATCAAAGTATAAGTGCAAGAGATAAAATCCTTAGAGAAGTTGTGTCAAATATTTTAGTGCATAGAGATTATTCTAATGGGTATACAGCCCAGTTTGTAATAGAGAGAGATAAGTTGTATACCAAGAATAGTAATTTGCCACATGGACATGGTGAGTTACAGCTCAACAAATTTGATCCATTTCCAAAGAATCCACTAATTTCTAAAGTATTTAGAGAAGTTGGATATGCCGATGAATTGGGTTCAGGAATGAGAAACGCCAACAAATACACAAAATTATATTCAGGTGGAACGCCAATTTTTGTTGAAGATGATATTTTTGAAATAGTTATTCCAATAGAAGCAGTTGCCGAGTTACAGGTTGGGGGAAGTGGCACTCAGGATGGCACTCGGAATGGCACTCAGGATGGCACCCAGAATGGCGCTTGGAATGGCACTCAGCAACGGAATGGCACTCAGGATGGCACTCAGAATGGCACTCAGGATGGCACTCAGAATGGCACTCAAAATGGCACTCGGAATGGCACCCAGCAACGGATAATGGAACTAATATTAGAAAACCCAAAGATTACAAGAAGAGAAATGGCAAGGCGACTTAATGTTAGTCTTAGGACGTTGCAAAGAATATTAAATAAAATGCCTACAGTAAATTATGAAGGAACAGGAATAAATGGTCATTGGCAGATTGATAGGGATTTATAACCAGCGTCCGCCGGTATCCATAAATCATATAAGGGTATTTGAATAAAAATAGAAATGCCGTCAATCCTATGAAAAGAAGCACATAAGGATTGGGGGCATTTTTTGTGACAAAAAAAGCAAAGACAAGTTTTTTAATCTTGGTATGGAGCATTGTCGCCATACAGATGTATGTAAATTATCAGGAGCAGGAAAGCCGGTCAAATCGGACGGTAACGGCTTTTTCTGTGATGGAGGACAGCATGACCCGGGAATGGGTGCGGGGATGCGGTTATTTTGGCGATATGGAGATTTCGGAAGACCTTTACCGGAAAATGCTTGAGAATCTGGCCAATAAGCTGGGGATAACAGACGGATATACCTTGGAAAAGGTGCAGGGGGAATCCGGTAATGGCATGGCCCTGACGAAAAAGGGAAAGCAGGCGGATACCAGATTACAGATTCTCGGTATGCCACAGACAGAAGGAGAACCCCGTCAATATGTTTCCGTAGAGATTTCTACCGGTGAGGGGGCGAAGGAGGCGTGGAAGCTCTATAAGAAAGTGGAACGGATTTATGAGGAACTGGGTATGGAGGGAAATGTCAGCTTTGAGTCGGAAATGGAACGGGAGGGGGACTATGTAACCGGCAATCGGGAAGCGCCGATTCGTGAAATCCTGGATTTGACGGACGCAAAACAGGTAGATGCAGTCCGGGAAAACGGCATATGTACGGTATACGGGTACACAAAAAAAGTAGATTCCTATATTACGCTTAACGGGGAGAAAGTCAATCTTCAGATTGCCCTGTTCTATGATGAAAATACGGATTCTACCCATATCAAAATCGGAATACCGATTGTCAATTCTTCTTTTTGAAAAATTTTTTATAATCTGCCATAGTCTGACGCCCCTGTGTAGTAAGCTTTTTACATGGAAAGGGGTGATAACAATGCAGAAGTTTAAGAAGATTTTCAGTGATGTTTGTGTGTATGCCATAAGTCTGATTTCCATTTGTGTATTTTTTAACGAGGTGTTCCAATGGTTGATGTATGTATAGGCATAGGAAAAGAGGCCGGTTATGAAGATTATCATAATCGGTCTCTTTTTTTATCTCTTTTGGATTATCTCAGATATACATTTTTATGTGGAAGATGCCTACAGTTTGGAGTAACCGTAGCTGTTCACAATCGCTTCAATCCGCTGTCCGGCCTGACAGAACGGACACTGGTTATGCGGATAGGTCTTGTATTCCGGAATATCCTCTAGCTTGAACAGGGTGTGAATCTGCTGTCCGGCAATTACCTTGTTGGCGGAGAAGATAGCGGAGATACCGGCTACGATGCCGCCGTAATAAGACAGGCACTCAAGGCTTCGCTCAATGGTCCGTCCGGTGGTGGCGGAAGCCAACAGGAATAACACATGCTTGCCCTTAATCATAGGTTGCAGATTATCCCGGAAGATCATCTGTCCTACAGAGTTAAACTCCGGCGTAACAACATAGATAGCCTTGTGCTGGTTCATGGACATGATTCCGCAGTTGGTCAGCTCCTCTGCAAGATAAGAACCGATTACCTCCGTACCGTCCATACAGATAATCGTGTCAACAACGGTTGTCCCGACATACTCGCTGGCGATGGATTTGGCGGCAGCCCTTGCCATACTCTGGCGGGATTTCAATACCGTCATATCAATGTAGTGGGTAATGTGGGAATGGTTTGTGGCAAAATGCCCAGGGATTACAGTAATCTTAACACTGTTATTATAACTTGAATTAATGGTCATTGCCTGATGTGCAAATGTCATAGCAATCCTCCTTTTCATCTCATATTTTAATCTTCTGTCTCTTATTCTACCCTTTTTTATCCCGTATTTCAAGGATATGTTTCCATTCTTCCCACTTTCTTCCTACTTTATATAGAAATATCACCGCAGGATAAAATTTTCGCTTTTTCATACGGATTTTAATTTATAGAATTTCCGCCGCCAAACTGTCCCGCATATTTAATTGTACGTGCTCATGAATAACCTTCACCGGGAAGGGGGGGACAGGAAAACATCTAAAGCCCCTTTGAAAACGCCGGTACTTGCGGAGGCTCTATGCAAAATTTGCTATTCATCACATAATGAACAGGGCCTCCGCTTATGTACCGTTGCGTTTTCAACAGAGCGCAAGCGTGGCTTAAGATGTTTCCTGCCCCCTTTCCGGTACGTAGACATTTCTTCGCACGTACAATTAAATATGCGGGACAGTCTTTTAACAAATAAAAAAATATATTTAATAATTTTGTAATATGTTGTGGTTTGTCAAAAATAATTGGTACATATTGTGTTTTTGACGAAAATATAAAGAATATGCTAGATTTTGGAAACAATTATTTGTTGAATAAAGGTTGACATAATCAAAAAAGTATGCAATAATGTTACAAATTTGTTACAAAAACATTGCGGAATTACAGCAACGATTCCGGATTTTGTAGCAGATTATATAGCAAATCAAAAAGTGAACCTTATGAAAATAAGGGTTCGGAGGTGTAAAAAGTGAAAAAAATAGTAACCGTAATTGTAGCAGGGCTTATGTTATGTATGATGTTAAGTGTATCCTGTGAAGCAGCTACAACCAAAGCTACTACAAAAGCAAAGAAAACAGAAAGTGAATATACCGCCAAAGAGCTTCGCTATATGACAAGTATCATTTACTGCGAGGCAAGAGGCGAAAGTTATGCAGGCCAGAAGGCAGTGGGAATTGTCGTAATGAACCGGGTGAGAAGCGATAAGTTCCCTGATAAAGTAAAGGATGTGATTTACCAGAAAGGGCAGTTTTCACCGGTACGCAACGGATATATGAAAAAGGCTTTGAAGATTTACGATACACAGAACAAGAAAGACAGTTTTGATGATGCGATGACTTCCTGCATGAAGGCGGCGAAGGAAGCGCTGTCAGGCTCCACCACAGTCAAGGTAAACGGTAAAGAGAAACAAATGAAAAAATATCTATTTTTCTCCCGGCACATTGCGAATGCAAAGTACCAGTTGGGAGCGCATCAATTCAAATAATAGATTTGGAGATACAGATTCGTCAGTTTGGCGGGTCTGTATTTCTTTTTGGGAAAATGTCTATTTTATGGACGAAGTTAATATAAATAAATATGGAAATCATAGATTAAGTAAAATGCAGGATGGGATAGAAGATGAAGCGATGCAGGTACATATTTATTCTTACGATACTGGGCGTATTTATATTGTCGGCCCTGACGGGCTGCCGTTTGGAGGAAACGGAGGAGACCAAAATCAAGGATTTGGACTATACAATTTGTGACGAGAGCAAGCTGCCGGACGCCTTGGTGGAATTGATTCACGAGAAGAGAAAGGAACCCTTTAAGCTGACTTACCGGACAAAGGATTATCTCTATATTGTAGTGGGCTACGGCGCACAGGACCGCACTGACCTGAATGTGACGATGACAGAGCTTTATCTGACCCAAAATGCAATCTTTGTAGATACGGACCTGGTGGCCGTAGAAGACACGACGTTGGAGGACAATCTGGTGTCCTATCCATGGATTGCCGTAAAATGCGAGCTTTATGATGTGGAGGTGAATTTCCGTTAGGCTGGTCTTTTTTTTGTTGGTCAGGCATATAATGGAGGATAGATGAAATATCAGTATTTATAAGGAGGCAGTATGGAATTAGTTAAACGGAATATTCATAATTTTTCATGGAAGGTAAAAAATGCAATGCAGTTTACGATAGATGATACCATTAATATTCCCGAGAATTTAATGGATATGGAGCGGCTGATACTGGTAAAGGGAAATGTGGTGCTAGACGATACCCAGGCGATGGTGGACCGGTTTCAGATAAAGGGCACCTTAAATTACCAGATTCTATACAGTGCCGACAAGGACAACAGCGCTTTCGACACGCTGAACGGCAAAGTGCCCTTTGTGGAATACATTAATGCGGACGGCACCAATGAAGACGATTACATAGAGGCGCATTTATGCTTAAATGATCTGACCGTTACCATGCTGCATTCCAGAAAAATCAGCCTGAAGGCTTTGGTGGGCGTTGACTATCAGGTGAAGGAAAATGAGAATTTTGATGCGGTTACGGATGTGGAACAGGGGGACAATGCGGAGATTTTGGACGGCACTATTTCCATGATGAGCTTGCAGCTCCAGAAAAAGGAGCGGATTCAGGTGGATGAGCAGGTGGAGATTCCGGCCAACAAGCCGAATATTTATCAGGTAATCTGGAAGAGCATGGCGCTCACAAAGGCGCAGATTAAACCGGCGGACGGGTATCTTATGGCCAGCGGCAACTTAAATGTCTTTTTGGTATATACGGCGGAGGAAGATAATATGCCGCTGCAATACTTTACCATGGAGGTACCGTTTGAGCAGAAGATTACGGAGGACCTTTCCAGCGAGGATATGATTTCCGGCAGCGTCTTAAGCCTGGACCAGTATCATATTACGGTGGTGCCGGACGAAAGCGGCGAAGACCGTTTGATTGACCTGTCTGCGGAATTTACTGTGGAAATCAAACTTTATGGAAATGAGGAAATGAAGCTGGTGCGCGACGCTTACTCAACGGATGTGGAGATTAAGCCGAAGTGGAAGACTTTTACGATTCAGCATTTACTGCTGCGCAACTGCGCTAAGACCAAGGTAACGGATATTGTGGATATGCCAAAGCAGCAGTCCATTTTGCAGATTTGCAATGTGGAGGGCTCCGTCTCCATCGACGATACGGAGCGGACGGCGAAGGGGATTATGGTAGAGGGCGTGGTTGGCACCCAGATTACCTATCTCAACAAGGAAGAAAATGGGGCCCTTGCCTCTGTGACCTTTGACATTCCTTTTTCCTATGAGATAGAGATTAACGGTATGCGGGATGAGATCAGCTATTCCATTGTGCCGTTCTTAGACCAGATTACCGCCTTGCAGCAGAGCGACACCCAGATTGAGATTAAGGCGGAGGTATCTTTGGAAGTGCTGGCGTTTACCAATGAAAAGGCAAAGGCTGTGCTGGATGTAGAGGTGGAGCCGATTGACTTGGAGCGGAAGAAGGAACTGCCGGGCGTGATTGGCTATGTGGTAAAAAAAGACGATACCCTGTGGAGTATCGCCAAGAAATATTACACAACCGTTGACCGGATTAAGGAAATCAACGGGCTGGATTCGGATCAGATTCATGAGGGAGATAAGCTGATCATTGTCAAAGAATAATAATTATAAAATTTCAATAATATTAAGGTCCGGGTGGAGAGTCAGGTCTAAATATTCTCCATCCACCAGCAGACTGGGGCGGGATACGGCAGTTTTGTTTGTCAGAATAATCTCGCCTTTTCTGTTGTCGCTCAGCAGAACCGTATTGTGCAGGTAGGTGTCGGAAATCCCATGTAAAAATGGAAGGAGGTATTTGGGATCGTATTTGGCGTAGCCCTCCTCCTCAAACATGCGGATGACCGCAAAGGGGCAGATGCCCTCCCGGTAGCATCGGTTGGCCGTCATGGCCTCATATATATCCACAATGGTAATCAGCTTTGCCAGTTCATTAATCTTATAGCCCTTAAGCCCCATGGGATAGCCGCTGCCGTCGCATTTTTCGTGGTGGAGCAGCGCCGCCTGGGCAATGTTCTCACTGACGCCTTTTTCCTTTAATAGCTTGTACCCCTTGGTGGTATGTCCCTTAATGATTTCAAATTCTTCCCGGGTGAGCCGCCCCGGTTTCTTGATAATCTCCGGCGGTGTCAGCACCTTGCCGATATCGTGGAGCATACCGGCAACCGTCAGTAATTTGAGGTCTTCATCGCTGAACTTAAGCCAGCGGCCTAAAATGTTGGCAAGCATGGCGACATTCAGGGAATGGGCGTAGGTGGAATCGTCAAAGTACCGGATATTGCTTAGGATATCCATAAGCTGGTAGGTGTTAGTCTCTCCCGCCATCATCTCATTGGCGGAGGTGAACAAATCGTCAATATCCACTTCTTTGTTCCGGCTGGCAATGTCATTGAGGGCATAGGTAAAAGTCTCCGTCTGCTCTTTGAAATTCTCCTCAAATTCCTTAAAATCCTTGCTTTCCCGAACCTTCTCGGAATGTGTCTGGACAGGCAGCGTCAGGGTAGCCATATTCTGGCGGGACACATCCTTGCCGTACACAGCTACGGAGACGATGGAGGAATATCTTAAAATATTCAGCACCTCGTCATCAATTATCGTTCCTCTGGGGATTAATAGCTGGGAACCCCGGTAGACGTCTTCTGCCAACGTCATGCCAAGCGTTACCCTGTGAAGCATGATCTGTATGATGTTCATTGAAAATCCCCTTTCCGTCCAATCCTTTTATGTGATGCTCTGCCCATGGACTCATTACTCACAGAAAAATAAAGCCGTTAAGTTGCCGCTTTCTTTAGATTATAAAAAAAGCTGTGTGGAAAGTCAATTACATCTTGACCAATACTGCATTATAGAGTATGATGGATAAGAACTGTAAAGTACCAGTTCCAGTCAGAATTGCAAAAGAAACTTCTCTTATTCAGAGTGGTGGAGTCAGAAGGGACGAAGAAGCCACGGCAACCCCGGAAAGGAAGGTGCCGGCCTGAAGCGAGCGGTAATACGCATCGATCAATAAGAGGATTTGAACATAAGAATTACCGGACTTCAAATCCTTGGATTTGAAGTTTTTTATTGCAGGAATTAAAGGAGGATTTTTACTATGGAGAAATTGTTGTTTACGTCTGAGTCGGTAACAGAAGGACATCCCGACAAAATCTGCGACCAGATTTCCGACGCCGTATTGGACGCCTTAATGGCGCAGGACCCGAACAGCCGCGTTGCCTGTGAGACTTCGATTACCACAGGTCTTGTGCTGGTGATGGGAGAAATTTCCACCAATGCCTATGTGGATATTCAGAAGATTGTGCGGGACACAATCCGGGAGATTGGCTATGACCGGGCAAAATACGGTTTTGACTGCGATACCTGCGGCGTGATTACCGCCATTGACGAGCAGTCCAGCGACATTGCCATGGGCGTGGACAAGGCTTTAGAGGCAAAGGAAAACCAGATGAGCGATGCGGATATTGAGGCCATTGGCGCGGGCGATCAGGGCATGATGTTCGGCTACGCCACCAACGAGACGGAAGAGTATATGCCTTATCCGATCAGTCTGGCGCACAAGCTGGCGAGAAGGCTTACGGAGGTCCGGAAAAACGGAACCCTTCCCTATCTCCGTCCGGACGGAAAGACACAGGTTTCCGTAGAATATGACGAGGCGGGCAAACCGGTCCGCTTAGAGGCAGTGGTGCTTTCCACACAGCATGATGCGGAGGTGTCACAGGAGCAGATTCATGAGGATATCAAGAAATATGTATTTGATGCGGTGTTACCGGCAGAAATGGTGGACGGGGATACAAAGTTCTTTATCAACCCCACCGGACGGTTTGTCATCGGCGGCCCGAACGGGGATTCCGGCCTTACGGGGCGTAAGATTATCGTGGATACCTACGGCGGCTACGCCCGTCATGGCGGCGGCGCATTTTCCGGCAAGGACTGTACCAAGGTAGACCGCTCTGCGGCATATGCCGCCAGATATGTGGCAAAAAATATTGTGGCAGCAGGATTGGCAGACAAGTGCGAGATTCAGCTTTCCTATGCGATTGGCGTGGCGAGACCGACCTCTGTCCGGGTGGACACTTTTGGCACAGGCAAACTTGACGAGTTAAAGCTGGTGGAAATTGTGCGGGAAAACTTTGATCTTCGCCCGGCGGGCATTATCAAGATGTTAGACCTGCGCCGCCCGATTTATAAGCAGACTGCGGCATACGGTCATTTTGGACGGACAGACTTAGATTTGCCATGGGAGAAGCTTGACATGGTGGACAAGTTAAAGAGTTATCTGTAATGGGAAAAAAAGCGTTTATATTTGATTTCAATGGAACAATGGTAATGGACTCCTATATGCATGAGACGGCATGGCGGCATTATGTGGAAATCCTCTGCGGGCGCAGCGTGCCGGAGGAGGAGTTTAAAAAGCATGTCCATGGGAAAACCTCGGCGATGATTTTAGCTCATTTTCTGGGGGAAGAAAGCCTTCCGCCGCAGGAGGTGATGCGCTATTCCGAGGAAAAGGAGCGGTATTACCGGAAGCTTTGCATGGAACATAAGGAGCGGTTTCATCTGACGGAGGGGCTTGAGCAGTTTCTTGACGAAGCAAAGGCGGCCCATATTCCCATGGCCATTGCCACTGCCGCCAATCTGGCAAACATTGATTTTTACTTTGCACATTTTAACCTGGAAAAATGGTTTGCAAGGGAGCGGGTGGTCTATGACGACGGCAGCCTTAAGGGAAAGCCGGACCCGGATATCTATCTCCGGGCCATGGAGACTTTACATGCGGCGCCTTCGGACTGCGTTGTGTTTGAAGATGCGGTTTCCGGCGTGCTCTCCGCCCACAGGGCAGGAGCGGGAAGGATTGTCGGCGTATACGGGGACAGCAGCCGGGAACTGTTAGAAGAAACCGGGCTGGTGAACCGGTGTATCCGCACTTTTCAGGAGATTGGCGTTAAGGACATATGCTCGCTTTGATATTTGTACCCTTGCAGGAATTTTATAAAATGATATAATGATATTGCTTTATGCGCACAAGATGAAAAAATCATAAATGTTTCACAGCGATTAATAATGATAGGAGGATAAAGATATGGCAGACTTAAAAGGAACAAAGACGGAGGCAAACCTGATGGCGGCTTTTGCCGGTGAATCACAGGCGAGAAATAAGTATACCTATTATGCCAGCAAGGCAAAGAAAGATGGGTATAATCAGATTGCAGACATTTTTTTAGAAACCGCAAATAACGAGAAGGAGCATGCAAAGATGTGGTTTAAGCTTCTTCATGGCGGCGCAGTACCGGGAACGGTGGCTAACTTAAAGGATGCAGCCGAGGGAGAAAATTACGAGTGGACGGATATGTATGCGGAGTTTGCAAAGACAGCCAGAGAGGAAGGCTTTGAGGATATTGCCAAATCTTTTGAAATGGTAGCTGCTATCGAGAAGGCCCATGAGGAGAGATACCGCAAACTGCTAGCCAATATTGAGGGCGGTCTGGTATTTTCCAGAGACGGGGATATGATTTGGGAGTGTTCGAACTGCGGTCATATCCATATTGGAAAGGAGGCTCCGGAGGTATGTCCGGTCTGCGAGCATCCGCAGAGTTATTTTAAGCTGAGAGCAGAAAATTATTGATAGAGATATAGACGATTGCCGAAGGAAAAGGAGATTGATTATGAATAAGGCAGAGCTTCAGCAAAAAGCAAACCAGTTGAGAAAGCACATTGTAGCTTCCCTCCATGCCGCCAAAAGCGGGCATCCGGGAGGCTCCCTGTCTGCGGCGGATATAGTCACCTATTTATATTATGAGGAGATGAATATTGATCCGAAAAAGCCGGAAAAGGAAGACAGGGACCGTTTTGTATTGTCCAAGGGACATGTGGCGCCCGCGCTTTACGGCATTCTTGCCATGAAGGGATATTTTCCGGAGGAGGAACTGTTAAAGCTTCGCAAGACCGGCGAGATGCTTCAGGGGCATCCCGATATGAAGGGAACGCCGGGAGTGGATATGTCCGCGGGTTCTCTGGGACAGGGCGTGTCCGTTGCAGTGGGCATGGCTCTTTCCGCAAAACTTTCCGGCGGGCAGTACCGGGTGTATACCCTGTTAGGCGACGGTGAGATTGAAGAAGGGCAGGTCTGGGAGGCGGCTATGTTTGCCGGACATAAGAAACTGGATAATCTGGTGGTTATTGTGGACAACAATGATTTGCAGATTGACGGAAGTGTGGCGGACGTCTGCTCCCCATATCCGATTGCAGATAAATTCAAGGCGTTTAACTTCCATGTCGTTGAGATTGACGGACATGATTTCGACGCGATTGAGGCGGCATTTAAAGAGGCAAGGCAGACGAAGGGAATGCCGACAGCCATTATCGCAAAGACCGTAAAGGGAAAGGGCGTGTCCTTTATGGAGAACCAGGTTTCATGGCATGGCGCGGCGCCCAATGATGAACAGTACGAAACGGCAATGGCGGAATTAGAAAAGGCAGGTGAAGCGTAATGGCAGATGTGAAGAAGATTGCTACCCGGGAAAGCTATGGCAATGCTTTAGTGGAGTTAGGCAGGGAATATCCGGATTTAGTGGTGTTAGATGCAGATTTAGCGGCTGCCACCAAGACCGGGATTTTTAAAAAGGAATTTCCCGAACGCCATATCGACTGCGGTATTGCAGAGTGTAATATGATGGGAATTGCGGCGGGCCTGTCTTTGACCGGAAAGGTGCCGTTTGCTTCCAGCTTTGCCATGTTTGCGGCAGGCAGGGCCTATGAGCAGGTACGCAACACCATAGGTTATCCCAAGTTAAATGTGAAGATTGGTGCCACCCATGCAGGAATTTCTGTGGGCGAGGACGGGGCAACCCACCAGTGTAATGAGGATATTGCCCTGATGCGCACTATTCCCAATATGGTGATTATTAACCCATGTGATGATGTGGAGGCGAGGGCGGCAGTACGGGCAGCCTATGAGCACAAAGGCCCGGTGTATCTTCGTTTTGGCCGTCTGGCTGCGCCGGTGATTAATGACGGGCCGGATTATCAATTTGAGCTTGGCAAGGGTGTAACTCTCCGGGAAGGAAAGGATATTACCATTGTGGCGACGGGTCTGGAGGTTAATTTTGCCTTAGAGGCTGCAAAGATGCTTGCAGATGACGGCGTTGACGCAAGGGTAATCAATATCCATACCATCAAGCCTATTGATAAGGATATTATCGTTAAGGCGGCGAAGGAGACGAAAAAGCTGTTTACGGTGGAGGAACACTCTGTTATCGGCGGCCTTGGCTCCGCCGTATGCGATGTGGTATGTGAAAATGCTCCGGTTCCGGTCTACAAGATTGGTATGCGCGACCGGTACGGTGAGTCCGGCCCGGCTGTGGAGCTTCTGCATAAATATGAACTGGATGCGGAGGGAATCTATAAGCAGGTGAAGGGAAATCTGTAGGATAGATTGCAGAATATACGAAAAAAATCAAGTTTTTGCACTGAAATGCAAAAACTTGATTTTTTTTTGAGTTTATGCACTGACAGATGGAAAAATATTACAGTTCAAGACTGTTTTCCTGTAACAGAAAATCAAAAATACTCATAGTTGTAATGCCATATTCATCTCTTTGAATGTGAATAACGTCCTTTACAATGATGATTTTTTTAAATGAATCATTTACGCTTAAAAAAGACGCCTTTTCCTGCTTTGCTTTTTCTTCGCTCGGAAGGTTTAATGCAGACTGAATATAATAGCGTTTACTTCCCATATTTGCAATAAAATCGATTTCCAACTGCTTTTTTTCCTGCCTGCCGTCGGCTGTATGGTTCCTTTTGGCAACAACGCCTACATCTATCTGATATCCCCGCATACGAAGTTCGTTATAGATGATATTTTCCATTAAATGGGTTTCTTCTGTCTGGCGGAAACCAAGTCTGGCGTTGCGAAGACCGACGTCCTCAAAATAATATTTTAATGGAGTGCCGATATATTTTCTGCCTTTTACATCATAGCGGTTAGCTTCGCTGATAATAAAGGCATCCTTCAAATAATCAATGTATGTGCGGATTGTGTTGAGGCTGATGTCTGATTGAATGACACTTTTAAAAGTTGCCTCAATTCTTGAAGGATTTGTGAGAGAACCAATACCGGAAGCCAGTATATTTATAAGGTCGTTAAGTTCCTGTATTTTGTCAATGCGGTTCCGTTCAATAATATCCCGGATATAGGTTTCTTCAAAGAGCCGGGTAAGATAATCTATTTTCTGTTCTTCCGTCTTCAAGGTAACGGCGAGGGGAAGACCGCCATAAGTCACATAATCAGCCCAGCCTTGATACCGGTCTCCCTCGTATACTTCCATAAATTCCTTAAAACTTACCGGATATATATGAACTTCATCGCCGCGTCCCCGAAATTCCGTAATAATATCCTTTGATAAAAATTTAGAATTGCTGCCGGTCACATATACGTCTGCATTGGAAATGTGCAGCAGGGAATTTAGCACATCTTCAAAATTTTCCAGCATCTGTACTTCATCTAATAAAATATAATAATCTTTTTTATCTGTAATTTGTGAATGAATATACTCCAATATCACATCCGGCTTGCGGTACTGTCTGTTCTCCCAGCGATCCAGTTCAATGGAAAGGATGTGTTTTTCATCTACATTGTTGTTTAACAGGTATTCTTTAAAAATATGAAATATAAGATATGATTTGCCGGATCTTCTGATACCTGTAACCACTTTAATCATTCCATTGTGCATACGGTTAATTAGTTTTTGTAAATAGGTATTTCTTTTAATCTCCATGGCAATTCCTCACTTTGATAATTTAGTGTCATTGTGCCCTTGTTTTTCAATATTATACACTAATGTTTCATGTATATCAATTTAAATTTAACAAAAAGGGCACAAGTGCCCTTTTTTTTCAATGGAACGATTACCGGTAATTTTACAGATACCGCACCAGTTCCTCTACGGTTTTTCTCTTAGGCGCTTCACACTCCTGATCCGGATACCCCATCGCAATCAATGCGGCAACCTTTTCTGTGTCGGCAAGGTTAATTGCTTTTGCCACCTTGTCCTCGTCAAAGATGCCTAAAATAACCGTTCCCACGCCCATATCATGTGCGGCCAGACAGAAGGTCTGGGAGGCAATTCCCGCATCGAACATTTCCCAGCGGTCTCCTTTGGAGGTGGAAAAGCTGCCGTCCTTTTCATAACCGCACCGGTTCTTAATCATGCTCACCACAACAAGCTGCGGCGCGCGGCGTATGGTCTTTTGGTTAAATTCAAAATCCAGGACGCAGTTGTCTGCGATTTCATTTAAAATCGCCTTGTCCTCAATCACATTGTAACGGGTAATCTGCGTGTTCTTCCAGGAAGGAGACATGGCGGCGGCTTCGACAATAGCGTTAATGGTGTCGCGGTTTACGGCCTCCTCTTTAAATTTGCGGATGCTTCTTCTTGTCTTGATACAATCCAGTGCGTTCATAAATAAATCCTCTCTTTCTTTCATATTGTAACCCTTATTTTTTAACTTTATTTTTAACTAAAAATATTATAACACATCAGAAATAAATAGGAAGAAATATAATTATGATAGGCTAAATATCATAGCTTGTGTTATACTAGGCATAATGATAGGCCTTTTTTGGAAAATTTTTGGTTTGGAAATTCAAATATAACACAAAAGAGGCGCTTAAGTAGGTAGTGTCAAGTGACATATGAAAAACTGAGCTGAAAAAAACAGGCTCTGATGAACCTTGAAAAATGCAGATATT
>CANQMR010000028.1 GCA_947625015.1 uncultured Lachnospiraceae bacterium | reverse complement strand
CCGAGCGGATTAAAGTCAAGTTATGCCATATCTTCAAAGCGAGATGAATGGTGTGCAGTGGAATGTTGTGAAGATGAGGGATTATAATCAGAAATGTATTCACCGATAAGTATTTATTTGTGAATAGACTTTATAGAAAAATTAATCATAAAAAAATAATTATAAAAATGGAAAATGAATAGTGTTGTAATGTTGGAAATTATCTGAAGCTGATCCCAATAAAAATGCATATAGCAAAAGCCATGAGGCATGCCGGGAATCCTGTAATGGGATTCCGGCTGTGGCTTTACACTTGTGTTAATTGACACGATTTTATTCGGAGGTATTATGGAGAAGAGTGTCTCGTAGGAATTTATTGGCTCTGCCATACTTCCAGCTGTTCTGGATGTGGGAGCGATAGTGCCGGATAGTGTTGGCGCACCGCCTAGTGCCTCATGGGAAGAGGCAGTATAAGTGTCAAGCCAGTCTATGAGCATTGTTCTCTGTACAGAATAAGCAGACTCTTCAAGAATGCCATGGAACTCCGTGAGGGCATTATAGGCTTCCCAGAGATCACCGGAAAGAGCAAGAGCGTGTTCCAACAGTGCGGTTTTGAGCGGAAAGGAGCCCTTCCGGTACTCCTCCTGATTTGAGGCAGAGGTGGTGAGGAGTTTGGCGGAGCGTTTCAGGATCTGATAGGAGGTTTCATCACCATCGGAGCGGAAAGCCTTTTGAAGGCCGTAGCGGATCTCATTGACATTGTCATTGAGGAGCCTGACGACATGGAACACACATACTATGACATCCGGGAGGCACCTCTTGGAGAAGGAGATAAAGCCGCCGTGCATGTTACAGCAGAAGAAGCGGGTGCGATGGCGTTGCTCCGGAGAGTAGTCCCGGAAATAGGCGAGCAGGTATTCAAGATCCATACGAGGGAGGATGTCGATAACGCAGCCGATGGAGCCGTCGGATATATTGCAGTGGAAACGGTTGACATTCCAACGCCCGGAATCCTTGATGACACAGTCAGAGCTGCCGCAGAAAGGACATCGGCGAGGCTGTTCGGGATAAGAGAGAAAGATCTCAATGGAGTGAGGATGGTTGACGACCCTGTCGATAGAGACCTCCGGTGGGAGTTGGATAAGTTGGTTGGTGATCTTAGTAGCCATAATTGTTTACCTCCTTAAAATTGATTTTTTGGCTAAAAAGAGAATAACAGAAGTGAGTAGTTAAGGCTACTAAGAACATCAGCAGACGAAAAACACCGAAAACCATAGAAGAACCAATAAATCTCAAAGGTTCAAAAAGCTTTCGCTGAATCCGCTTGGGTTTACCATAAGCGGATTTGGGTCAAAAATTATATCGTTCCTGCTTGTGTCACCGTATATACTTACATGATTGAAAGAGAAGGGTATGAAGATTATTATCAACTAGGATGCAGGAAAAATTTATGTGCTGGGAACGATGGAGAACTTGAAAGGGTTTATGCAGTCGGAATAACGACTTTATTTTAATTTAGTATATGGAGTAAAATTAGAATGAAAAAGATTGTAGATTTATTGCTTTGCCTGTATGTGTTTCCAATGAATCTAATGCTTAGGATTTTGCCTTCTAAAAAGAGATTTGCTTTAAAGAAAAAGTATATGGCGAAGTTGTATACGGGAGATGAGTATGTTCTTTTACGTTCTTTCCCCAAATGTGTTAATGATCTTCCAGTGAAAGGGACGATGCGTGATTTTAGTAATACAGCTATAATTCTTCAAGGACCTATTGTGACAAAAGATGATTTTACACTTAATACAATAAAAATGTATAGAAAGTATTACAACGGGATTAAGATCATAGTCTCAACTTGGATGGATACTGATGAAAAACTTGTTAAGAAAATAGAATCTGAAGGTGCGATTGTGATATTAAATGAGTATCCAAATGAGAGTCCTAAAGGTAATTTGAATTATCAATTGGTTACGTCGTTAGCTGGTGTATTGCACGCAAAAAAAATCGGCGTAAAGTATGTGACTAAAACACGAACGGATCAGAGATATTATAATCCATGTGCAATATCCTTATTACAGGGGAACTATCAAGAAGGTAAAATAGTTTTGCTCGGAGGAGTCTTAAATAGTTTCTATGCAAGACCGTTTTACGTTTCGGATTTTTTTGCATTTGGCAATGTAGATATACTAGAAAAGCTTTATAGTTGTGAATTTGATACTGCAGAAGCTGTAAAAATGAGAGAGGAGGCTAAACAATCGGACAAATTCGTTCGATTTTGTGATTGGGTGAAAAAGGCAGATGTAGATTGCAGAATAAATGTGCCGCAGGAATTTGAAGATGCAGTCACAGAGTATGCATGTCCAGAAACGAGGATAGCGTATAATTTTTATAGCCAAAAAAGAGGGGCAGAAGAGCATATAAATTCAAAAGAGGCATATGACATATTTTTATGCAATCATACAATTTTAGTTGATGCAGATTCATTAGGATTTTATTGGCTTAAATACGAATATCAATTTTATAGTCCGAGTTATTTTCAAAGACCTGGGAAATTAGATGTGGCTAAATGGCATGAACTTAGGCAAGAAAGAGACCATTAGCTGGCATCAGTTTTGTTTAAATGGGTGACCGTTGAAATATGAGTTTGGAGGAGGAAGAGTTAAAAGAATTGGTAAGAGGAGAGGTGGTTCGATATACATTCCTTAAAATTTAACAGTTTTGTAAATGCTTTTAAATCGGTTCTCCAGATTGCATTTCCTATTATTACTTTACCTTACATAAGCAGGGTACTGGGGGTGGACAATATTGGACGTATTAATTTTAGTGTCACATTTGTTGGATACTTTTCATATCTGGCAATCCTTGGGATAGGGGGGTATAGCGTAAGGAATGGATCGGCCTTGCGAGACGATAAGAAAAAAATAACAAAATTTGTAAGTGAGGTTTTTACAATAAATGTTGTTGCAACATTAATAGCTTATATTTTTATGTTTGTGTTATTGTTGATTAGTAGCAAACTTCGGGAATATATTTTGCTAATAATGATAATAAGCATTTCAATTGCGTTTAGCACCCTGGGGGTTGGATGGGTTTTATCAATTTTTGAAGATTATCTATATATCACTGTCAGAAGCATTTTGTTTAACTTGATTTCATTAGTATTAATGTTTTTATTGGTAAAAGATGAAGAAGATATATATTTATATGCTGCTCTTTCTGTGCTTTCAAATGTTGGAATGGGACTGTTAAACTGGTTCCGCGTAAAAAGATATGTTGATATAAGACTCACCAAAGTTCCGAATTTAAAAAGACACCTTCTTCCGATATTTACCATTTTTGTGTCCGATATGGCAATTTTGATTTATGTTAGTTCGGATATAACAATGCTGGGATACATGACATCAGATTACATCACCGGATTATATAGTTTTTCTACTAAGATCTATTCGGGTTTAAAAACATTATTAGGAGCATTAATTATTGTTTCCATACCTAGATTGTCCTATTATTGGGGGAAAAATAAAGATTTGTATTATGCTACATTAGACAAAATATTTAAGTCAATGATATCCTTTATGGTGCCAATGGCAGTAGGCCTTATTATGGTTAGCAAGGAAGTTATATATGTATTAGGTGGGAAGGAATATGGTGGAGCAAGAAATTCATTAATCTTGCTTTGCGTGGCAATACTTTTTTGTGAACTTTCCTATATATATACGCAATGTATACTGATGCCGATGCATAAGGAAAAATGGGTTATGTGGATAACAGTGGTAAGTGCCTTGATTAATATCGGATTGAATTTGTATTTGATTCCAAGATGGGGGCAAATTGGAGCGGCTGTAACAACAATCCTGGCAGAGGCAATTGTATATTTAACATCTAAATTTATGGTGAGAAAGGAGATTACAATCGCAAATAATTTAGGTGTTATTTTAAAAACAATGATTGGCTGTTGTGGAATTATTTTGGTTTGTTATATTTGTGGAAAAAGTATTGGTAATATTTTGTTGCGTATGATAGTGAGCATTATATTTTCTATAATAGTATATTTTGTTATTGAACTAGTTTTGGATAATAGTGCGATAAAAGCAATTATGAGCAGTTTGTATTTAAAGATAAGAAGTAATTGATATGGTATTAAAGTAGGATATCAATAGGATTGGAAGATATTTAGAACGCTGAGATTATTAATATTTGGAAGAAGGGATTGATTATGAAAATTTTAGCTCATAGAGGGTATTGGAATACTGCAATTGAAGGTAATTCTTCCAAGGCCCTCCGCGCCGCCTTAGAGAAAGGATATGGTTTTGAGTCAGATGTTCGGGATTATATGGGACGGATGGTGATTGCTCACAATATTGCTGATGCTATGTGCCAAGATGCCGAGGAAGTATTTGGCTGGCTCCACGAATATGATGACGGGTACTGTTTCGCAATAAACATTAAAGCGGATGGACTTAAGGATATCTTGAAGACTTATTTGCGTAAATATAATATCCAAAATTATTTTCTGTTTGATATGTCTGTGCCGCAGATGGTGGAATTTAGAGAGATGGGACTTCGCTATTTTACACGCCAAAGTGAAGTGGAACCGTACCCTTATATGTATGAAGATGCCGCAGGAGTCTGGGTTGACGGTTTTTGGTCCACTGACTGGATTACGGAGAAAATGCTTGTGGATCATGTGGATGCCGGCAAGGAGGTATGCCTTGTTTCCCCCGATCTCCATGGTAGCAAACAATATAAGAATTTTTGGAGAAAGATAAAGCAATATAAACTGGATGATGCCAAAATATTGATATGTACCGACCATCCAGATGAGGCAAAGGAGTACTTCAATGATTGATAAAATAAAAGCAGTTTTGTTTGATATGGATGGCGTTCTGATTGACGCCAAGGACTGGCACTATGAAGCCCTGAATAAAGCGCTCGGGCTGTTTGGAATTGAGATAAGCAGATATGACCATTTACATACCTTCGACGGACTGCCCACAAAGGTAAAGTTGAAAATGCTAAGCGAGCAGTATTTTCTTCCCGAGCAACTTCACTGGTTTGTGAATCAGATGAAGCAGCAGTATACGGCGCAGATGATACACGAAAAATGTCACCCCATGTTTCATCACGAGTATGCGCTCTCAAAGCTGCATAATGAAGGCTATAAGATAGCGGTGTGCTCCAATTCAATACGATCGACTATAGAGCTGATGATGGAGAAGTCGATGCTTATTGATTATCTCGACCTTATCGTTTCAAACGAGGATGTTAAAAAGGCAAAGCCCGATCCCGAAATGTATCAGACCGCAATTTCAAAATTCGGTCTTGCGCCAGAGGAGTGCATAGTCGTCGAGGACAACCCCAACGGAATTGCGGCAGGAAAGGCAAGTGGCGCTTCGGTTCTTGAAGTCGCGACGGTTTATGATGTGAACTATGAAAATATAAAGAGGCTTATTGATAAAGTCAACGGAGGTAGAAATGGTTAATATACTTATTCCTTCAATGGGAAAATCCACATTTTTTGAGGACAGCTTTTTCCCGAAGCCACTAATCGAAATCAAGGGCAAGACCATGCTTGAGACGGTCATTGAGAATTATTCTTGCATCGACCCGAAAAATTATATCTTTGTTTTTGACGACAAGGATTGTAGCGAGTTTCACCTTGATGCCTCGGCAAAGATACTTTCACCGCTTAGCATTGTTATAAGATTGAGAAATCAGACAAGAGGAGCCCTTTGTACTTGTCTTATGGCGGTGGATTACATAAACAACGATACACCACTTATAATCGTTAACAGCGACCAGATAATCGATGTTGATTATAAGGACGTTATCAGCCGCTTTGAAAACTTCGACGCTGACGCGGGAGTCATTACATTTCCGAGCATTCACCCGCGTTGGAGCTATATAAGAAAACAGGGCGGTGAAGTAGTGGAAGTTGCTGAGAAGAGACCTCTTTCAAAGGATGCGATCGCCGGATTTTACTATTTTAGAAAGGGATCAGACTTTATTGAAAGTGCAAAGAAAGCTATCATAAAGGACAACTGCCTTAACGGTAAATTTTACATTTCTGCGTCAATAAACGAGATGATACTTATGGGCAGAAGAATTGCATACTATGATATTCAAAAAGAAAAATATCATTCGTTCTATTCTCCTGAAAAGATAAAGGAATATGAGGAGAGGAGGGGCTTATGAAAACTGCAAAGCTGAACGATATGACAAAGGGCTGGTTTGTCGGAAATTTCGAGCCTACCCTATATAAGACAAACGACGTTGAAGTCGCGGTAAAGTCATATTTCGCAGGAGCATATGAAAAGAGGCACTACCATAAAATTGCTACAGAAATAACAGTCGTTACAAAGGGAACTATCCGAATGAACGGCAAGGAATATACGGCAGGGGACATCATAATTATGGAGCCGAACGAGGCGACGGATTTCTACGCCGTAACTAAGGCAGAGAACGTTGTAGTGAAACTGCCGGGCGCAAATAACGACAAGTACGAGGTGTAAAGGAGATACTGAAAATGCTGAATATAGTTATACCTATGGCGGGTCGGGGAAGCAGATTTGCAAAGGCCGGATATGAGTTTCCGAAGCCGCTTATCGACGTGAACGGCAGACCGATGATAGAGGTCGTTACAAAAAATATCACACCTGAATGTGAACACAGATTTGTATACATATGTCAGAAAGAACATCTTGAAAAGTACGCGCTTGCGAAAAGACTTGAAAAAATAGCCCCTGGGTGCGCGATAGTCACAGTCGACCACATAACAGAGGGGGCTGCATGCACCGTCCTTCTGGCAGAGAAATACATAGATAACGATTATCCTATGATGATCGCAAACAGCGACCAGTTTGTGGATACGGACATAAATGATTATCTTTCTGCGATGGGTGACAACGATGGTCTTATTATGACCATGCCCGCAGACGATCCGAAGTGGAGTTTCATTAAATATGATGAAAGCGGATACATCACAATGGTGAGAGAAAAGGAAGTCATATCAAACGAGGCGACAGTCGGTATTTACAACTATGCCAAGGGCACTGACTTTGTAAAGTATGCCAAGCAAATGATAAAAAAGAATATCCGCGTCAACAACGAGTTTTATGTCGCGCCGATCTATAACGAGATGATAGAGGACGGAAAGAAGATTGTCTTTAAGGATGTAGGAGAAAAAATGCATGGGCTTGGAACGCCAGAGGATTTGGAGATGTTTTTGAAAGAAAGGAATCTATAAATGCCTAAAACCAGAGAATCGAAATTTGACCTGCTGAGAATAATTTCCAACTTTGCGATAATAATGCTACATATTTCATATTGATTTCTGAGAATTGACGAAACGGTAAAAGACTTTGCCCCGGATTATGATGTGGAACAAATATATAAAGCATTGAAAGAATAATGAATTTGATAGTGTTGATTGTAGGAGCGGCTGTGCATTTTGCGCAGCCGTTTTTTCGTGAATTTACCAAATTTATTTCATCACTTTTTGACATCCGGTTCAAAATTATGGAAATCCATGACACGAAAAGTTTACAGAAAATTTAATTGCACATTTTGTCTATTTTCGGTAGAATTTTCTTATCAGATGCGCAGATGAAATACAAATACGGAGGACGCACATACGGATAAGAAAATACAGGAAAAAAGGATAGAGAATGAGGAGCGGCTGAGGGAACGCTTTAAAATTATGGGACCCGTAGATGGCAACCCGCATGTCTACGACAATGTCTTTAAGACCATGAGTATTCGGGTTCCGAAGTGGAATATCCCTATGGTAAATGAGTTCTTTGGAACCCATTACAGCATGGAAGACGAAGTGGAATATTTGTACAACGTAGAGACCAGCATATTCAACAGCTTTCGGATTAAGGACCGGCTTCCGGATTCTAAGTTTAAGGTGGGGGACAGGCGGTATCATTTGGAGTGTGAGAGCAACCCGAACGGGGACATTGCCATCCGCCTTTTTGAGTACGACTGGATGGATGCGGTTAACTTTGTGGAGCGGGAAGAGGCAGGAAGCTATGTGGTACGGGTGCAAAATTCCGCCCTGCTTTACCTGCGGAGCAACGAAAATACTCCGGAGCAGTTTACCTATAAACTGGTCCTGCCGGGCGGGGAAGAGGCGGTGTACCGGGTGCCCATTATAAAAAATCCGGATTATTCCCTGAAGGAAATTTTTGAAAAACAGTTGTATATGATGCTGCCTTATTATATACTGAAGTATGAACCAAAACCGGAAGAAACGGAAGACAGCATAGAAAATGAGAAAGAAAAGGCAGAGGCCGAAGACCGCATGAAAGAACTGCTTGGCGGAGATTTGGAGGCAATTGAGAAGGAGCTAAACCGCCAGGTGAAAGAGCACATTCTAAGGGAGTATGACAAAGTACTGCTGTTGCAGTTAATGTGGGACGTAAGCAAACAGGCATTTGTTAAACGTACGGCAATGAAAGGAAGGGTGGACGAATTTATGGGTGGACAGGTTTTAGAATATGCATGGGAAACGGAATACCGCAGACAGCTTGAGGAAGCGGAGGATGAAGGAAGGCGTGAGGGCGAGCTTAAGGGCAGGACGATTGGCAGCATTGAGGGTGCTAACCGGAAAATCATATCCCTAATCTGCCGTAAGCTGGCAAAGAATAAATCCGTCGGGATGATTGCGGAGGAATTAGAAGAGGATGACATCGAGTATATTCAACGCATCTGCGAGGTGGCCGAAAAATATGCGCCGGATTATGATGCCGACAGAATTTACGGGGAGTTGTATCCGGAGAGTGAAGCCGAATGAAAGAAAATTGTCTTAAATGATAAAAAGTGAGTACAACGAAACAAAATAACAAAAACAGAAATCAAAAACCATGCCTCCACTGTATCAATTCCATTCGTCTGAGGTCAGAAAATCCCGGATATTTCGGTGTTTGATTCCATTCCGGCTCATGTCGATCTCGTCCATCGTGACGACATATTTCGGATAATTGTCCCGGATGTGATCGTAAACGCCAAATTCTCGTGCGACCGTTTCTTCCGTGGCAAGCAGATAGGCAACCTGCACATAGAGCTTTTCCCCGCGCTTGTGACAGACAAAATCAATTTCCCGGTTTCCGAATCTGCCAACAGTGACCGTATACCCGCGCCTGAGAATCTCCATATGGACGATGTTTTCAAGGATCAGGTTGATGTCACGCATATTCCCGCCAAACACCGCCTCGCGAATGCCATGGTCGGCAATGTAGTATTTTTCATTGGATGTGAGAATCTGTTTCCCCTGCAAATCTTCCCTTTTAACTTGATACAGAAGGTAGGCGTCGCAGCAGTATTTGATGTAATTCAGCACAGTCTCTGCCGCTACGGTGCGCTGTTCGCTTTTAAGGAATTTCACGAGGGAGGTTGCGGAGAAGGTTGTTCCGACATTTGCCATTGTATAGGCGATGATCCGCTCCAACAAATCGACATCGCGCACCTTATTCCGCTTGACAATATCTTTGAGCTGGACGGAGTTGAAGACATCGGTAAGGTATTGCCGGGACGGTTCTTCGGCATATCGAAGGTTTGCGAGATATGGCATCCCGCCGGACAGCAGATACTTCTGGAAATTTTGCTGTATTGTGGCGTTTGGGTCAACAGTGTGATAGAGTTCCAAAAATTCAGAAAAAGAAAACGGATAGACCACAAATTCCACATATCGCCCGGCGAGATATGTTGCAAGCTCTCCGGAAAGGAGTTTCGCATTCGAGCCGGTGATATAGATGTCGCAGTCGAGGGAGATGCGGAGTGAATTGATGCATTTTTCCCAATCAGCAACTTCTTGAATTTCATCAAAGAACAGATATGCTTTCCCCTCTATGTCTTTTGTCCTTTTCAGGATTTCTTCGTGGAGAGCGTTTGCAGTAAGAAGCCGGGAGTTTCTCATATCCTCAAAGTTAATAGAGATGAATTGCCCGGCTGGAATGCCCGATTCTGTCAGTTCTTCCTTTACCAGCTCTAACATGACGGATTTTCCGCTTCGCCTGATGCCGGTTATGACTTTGATAAGATCATTCCCGATAAATGGGCGGATACGGCTCATATAGGTTTCCCGTTTAATCAAAAGAATCAACTCCTTTCCTGTAACCGTTCTTAGTATATATCAGATACAGTGAAAAATCAAGGTGACAAACCAGATTTTATAAGATATAACTGATAAAAATACAATTTTTGACACGATTTAAAGATTTTTATTTTAGATATCAGCTACATCATTAATTTACAGAAATAGAGAAATTATAGAGAAATATAGGTTACCTTATCTTCATAGGGAGCAAAAGCCCCCCTTTTATCCGGATATGCATGCAAGTGATTAAAAATGAGACGGAGGTTTTGCAAAGTGGAGATATGGTTAGAAAATGTCAACAAATTTTACGGTTCCAAACAGGCCCTGAAGGAGATTAACCTGACAATTCCGCAGGGAATGTTCGGCTTGTTGGGAAGGAACGGGGCGGGAAAGACCACGCTGATGAAGGTGTTAGCCGCCCTGCTTCCGGCGGATGGCGGCGAGATTGATATATGCGGCGTGCCTGTTGGAAATGCGGGAAAGGTGCGGGAAATGACCGGGTATCTGCCCCAGGATTTTTCCATGTATGGAAATATGACGGTCTATGAGGCTATGGATTATTTAGGAGTGCTGTCCGGCCTTTCAAAAAAAGAGCGGAAGGAGAGAATCCCGGTTCTCTTAGAGCGGGTAAATTTGCAGAATAATCAAAGGACAAAGGTAAAGGCCATGTCCGGCGGGATGCGGAGAAGGTTAGGCATTGCGCAGGCAATTTTACATGATCCCAAGGTGCTGATTGTAGATGAACCAACAGCGGGATTAGATCCGGAAGAACGGGTGCGGTTCCGGAATCTGCTCTCCGAGATTGCAGGGGAGCGGATTGTCATTTTATCCACGCATATTGTCGGGGATATCGAGGCAACCTGTGAAAATATTGCCATAATGGACAGGGGAGAAATCGTTTACAACGGGACGGTGTCAGAGCTGCTTTCTTTAGCCGAGGGCAATATTTATACGGCGGATATTTCCCGGATGGAGCTGCCCCAGGTAAAGAAGCAATATGTGGTGACCGGCATGCTGACGCAGAGCGACCATGTGACGGTGCGGTTCCTGTTAAAAAATCCATTGCAGGAGGTGTTTGCCGGAGCAAAGGCATGCGAGGTAAATGTGGAGGACGCCTATATGTATCTGATGTACCGGGAAAGGGGGGATGAGGCATGTTTTTCACCATGTTGAAAAAGGAGTGCGGACAGTATTTAAAGAACCCTGCCTATTATATTTTTCTGCTGTGTATGGCGGTATTTTACATCTCCCAGATGGGAACCTTTGAGGCGCCTTTAAAACCGCAGCCGAACATGGAGTATACCGGAACGGCGCGGAGCAGTGATGAGAAAAGCATTATGGAAAACGCCCTTCAGGAGATGCTTCAGGATTACGAAAATAACAGTTATACCACCTATCCCGTTGGATTTTACAAACAGGTGATTTTGGATGATGAGGAACAGGAGCAGGTAAAGGACTGCATTTTGCGGATAAGCGGAGTGACAGAACAGGAGCTTGATGAGATTTACAAAAAGATGAAGGCAGAGCTTGAAGAGATAAGCCAAAATGCGCAGGCACAAGGCGTGGCCGCCCCCATGCCGGACTATGATATTTCTGTGCGGGAGGATATCTCCTTTGAGGAATTTAAAGAAGAGCTTAAGAAAATTGATAAACTGCTCGGCGGAGGCAGCAACTACAGTGAAAAGAATCTGCAATTCTGTTATGTTCCCGCCACCTATGAACAGGCAAAGCAGGAATATGACAGCATTTTAAATGAGGACAGGGTGACGAATGCGTACGCCAGACTGTTTTGCGACTATATGGGAATCCTGCTGGCTATTCTGCCGGTATTTCTTGCAGTCACCAGAGCGCTTCAGGACAGGAAGGCAAAGGCGGAGCAGGTAATTTATATGCAAAAGGCAAGCTCGACCTCAATCATATTAAGCCGCTTTCTGGCGGCGGTGTTCGTGACGATCATTCCGGTTATCCTGCTTAGCTGTTCCACTCTGTTACCGGCGGTATATTTTGCAAAGGGCATGGGCGTTAAGAGCGACCTGCTCGCCTTTGTAAAGCATATTGGATTCTGGCTGCTGCCAACGGTGCTTGTCTGTCTGTCCGTAGGATTTTTCCTGACGGAGCTTACCGACAGCGCAGTGGCGATACTGGTGCAGGGGGTATGGTGGTTTACGAGCCTGAATGCCGCGGGAAATCTGGTAGGTCATGTGGGCTGGAATTTAATGCCCCGGTTCAATGCGGTGGGAAGTAACTGGATTTATCAGCAGATAAGAGGGCAGCTTATGCGAAACCGCTGGCTTTACACCGGCGTTGCGCTGCTTTTGGTATTTTTGACGGTTATTGTTTTTCAGCAGAAAAGGAAGGGGGTGTTTACCGGTGTGGGAACAATGCTTGGAAATCGCAAGGGTAAACAGGAGGCATAATCTTCTTCCCCATATAGCGGCGGCAGTGGTTTTGTGCCTGATGGCTCCGCTGCTTATGGGGGTGAAAAATCTGACCGAGCCCCAGGTGGCAAAGATTGCGGAATTTTATCTGAGTTTTCTCGGCGTGATTTTGTTTGTCCCTCTGTTTTTACCGGATTCAGACAGCAATATCCGGGATGTTGTCGCCTCTAAAAAATTCCCGATTACGGGAGTCCGGCTGATCCGGCTTTTGCAGGCGGCGTTGTTTTTGCTGGTGATACTGGCCGTATTTTTTATCCTGCTGAAATATGGAGAAAATGAATTTCACTTCGGCAAATGTTATTATGCGGCAGCGGCCAACTGTATAGGCATGGGAGGGTTAGGGCTTTTGTTTTACAGCCTGATTGACAACATTGCCATTGCCTATATGATGCCTTTTCTCTATTACCTCATTTCCTTGGGCAACAGAAAGGCGTTGGGAAAGTTCTGGCTTATGGGCTTTAGCAATGGCAGTATGGACGGCAAGAAATATATTGCGGCTGCGGGGCTTTTGATGATGGTGGCCGCTCTCTTAATCCGGCGGGCGTCGAGGCGGTAAAACTTAAGAGAAATTTAAGAAAAATCTCAAGTTTGTTTTTGGGGAACATGATATAATATGAGCACTTAATGAGCGCGAATTTAGTCGACGCGGAGGATAGATATGGAAACGGTTTTAATTGTAGACGACAATAAAGATATCGTGTATTCCTTAGGAGAACTTTTGAAGTATGAAGGGTATAATGTGCTGAAGGCTTACGACGGAATGGAGGCCTTAGAGGTGTTAGAGGCAAATCAGGTGGATTTAATTCTATTGGATGTGATGATGCCGAGACTTAACGGGCTGTCGGCCCTGATGAAGGTCAGGGAAAAACACAGGATACCGGTTATCATTTTGTCTGCCAAGACGGAGGAAAGCGACAAGGTTTCCGGTCTGGTGTTAGGCGCAGATGATTATATCAGCAAACCCTATAATCCGGCGGAGCTGACTGCCCGGGTAAAGGCGCAGCTTCGCCGTTATAACATCTGGGGCAGCGGAAAGCCGCCGGCAGACAGTGATACAGTGGTAAACGGTGGACTGGTGCTTGATAAAAAGCAGCGCATGGTAATCGCAGAGGGAGAGGAGATTAAACTGACGGCAAAGGAGTATAAGATTCTCAGCCTGCTGATGGAACATGCGGGACAGGTGTTTTCCGCAGAACAGATTTATGAAAATGTTTGGGACGAGCAGGCGGATTACGGCGTGGAAAATACGGTAATGGTACATATTCGGCATATCCGGGAAAAGATAGAGATTGATCCGAAAAATCCAAGATATGTAAAGGTGGTGTGGGGAATTGGTTACAAAATGGAAAAATACAATTAAAAGTATATTCCGTTTTGTAAAAGCAAAGCGGAAGCTCATCAAAAGCATATTGTTTTTGCTGTTTGGCAGCGCTTTTTTGTATAATCTGGTTTTTTACCGGAACTGGCATCCCACAGAGGAGGCATTGTTTTTCGGCGTTGTCGGCATTTCCCTGTTTGGAACGGGACTGCATGGCGCCCTTCGGGAGTATTTGCAAAATAAGTACAGAAACTGGCTGCCGGAGGGAGAGGATTTTTATGAAGTCTGGAAAGCGAAAGGCCGGGAGCAGCAAAAAAGCCTGTCTGTAATCAGCCTGATTCTGTTTCTGCTGTCTTTGTGGTATTTTTCCTATCAGATGCATTCCTATAATGGCATCTGGTATGCCAATTATGCTTCCGGCTATCTGATGGTCATTTTTGTTTTCGTCAATTATATCATCGCGCAGAGGGTAATAACCGGATTCATGAAGGAGAAATTAGATTCCTATATGCTTTCCATGGCTAAGATGAACAAAAAAAGACTGGACGAGGCATTAGAGATGGAGCGGCGAAGCAGGGAACAGGTATCCCGGAGCGACCAGCTTAAGGTAGACCTGATTACCAATGTGTCCCATGATTTAAAAACGCCCCTTACCTCTATGGTAGGCTATATCGAGCTGATGAAAAAAGAAGAATTAAATGATACGGTAAGAGATTATGTGGAGGTGATTTCTGACAAGGCGGCAAGGCTTAAGGAGATGGTGGAAAGCTTGTTTACCCTGGCCAAGGTCAGCAGCGGCAATGTGGAACTGAAAAAGGAGCAGATCGAGTTAAACCGCCTTATGGAGCAGGTGTTTGCAGATATGGCGGATAACATGGAGGAAAGCGGGCTGCATTTTGTGAAGCAGTTTACAAAAGAGGATACGGTTATCATTGCGGATAATTTGTATCTGTACCGGATTTGCCAGAATTTAATGGAGAATGCGCTGAAATATTCAGCGGCAGGCACCCGCGTATTTGTCAAAACCTATATGGAAGAAAAGGAAAACGGAGAAAAGACGCTGAATCTGGAATTTACCAATACGGCGGGATATCAGATGGATTTTGAAAAGGAAGATATTATGGAGCGTTTTGCCAGGGGAGATAAGGCCAGAACCAGTGACGGAAACGGGTTAGGGCTTGCCATTGTCAGCGCTTATGCAAGCGCCTTAGGCGGGGAGTTTGACATTCGTATTGACTGCGACCAGTTTAAGGCAATACTTACTTTTCCTGTGCATAAATTAATTTCCAATTAAGAAAAATATAAGAATACTTAAAAAATTTGACAGCAAAAAAATAAGAACTGTCCTTTACACTTACATATCGCAGACCGGTTTTGAAACGAAATCCGGCTGACAAAGTAAGCGGGACGGTGAATGAAATGCAACTAAAAAAAGATTACCGGGCGGATATATGGCGACACATTCTGCTATCCGGTATCACAATGCTTCTCCTTCTTTTACCTGTGGGGAGCGGCAATCTTTTCGGTTCTGAGGGGGACTGGTACAGCCAGCATGTGGGAATTGCAGAGAGCATAAGGCAGGCTGTGCTAAATACCGGTTCCCTGACTCCACAGTATATTCCTCTCGGAGCGGGAAGCAGTATCTACGATTTTTCCTATTATGGGCTGCTGCGCCCGGATGTGCTGATTTCCTGCCTTCTTCCTGAGATTCCCATGAAATATATTATTTCTGCATATAGCGTTCTTGGGGTGATTGCCAGTGTCAATCTGTGTTATATCTGGCTGAAAAAGCAGGGCATGAGAAAATGGTTCGCCTTTGGCGGCGGGATTTTGCTTGCCTGCGCAGCCTGCTTTTATCAGGCTCATCACCAGATTATGTTTGTCAACTATATGCCCTTTTTGCTGTTGGCGTTGCTGGGCGTGGACCGGCTTTGTGAAAAAGGTAAGGGTGGTTTGCTGGTTATTTCCCTGTGCATGATTTACCTGCACAGCTTTTATTATTCGATCGCCTGCCTGGCAGTAATCGGTATCTATACAGTCCATAAAAATTCCATGCAGGGCGGCTGGAAACGGGCGGTTTCCTCTTTGGGAAAGCTGATTTTTCCGGTGGCGCTTTCCGTTGGCATGGCAATGGTTTTGCTTCTGCCTACAGGACTTGATATCCTGTCCTCCGGCAAGGACGGAGGAAGTTTTTCCATGGCGCCGCTTAAAATGGTGGATTTAAGCCTTGGGGGATTGCTCTACTCGCCCTATGGCTGCGGCATGACGCTGATTACTCTTTACTGTCTGCTGTTATCCCTGCAAAACCGCTGCCGTCGGTTTTTATCCGCCACAGTGCTTTTTTGTCTTCTTTTTCCTGTGGTTTGTCTCATTTTAAACGGGTTTCTCTATGCCCGCGCTAAAATATTGATTCCCTTTGCACCATTGCTGGTACTAGAGACTGCTATGACCTTGCAGGAGTTATATGATAAAAAACAGGATGATTCTCTGCTTATCCTGCTGTTCAGCCTGACGCCGCTGTTATTTATGAAAAAGGAAATTTTGACCTTTGCGGGGGTGGCAGACGCTTTGCTTCTCGCCGTATGGGTGTTCTTTAAAGGCTTTCAGGGAAGGTCAGGGAGAAAAAAACCGGCGGCCTTTGCCGTTATTTTCCTGGTTCCCCTCTGCGTTGGCATGATTGTAAACGGCCATGAAACCTATATCGCTCTGTCAGATGAAAGGCAGGAGCATTTTACCGGGGAACAGTTAGCCGCTTATGTGACAGATGCGGATTACCGCTTTGATGTGCTGTGTGACGGCTACACAAGCTGTAATGTGTGGCAGGGCGGCGTGGCGGGCAGGACGGCCATGTATTCTTCCATTACCAATAGCGCCTATGCCGGTTATTATTATGACACCTTGCACAACCCAATCAGTTACAACAACCGGGTGGCGCTGGCCTCCGGGCAGAACTGCCTGTTCCGTTATCTTATGGGAATGAAATATCTTATGACAAGGGAGGAGGCGGTTCCCGCCGGGTACGGCGTGATAGCAAAAAATGGGGATTATGTACTGGCAAGGTCTGAAAATGTGCTGCCGGTCTGCTATGGAACAACCGAGCTGATGGGAGAGAGCGCCTATGATAACCTGTCCTTTCCGGATAATTTAGAGGCGTTGTGCAGCCATGCTGTGGTAAAGGAGAAAGCGGCCCAGGCATTTTTGGAACAGCCGGCAGGTGAGAAGGCGCAGTCCCCTGGCCTCAAACTGCGGGAAAGCGAAAAAGCGCAGCGGCAAAATAAAGAAGATGGAACATTTAGTTCTCATATCAAAAGGGAAAATGCGGATACCTTTTTTGTGGAAGAGGGCGGAGAAAGCTTATTTGCTCCGGCAGGGAAAAAAGAAACCCGTACCTTACATCTCGCAAACCCCCTGTCAGACCAAATCCTGTTATTAAGCTTTGAAGTAACCAGCAGCGACGGAAAGGCAGTGGTGATTGATATAAACGGCGTCCGTAATAAGCTGTCCTCTGCGGCGGCGCCCTACCCGAACGGTAACCATAATTTTATCTATATATTGGAAGGGGAAGAAACGCTTAAGGAACTGAAACTGGAATTTTCCGGGGGAAATTATGAGATTTATCAGGTCAGATTATATACGGCAAAAAAAGAGGCCATGCGCCATTCCCAAATTATAGCGGCGTCATCGGTAAAGGAAATGCCGGAAGATGGTAAAAATGTATATTGGGGAAGAATTGATATGCCGAAATCCGGTTATTTCATTACCTCTTATCCCTACCGGAAGGGTTATGCGGTTTCTGTAGACGGGGAAAAGATAGAGCCGGAAATGGTGAATACCGCCTTTGTGGGGTTTCCCTTATCTGCGGGAAAGCATATGGTAAAAATCCGTTTTGAGGCGCCCGGCTATAGACCGGGGCTGTGCGTCAGTCTGGTCTGCCTTGCAGTCTTTGGATTTTGGCAGCTTCGGCAGAGAATAAGGCGCGGTAAGTCATGATTTTTTATGACGGCGCACAGCCTCAGACAAGAGAAATTCAATCTGTCCGTTGATGGAACGGAAGTCTTCATCAGCCCAGCGGGCCAAGTCGTTCCACAGGGAAGGGGAAAGGCGGAGAAGCACCTGCTTCTTGGCCTTTTCCTTATCGCGGACAGTCTTTTCCCGATTCTTAATATCCTGTTCTAAAGCCTTAACCTGCTCCAGACGTTTTTGTAATTCCATTTCTTTTTTGGATAAATCTTTTTCGGTCATACAATCTGCCTTCCTGTGGTTAGTAAATTAAAAATATTATAATATAAGTTTATAAAATGTTCCAGCTTAATATATGGAGCCGCTGTTTACAATGGGCTGCGCCTCCTTGTTGCCGCAAAGGACCACTAAGAGATTGCTCACCATGGCTGCCTTGCGCTCGTCGTCTAACAGGACAATTTCATCATCATTGAGCTGCTTGATTGCCATATCCACCATGCCGACAGCGCCCTCCACGATTTTCTTGCGGGCTGCGATTACAGCGGCGGCCTGTTGTTTTTGCAGCATAGCAGCGGCAATTTCTTCTGCATAGGAAAGGTGGGTAATCCGCACCTCCTCCACTTCGATACCGGCGTTTACAACCCGGAGCTGCAGTTCGTCCCGCATGGATTCGGCAATTTCCTGACTGCTGCCCCGCAGGGTTTTCTCGTCTGCCTCCTCCGACTCATCCTCATCTAATAAATCATAGGGATATAAGCGGGTAATTTTCCGGATGGTGGAGTCGCACTGAATGGATAAGTAGGTCTGATAGTTTTCCACATTAAATACGGCTTTGGTCGGGTCCGTCACCTTCCAGATGACAATGGCGCCGATGATAATGGGATTACCCAGCACATCATTTACCTTCTGCCGCCCATTGTCCAATGTCATGGTCTTAAGGGAAACTTTCTTTTTTATATTCAAGTCGATAGTAACAGCAGTTTGCGTTTCCTGAAGATTGCTCTTTGCGTTGCTTTCCTTTTGCGGATTGGAAGGGGCTACAGCGCCGGCGAAGGGATTGGTAAAGTAAAATCCCGGTTTCTTAATTGTGCCGTAGTAGCTGCCGAACAAAGTCATAACCATGGCTTCATTGGGGTTGATTACATGGAACCCGCCGCAGAAAATACAGCAGACAATAAATAAGATAAAACCCAAAATAATGCCGCAGGCCGCAGCAGCGCCCGAATGTTCTGACAGACTGATTCCGACTATGAAGATTGCTATGGATGCGATGAAACCTAAGATTGTGACAAACAGCATAATAAAGCCTGATTGGGAAGTGATTTCTTTTTCTTCGATTTGTTTTTTCGTTTCTTTCATACTCTCCTCCTGTTCTTGTACGGAATGTACAAAGTGATATTAAAATGATATCATTATAATATAACCAGAAATAAGATTTGTCAACATTATTTTTTTGAAAATAAATCTTTTTATATTACACTTGAAGTTGCAGGATATTACTGAATATGATAAAATAAAAAGAACATATGTTCCAAAAGATTAACAAATGTAACTGAGGAATAATGATTACATAAAAACAAAGAAATATTAGGATATTTTTAAGGAGTGTAAGCAAATTGAATAATTCTAACATTATCATGTATACTACAGAAGATGGTCTGACGAGGATTGAAGTTACTTTGGACGAAGATACTGTCTGGCTGACATTGGAACAGATGGCGGAGTTGTTCCAGAGAAATAAATCAACTATATCAAGACACATAAGCAACATATTTGCGGAAGGAGAACTTCGGCGGGATGCAACTGTTGCAAAATTTGCAACAGTTCAAAAAGAGGGAGCTCGGAGTGTATCCAGAGATATTGATTATTATAATCTGGATGTTATTATTTCTGTTGGCTATCGTGTGAAGTCTTTGCGGGGTGTACAGTTTCGGATTTGGGCAAGTTCTATTCTAAAAGAGTATATGAAAAAAGGATTTGCATTAGATGATGACCGCTTAAAACGATTGGGCGGAGGAAACTATTTTGACGAATTATTAGCTCGTATACGTGATATTCGTACTTCAGAAAAAGTTTTCTGGAGAAAGGTATTGGAAATTTATGCCACCAGCATTGATTATAATCCCAGCGCAGAAGCATCCATTCTGTTTTTTAAACAGGTGCAAAATAAAATGCACTGGGCAGCACATAAGCATACAGCAGCAGAAATTGTTTATCAACGTGCAGATTCGGAAAAAGAAAATATGGGATTAACATCATGGGAGGGAAAACAGATTAAGCGTTCAGATACCGAGATTGCCAAGAATTATCTGACTCAGACAGAATTGGATGCGTTGAATAAAATTGTGTCTGCATATCTTGATATTGCGGAAGTACGGGCGTTAGCGCATGAACCGATGTATATGAAGGATTGGCTTGAGACGATTGACGATTATTTGAAAATGACCAGACGGGATATTTTGAAAACAAAAGGTCGCGTGACGCATAAACAGGCTATTGAAAAAGCACATGAAGAATATGAAAAATACCAAAAAAAGCAAGATGACTTGCTTTCACCAGTAGAACAACATTTTATGGAGAGTATCAAAGAATTAGAAAGGTTAGAATAAATACTTTGCATGGTATATTTTTTCTATGTTCTGAATTGTCTGAAAATTTTAGCACTCACCACTTGACAGTGCTAACAAACTATGCTAATCTATGGGTAGTTACCGAAAAACTTAACATACTACTTATATACACATGGAGCGGCAATGTGAAATATGCATGAAAGGTGGGACTATTATGAATGCAGAAAAATTTACGAAAAAATCTTTAGAGGTCGTAGAGAATTGCGAAAAGCTCGCCTACGAATACAACAATCAGGAAATCGACCAGGAGCACATTTTATACAGCCTGATTACCGTTGAGGACAGCCTGATTGCCAAGCTGATTGAGAAAATGGATATTGATTTGGAGCATTTTTCCAAGGAGGCGGAGAAAATGGTGGCGTACCGCCCGAAGGTTTCCGGCGGCAATCTGTTTACCAGCTCTGATTTTCAGAAAACCTTCGTCCACGCGGAAAAGGAAGCCAAGCAGATGAAGGACGACTACATTTCCGTAGAGCACATTTTCCTTGCCCTGTTGAAATATCCCAATAAGGCGTTAAAGGGATTGTTTATGGGATATGGCATTACCTCCGAGCGGTTTTTAAAGGCTCTGGCTGAAGTGCGGGGCAATCAGCGCGTGGAAAGCGATAATCCGGAGGCCGTCTATGACAGTCTGGAAAAATACGGCTATGATCTGGTAAAGCGGGCCAGAGAGCAGAAGTTAGATCCGGTAATCGGCAGGGATGCGGAGATTCGGAACATTATCCGCATTTTGTCCAGAAAGACCAAGAACAATCCGGTGTTAATCGGGGAACCCGGCGTGGGCAAGACCGCGGCAGTAGAAGGGCTGGCCCAGCGGATTGTGCGGGGAGATGTGCCGGAGGGACTTAAGGATAAGCAGATTTTTGCGCTGGATATGGGCGCTTTGGTTGCGGGGGCAAAATACCGGGGCGAATTTGAGGAGCGTCTGAAGGCGGTTTTGGACGAGGTGAAAAATTCCGAGGGCGAGATTATTTTGTTCATCGACGAACTGCACACCATTGTGGGCGCCGGTAAGACGGACGGCGCGTTGGATGCCGGCAATATGTTAAAGCCGATGTTAGCCAGAGGCGAGCTGCACTGTATCGGCGCAACCACTTTGGATGAATACCGGAAATATATTGAGACCGATGCGGCCTTAGAGCGGCGGTTCCAGCCGGTTACGGTGGATGAACCTAGTGTGGAGGACACCATTTCCATTTTAAGGGGACTGAAAAACCGCTATGAGGTGTACCATGGCGTAAAGATTACGGACAGCGCCATTGTGGCGGCGGCCACGCTTTCTAACCGTTATATTACGGACCGGTTCCTGCCGGATAAGGCGATTGACTTAGTTGACGAGGCGTGCGCCCTGATTAAGACAGAGCTCGATTCCATGCCGGTGGAGTTAGACGAAATCAGCCGCCGGATGATGCAGTTAGAGATTGAGGAGGCGGCGCTGAAAAATGAAGAGGACCGCTTGAGCAAAGAGCGGCTTGTCAAATTGCAGGAGGAGTTAGGAGAACTGCGGGAAAAATTTGCCGCAATGAAGGCGGACTGGGATAATGAAAAAATGGGCGTTGACAAGGTGCGGGTAGTCAAGGAGCAGATAGAGCAGGTCAACAATGAGATACAGATTGCCCAGCGGGATTACGATTTGAACAAGGCGGCGGAATTGCAGTACGGCAAGCTGCCGGAGCTGCAAAAGCAGTTGTCGGAGTTAGAGGCGAAAGAGGGCAGCAAAGAGAAAAGTCTGGTGCATGAAAATGTTTCCGAGGAGGAGATTGCAGGCATTGTTTCCAAGTGGACGGGGATTCCGGTTTCCAAGCTGACCGAAGGGGAACGCAATAAGACACTGCATTTGTCCGAGGCGCTGCACCAGCGGGTAGTGGGCCAGGATGAGGCTGTGGAGTTAGTATCCGATTCCATTATCCGTTCAAGAGCGGGCGTAAAAGATCCCTCTAAGCCCATTGGTTCCTTCCTGTTTTTAGGGCCTACCGGCGTAGGCAAGACGGAGCTTGCCAAGACGCTGGCGCAGGCGTTGTTTGACAATGAGGCCAGCATGGTCCGCATTGATATGAGTGAATATATGGAGAAACATTCTGTGGCAAGACTGATTGGAGCGCCTCCGGGATATGTGGGATATGACGAGGGCGGACAGCTTACCGAGGCAGTCCGGAGAAAGCCCTATTCCGTCGTCCTTTTTGATGAGATTGAAAAAGCCCACCCGGATGTATTTAATGTGCTGTTACAGGTGCTAGACGACGGACGGATTACGGATTCCAAAGGGAAAACCGTTGATTTTAAAAATACCATTCTGATTATGACCTCCAATATCGGTTCCGCTTCCTTGTTAGAGGGCATTGATGAAAATGGAGATATTAAGCCGGAGGCAGAGCAGCAGGTGCTTGATGAGTTAAAGCTGCATTTCCGTCCGGAGTTTTTAAACCGCTTGGATGAGACCATTTTATTTAAACCGTTGACGAAGGATAACATTGGCAGTATTATTGATTTGATGGTTGTGGATTTGAACCGGCTTTTGGAAGAAAAGGAGCTTAAGCTGGTAATCAGTGACAAAGCCAGAGATTATATCATGGAGCATGGATATGATCCGGTATATGGGGCAAGACCGCTTAAGCGGTATCTTCAGAAAAATGTGGATACTCTGGTGGCGAAGTTGATTCTTGCCGGAGATGTGGGCGTGCAGGAGGAGATTGTCATTGATGCGGTGGACGGAAAGCTGACGGCACAACATAGAAAGTCTTAATGTTAATAAAAATTGACAAAAGTACTCTCAATGTTTATAATAATTAACGATATATAGAATTGAAATTATATGAAACGAGAGGCGGATGAGATGAGCAAAAGGTCCGTAGTACTGCTGCCGCAGACAGAACAGATTTTGGAACAAATGGGCGAGCAGATTAAACTGGCTCGGCTGCGCAGAAGGTTGTCTGTGGATTTGGTTGCCGAGAGGGCGGGTATCAGCAGGACCACATTGTGGTCTGTAGAAAAGGGTTCTCCGTCGGTTGCTGTGGGGATATATGCCGCTGTACTGCATGCATTGAATAATATGGATAAAGACCTGTTGTTAGTGGCAAAGGATGATGAACTGGGAAGAAAATTGCAGGATTTGGAACTGCCGGTCCGGCGGCGGGCACCTAAACGAGAGGAGTAGGCATGTCAGATAATCAAAAGGTAATATATGTTCATCAGGTCTGGGACAAATCTGCACCGGGTATAGTCGGCAGATTATATGTTGATGTGGTTAAGGGAAAAGAAATATATGCTTTTGAATATGATGAGGCATGGCTCTCCTCGGCAAATAGTAATATGCTTATGCTTGATCCCGATTTGGCATTATACAGCGGGCGACAGTATGCCCCTATGGATAAAAAAATATTCGGTATGTTTGCAGATTCCTGTCCTGACCGCTGGGGACGGTTATTGATGAAACGACGAGAGGCAATAGCCGCCAGAAAAGAACAGAGGAAACCAAAAGCGCTGACAGAAAGTGATTACCTGTTGGGTGTGTATGATGATGCCAGGATGGGGGCGCTTCGTTTTTCTTTCTATGAGAATGGACCATTTTTGTCAGATGATACAGCGTTATCAACACCCCCATGGATTACGCTAAGGCAGTTAGAGGCTGCAAGTCTGTCCTTTGAAAATGATGAAAGCGGGTTAGAGGAAAAATGGTTAAAACAGCTATTGGCTCCCGGTTCCTCTTTAGGAGGGGCAAGGCCCAAAGCCAATGTTATGTCTGTCGATGGTTCTTTATGGATAGCCAAATTTCCGTCGAAATATGATGAACACAATGTGGGTGCATGGGAGAAAGTTGTTCATGATCTGGCAGGCTTATGCGGCTTGAAGGTTCCAGAATCCAGATTGGAAACTTTCTCTAAAACCGGCAGTACATTTTTAGTAAAGAGATTTGACAGACAGGGAAACGACAGAATACATTTTGCTTCAGCCATGAATTTGCTGGGGAAAACAGACGGCGCGTCAGGAGAGGATGGGAGCAGTTACCTTGATTTGGCTTCATTTATTAAAGCCCATGGAGTATGTCCTAAAGAGGATTTAGAGGAACTGTGGAGACGGGTGGTTTTTAATATGGCAGTTTCCAATACAGATGATCATTTAAGAAATCATGGATTTCTTCTGAAAAAAGGAGGATGGACATTATCCCCATTGTTTGATGTTAATCCTGATATTTATGGCAATCATCTTGCATTAAATGTTGATGATGAGGATAATACAATATCCTTTGACCTGGCATTATCTACTGCAAAATTATATGGTTTGACGGATTCAGCGGCGCAGGAAATTGTTGATAATACAAAAAATGTCATCAAGGACAACTGGGAGGCATTGGCAGAAAAATATCATTTGTCGAGAAATGCAAGGGAATATATGAGACCGGCATTTTGGGCCTGTTACCAGTAACGGTGATATACAAACAGGGAGAGGAGAAAGAAAATGCAGGAAGTGGACACTTTATATGAAGAAGTAAAAGCGGCGATGGATAGACATGAGCTGAAAGTATATTATCAGCCAAAGTATAATGCCCTGACCAACCAGCTGAAAGGCGCAGAAGCGCTGGTGCGTTGGATAAAGGCGGACGGAACTATGGTAATGCCGGGCAGTTTTATCCCCCAGTTAGAGCAGGGAAAGGGCATTGTGGAACTGGACTGGTATATGTTAAATGAAGTCTGCGCCTTTTTGAAGGAGCAGGCGGATAAGGGAATCCATAGTGTTCCTGTGGCTGTGAATTTTTCCCGTATGCATATATATGAAGAGGATTACGTGGAAAAGCTGTGCCGGACGGTGGACCGGTATGGCGTTCCCCATAAGCTGATCGAGGTGGAGATTACCGAGTCGGCGTTAGTGGACCAGTCAGACCGGATTGCGGAGCATATCAGCGGTATCCGGGAGGCAGGCTTTTGCGTTGCCATTGACGACTTTGGAAGCGGGCTGTCTTCCTTAAGTTTTGTCAAGGATATTCCTGTAGATGTGTTAAAGATTGATAAATCCCTTTTGAGCCGGAACTGTGAAGATGAAAAGGAACGGATTGTGCTAGAGAGCATTTTTAACTTTGCCCATCGGCTGAAGCTGACTACAGTGGCGGAGGGAGTGGAGACCAGAGAGCAGTTAGGATTTCTGCGTACCTGCGACTGCAAGCTGATACAGGGCTTTCTCTTTGCAAAGCCTATGGCGGAGCAGGATTTCATGGAAATTTGCAGGAACCGGGAGGAGGCAGAGGAGACGGAGGACATATTGCTCACCCAGGCGCCTTCCAGCGCCACCAATCTGCTGCTTGAAGCAGTATTTACCAGATTTCCGCTGGTAATTTTTGCCAATCTGACGAGAAACAGCTTTTATATGATGGCTTATGAGAATTTCACCAGCCGGACCTGCCCCTCCACCGGCGTCTTTGATGAACTGATTCAACATGGCGCTTCTACTATGCACCCGGAGGACAGGGAATTGTTCCGCAGCACATTTACGATTTCCAATCTAATGGACGCCTATAACCGGGGTGAAAAGTCGGTCAGCGTGGTGACAAGGCAGATGGGAGACGACGGAGTGTACAGAAGGGTGGAGACGACAGATTATTTCGTGAAGAATCCCTCTGTGGATGATGTGTTGGTGATTGCACTGTGCCAGAATTTGGATTAAGATTCCATAGCAAAATGAGGAAGTATGGACGGAGATGATGTTTATGAGAGTTCTTGTGATTCCTGATATTCATCTGAAAACATGGATATTTGATCAGGCAGAAAATATCATGAACGCCGGGAAAGCTGACAGTGCAGTGTGTCTGATGGATATACCAGATGACTGGAATATGGAATTTCAAGTGGAGCGTTACAAGGAGACATTTGACCGAGCGATAAAATATGCTAATACTTACCCGGAAACGCTGTGGTGCTATGGCAATCATGATATCAGTTATTTGTGGGGAAGACTTGAAACAGGATATTCGCCATATGCAGAAAGAACAGTTATCTCTAAGCTGGAACAACTGGCGAATATACTTCGCAATTCATCACAGATTAATATTATACATAGAATAGATAATGTGCTGTTTTCGCATGGAGGACTTACAAACGAATTTGTAAAATGGCTTGACGAAGACCTGCTTGAAGCTGATATAGATGATGTGGTAGCAGCGGTAAATGGTGCATCGCAGGATTATCTCTGGAATGATCTCTCCCCGCTGTGGCTCAGACCGCAGAATGTGGATGTAGATACTTTCAGAAATGATATCTATCATCAAGTGGTGGGACATACTCCTGTGGAAAGAATATTTGAAAAGGATGGAATTATTTCAACAGATGTGTTTTCAACCTATCGTGACGGCCGCCAAATCGGAGAATCTGCGATGATTATAATTGATACGGAAACCGGAAAGTATGAGAAGGTTGAAGTGTAATAAAATATAGTTGTTAAAAAATAAGTATCCCCTCAAAGAGATTTTAAAAAATTTATCAGATTTGCATATTGGGCGGCGTCTAATTTTGACGCCGCCTCTAAAAGTTCCAACTGATTTTCATTTAAAAGTACAGTGTTATCATTATTTTCCAAAAAGAATTGAGACAAGGTGATTCCAAATGCATCGCAGATTTTTGTCAGTGATGGAATGGATGGAAGAATATCCTTGCGGTACCATGATGAAATGGTGGACTGGGTAAGTCCGGATTTCTCTGCCAATTGATACTCACTCCAATGGCGTTCCAATCGCATTTGTGTGATTTTATCTAAAATCCTGTTCAAATCATTCACCCCAATCTTTAGATTTATGCGTTAATTATACTAAAAATATTCGTTGCAAAATAATTCGTATAATCGTATAATTATAACGATAATATTAATTATCAACTTTTTTAAGATTTAAATACATTAACGATAACTGGATATGGAGAATGTAGATATGGAAAGACTTAACGTAAAGTCAATCGAACTATTCATAGGGGAAACCTTAAAGCTCAGAGCAAAAGCATACGCAGATAAAGACAGGGAAATGATTCAATGGAGTACCAGCGATAAGGCTGTGGCAACGGTCAAAGACGGTTTAGTCACAGGCATAGGGGAGGGAAAAGCAGTAATAACGGCCTTAGCTGAAGATGAAAGCGAGGTGTTAGGCGGCTGTCTGGTTACAGTTACAAAAAGGCAGCCGAGGAGAATAAAAGAGTCAGCCCAGCCTATTCAAGAAAAAAGGGAAGTTATGCCGAAGGAAAAAGAGGCGGCGCAAGCCATTCAGGAGAAAAAAGTGGTTGTGTCGGAGGAAAAAGAGGAAGTCCAACCTGCTCAGGAAAAAGAGGCGGTCCAACTTGTCCATGAGAAGAGTCCGGATAGCCCAGAGGAATTTATCCGGATTGAAGAACCGGGTTGCTCCGGCATATATAAATTCAAAAAAACGGACAATCGGATAAAAGGGGTGGCTTTTGTGGAACTGATAAACAATGAGAAAACGGAGATAGTCATTCCTGCCGCCATCTACATAGACGGACAGACTTGTCCGGTAACAGAACTGGCGTCAAAGGCATTTAAGGATAATCAGCGGCTGGAATCTGTCGCCATTGGAAGCAATGTAAAAAAGATTGGCAGGGAGGCTTTTTCCGGCTGTATAAATTTGAAAAAAATAATCATAGAGGGTACTGCGCTGAAAAGCATAGGAGAAAATGCAATAAAGAACATTGATGCGAAAACAACAATTAAATGTCCAAAACAACAAATAAAGAAATATAAAAAATTATTTAAGGGCAAGACAGGTTATGAAAAGACGATGAAAATTAAAAAATACTTGCTTGCCTAAATACATATTTCAGTGTACAATACTATATATAAATGTGAAAACCAGAAGATTGAGGAGAAGAGAGCATGCAATGGATTTTATGTAGTGAAAGGATGCCCAGTGTGGAAGAGATCCGGCGGAACAATCTATTTATTTGCAGCAATGGAATCAATACGGTAGTGCGTAGCTACAGCTTCCGGCTGAACGGTTTTATTATACAGGTCCGGGGAAGAGACAGCAAGGACCGAAGCGTGATAGCATGGATGCCGTTACCGCCACCGTACAAACCAGCAGATCCTGAACATACGACTTTTGTATAATACAGGCAGGAGCGATAATGACGGCGTGAAGGTGCGTCGTCATTTATTTGATTTGCAAGGGCGCATTATTATTTTATGGAGGTAAAAAGAATGTACAGTTTTGAGGAAATCAGTAACTTAGATCCGGAAGTGGCTAAGGCCATGACGGATGAGATTAACCGGCAGAATGACAATATTGAGTTGATTGCATCTGAGAATATTGTCAGCAAGGCAGTTATGGCGGCTATGGGAAGCCCCTTGACCAACAAATATGCAGAGGGCTATCCGGGAAAGCGGTATTACGGCGGCTGCGAGCATGTGGATGTAGTTGAGGATTTAGCAAGAGAGCGGGCTAAGAAACTCTTTGGCTGCGAGTATGTCAATGTTCAGCCCCATTCCGGCGCACAGGCCAACATGGCGGCATTTTTTGCCATTATGGAGCCGGGAGATACCTTTATGGGAATGAACTTAAATCATGGCGGACATTTAACCCATGGTTCGCCGGTTAATATGTCCGGCAAATATTTCAATGTGGTGCCCTACGGCGTCAATGACGACGGATTTATCGATTATGACGAGGTGCTCCGCATTGCGAAGGAGTGCAAACCGAAGCTCATTGTGGCAGGCGCTTCCGCCTATGCAAGAGCCATTGATTTTAAGCGTTTCCGGGAAATCGCAGATGAGGTTGGCGCTGTACTGATGGTGGATATGGCCCACATTGCAGGACTGGTGGCGGCAGGCTTACATATGAGTCCCATTCCCTACGCCCATGTGACGACCACGACCACCCACAAGACATTAAGAGGTCCGAGGGGCGGTATGATTCTTTCCAGCAATGAGGTTAATGAGAAATATAACTTTAATAAAGCAGTCTTTCCGGGAATCCAGGGCGGTCCGCTCATGCATGTGATTGCGGCAAAGGCGGTCTGCCTGAAGGAAGCCTTGTCTGATGAGTACAAGGCATACCAGACACAGGTGGTAAAAAATGCGGCAACCCTTGCCGGCGCATTGATGGAGAGAGGCTTCAAGATTGTTTCCGGCGGTACGGATAACCATTTGATGCTGGTGGATTTACAGAACCTTGGCCTGACTGGGAAGGAAGTGGAGAAGCTTTTAGACAGTGTGCATATTACGGCGAATAAGAATACGGTACCGAATGATCCGAAGTCTCCGTTTGTAACCAGCGGTATCCGTTTAGGCACCCCGGCCATTACCACCCGCGGCGCCAATGAGGACGACATGGTTATCATCGCCGACGCCATTAAGGCGGCAGTGATTGACAAGGACGAGGAAAGGGCTATGGAGCTGGTAAAATCCATTACCTCCAAATACCCGCTGTACGCATAATGTACCGGGATATATAACGAAAAAATATAAGCGTCTGCTTTCATTGGCGAAAGCAGACGCTTTGCTATACGTATCTATTTTTATATGGCTATTTGTCTGAGGTTTTCAGGGTGACAATAAAGGAATTGAATCCATCTGCGGATTCCACATGAATCCTGCCTCTATGCTGGGCAACAATGGTACTGGCAATGGAAAGTCCCAGCCCAAAATGCCCACCGGAACGGTTTCTTGCCTTGTCCTGCCGATAAAAACGCTCAAACAGCCTCGCCCTTTCCTCCGGAGGAATTTCCTCTCCGGTATTGCTTACGGTAAATGTGATGTGGTGGGGCGTCCGGTTCAGGGAAATATGAATTTCCCCTCCCTTTTTTGTGTAGGCGAGTGCATTATCAATTAAAATGTCGGCTACCTGTTGCAGTTGTTCCTTGACGCCATAAAAGGTAATATCGGAATCGATATCTTCCACCATGGTAATTCCCCGCTCAAAAGCTACGCTTTCCATGGGAAGAATCTGCTCTAACAGGGCGTCGCTTAAAGAAAAATCACTCTTGTCTGCGGGGGCATGCTGCGCCTGCTCTAAATGTGTCAGGGTTAAGAGGGAGGTGACCAGATGATGCATTCGGTCACATTCCTTCTTAATGTAGGAGAGCTGTTTGTTTTCTCCAATCTGGTCCTCTAACAGTTCGCTGTTGGAAAGGATTACGGTGATGGGCGTCTTTAATTCATGGCTGGCGTCGGATATAAACTGTTTCTGTTTCTCAAAGGCATTTTCCACCGGCTTTACCATAAGTCCGGATATCCAAAGGGATAAAAAAGCAAAAGCAATTAAGCCGGCAAGTCCGGAGAATCCCGAAGCAATCAGCACATTTTTTCTGCTCTGTTCACTGGAGGTGTAATCAATAAAGGCAATGACGGTATTCCCGTCTTCATGGCGGACCAAGTAGCGCAGATGGTTTGTGGTTCCGCTCATTTTTCCTTCCTCTAATATCTGATTACAGTATTCCTTTATCACATCATCCGTATAGCTGTCGGACAGTGTATTTTCAATGGTTTCTTTTCCGTTCTCTGAATCATATCGGACCAGGATAAAATGGGAGCCGATAATTTCCATGCGTTGTTCTAAGTCCGGGTCAGAAGCTTCCGGCTTGTCTTCCTCAGGTGGTTTCCGGTTATGCTGGGGTGAGTCCGGCATATTCTCCTGTCTGTCATTTTTGAACCGCATTTCCCTCTGGAGAATGGAATGTAGCATACTATCCGCCTCGTTACGGCTTCTGGTGGCATTAAAGATATTGATTGCCACTAAAATGCTGACGAAAATAATGGAAAGCATAAGGAACATAGTCAGCATAATGCGTTTGCGCAGTTGTTTAATCATTTTCTTCACTCCTGTTTATCCTGTGTCAGTTTGTAACCTAACTTGCGTATGGTCTGTATGGAAACCTGAGCCCTAATGAAATTTAGCTTCTTTCTCAGAAAGGATATATATACCTCTACATTGTTGTATTCCACATTGGTATCATATCCCCATATTTTTTCAATAATCTGCTCCCGGCTTATAATCTGTCCCGCATTTCTCAGCAGATATTCCATAAGCTGATATTCTTTTCCGTTTAAGGCTAAACTCAGGCCGCTGGTCTTGCAGCAAATTTCAATGCTGCCCTGCTGCATATAGATATCGCCGTAGGCAAGATTTGATAATGTGGGAGCCGCATTTCGCCGGGTGAGAGCGCGAAGTCTGGCATACAGCTCTTCCCGATGAAAGGGTTTGGTCAGATAGTCGTCTGCTCCGGAGTCGAGACCGGTTATTTTATCTTCGATTTCCGACTTGGCGGTCAGTAGCAGCACCGGCGTGTGGATTCCCTGTTTCCTTAGGCTCTGCAATACTTCTAACCCGTTCATTACCGGCAGCATGATATCCAAAATAATTACATCATACACATCAGAAAGTCCTAAGGAAAGCCCTTCTTCCCCATCCTTTGCCCAGTCTGTGATGTAGTGTTCCAGTTTTAGGGATGCGCATAAGGCTTCTCCAAAACCCTCCTCATCCTCTACCAGTAAAAGCCGCATGTCTTGTGCCTCCTTTTATAATCTGTAAATATTATACCAGATATTATAGCAGAAAGCTTAAAAAAACATTGAAAATAAGCATAGGAAGGTTACTTCAAATTTTTTTCAAAATCCTTCAAGGTTTTTTTAAGAAAATCCTGTTAAGGTTACCTTGATAAAAGATTGGAAATTGCTGCCTTACAAAGAAGCAGCGGAAAATGGAGGCGAAAGCATTGAGTGAATTAAAGCATAAGAAGTCCCCGGAAAACAAAAAGGGACAGTGGAAAAAAGGCAGGCGAAAATGGATTGTCACAGGGATTTTATGCCTGTGTGTTGTTGCTTTGGCAGGTTTTTTTATTAAAAGACCAAGGGCAAAGCAGAGTGAGAAGAGCAAAGTCAGAGAGATTTCGGTGGAGACGGGAACCATAAAAAACAGCATATCCGGTACAGGAACCATTTCCTATGCCGATTCCACAGACATTGTTCTGCCTGCCGATTTAGAGCTTAAGGAACTGTTGGTTGATGAGGGCAGCTATGTGGAAGAAGGTACCCTGTTAGCTACTGTAGATGAAGATTCTTTGGCCCTCTGCCTGTCGGAGATACAGGAGGAAATCAGTGAAACAGACAGCACCATTTCTTCCGAGAAAAGCAGCAGTACCAGTAAGAATATTAAAGCAGGGGTTTCCGGCAGGGTAAAGAAGATTTACGGAAAAGAAGGGGACAGTGTTATTGCGGTGATGAATGAGCAGGGTGAGCTTATGCTGCTTTCAAGCGATGGCCTGATGGCGGTAGATATCAACAGCGCAGCAAACCTAAATGTTGGCGACAGCGTAACTGTAAGCAGTGGAGACACGCAAACCGACGGAACTGTAGAACGTGTTGAATCAGACCGGGCGGTGGTAACCTTTGACGACAGTGTTTTTGAATATGAGGAAGAGGTGTCGGTGAATAATCAGGATGGCGTAGCTTTAGGAGGCGGTGTTTCTTATATACATCAACCCATCTCTGTTGTAGGAACCGCAGGCAATATTTCTTCCGTAAATGTATCGGAAAATGATAAGGTCAGCGCCTCTACGAAAGTCTATACCATAGAGGGAGACATAAATTCTACCGAATATATGCAGGCAATAAAGGAGCGGGAACAGTTGACCTCCCTGCTAAATACGCTGGTGTCCATACAGGCGGACGGCGGAATTACTGCTCCGGCTACAGGGATGATTGAGACGATTGCTGCTCAGAATACATCTTCTTCCGGCAGTGACGGGGTTCAGGCTGACATGGCAGATAGTAATAGTGAAAGTGCTCTCCGGACAGAGACTGTCTCTTTTTCGGAAGGAGAAGAGGACGGCGAAACTGTTTTAGCAGAGAATATTGTTGATTCTGATATAACAACACAGGAAATCTCTCAGACCACAGCATCCGGAAGCATGTTGCTGTTGTCTGTTGCGGGAGCAGGGGAGAGTGTAATAACCGCTGATATGACGGCTGGCACAGAAATCCAGCAAAGAGGGACAACGAACACTGCAAAGGCAGAAAAACCGGCTCCGGAAAATCTTACGGGGGGAGATGGGGTGATTAAGGGCACAACCCCGGATATGGAATATGCGGATTCCGAAAATGCCGGAAGTTGGACGGTTTGCAGCAACGGCGAAACTGCGGTAAAAGCAGGGGACTGGTATGTCCGGTATAAAGAGACAGATGAAACCCTGGCAAGTCCGGCAGTTAAAGTTACAGTAACTGCAAATGTTGTTACGGAAACTGACGGTTCCAATCAAAAGAATGATGATAGTGATAAAGACCAAAAGACAGAAGATACAGATTCAGAAAAAACTTCCCAAAGCGAAAATCAGTCCGGTAAAACCGGCGGGAATGGCAAAAGTGCCGGCGGGGCAGCTTCCGTTACCACAAGCGTGGGTAAAGCATCTTCTTCCGGCAGTACCGTATCGTCTTCTGACAGCGATTCCGATTCTATAGCTTCTGTGGAAACCCTTACCGGATTTACCATTGCTTACGGAGACAAGATGAAAATGACCATGAATGTGGACGAAATGGATATACTGAATATGAAAACCGGACTAAGCGCAGAAATTACCTTAGACGCAGTGGCGGATACCACCTTTGCGGGAACCATTACCGCTGTTTCCCAAAGCGCAGAAAGCAGTGGCGGCACCGCCCAGTACCCTGTGGAGATTACCTTTGATAAAACCGATGAAATGTATCAGGGAATGAACGCCTCCGCAGAGGTGATTATGGAACAGGCAGAAAATGTTCTGGTAATTCCGGTGGCGGCAGTGGAAGATGAAGGAAGCAAAAGCTATGTCTATACCGGATATGAGGAAGGAACAGGAGAACTTACAGATAAGATAGAGGTAACTTTAGGTATGTCGGATGAAACCTATGTTGAGGTGGAGAGCGGCCTTTCCCAAGGGGACACCATTTATTATCAGATGGCGGGCAGTGAAGACGACAGCAGCCAAAGCGGATTCGGCGGGTTTGGAATGCCGGGACAGATGGATGGCATGGAAGACCGTCATGGCATGAAGATGGATGGACAGGGCAGAGGAAACCGCTCCGGCGATATGTCTGCACCACCCACAGGAGGAACGGGAGGCCAACAATGATCAAAATAGAAAATCTTTGTAAAACCTATGAGGTGGGCGGGGAAATTGTGAAAGCCTTAGATTATGCAACCCTGCAAATAGATGATGGCGAGTTTGTAAGTATTATTGGTCCCTCCGGCAGTGGCAAATCCACCCTGATGAATATGATAGGCTGCTTAGATGTGGCAGACGAGGGCGCTTATTATCTGGACGGGGCAGCGATAGAAGAGTATTCCGATGACCAGCTTGCCGGAATCCGCAATGATAAAATCGGCTTTGTGTTTCAGAATTTTAACCTGTTAAGTAAATTGACAGCATGGGAAAATGTGGAACTGCCCCTGATATATCAGCGGGTGGCAAAAAAGGAAAGGGAAGACAGGGTATCCGACGCGCTTGAACAGGTAAAGCTATTAGAGCGAAAGAGCCATAAGCCTATGGAGCTTTCCGGCGGTCAGCAGCAGCGGGTAGCCATTGCAAGAGCCTTAGTTACCAATCCCTCGATTATATTGGCAGACGAACCTACCGGCAATCTGGATACGAAAACCGGAGAGGAGATTATGGAGCTGTTCCATGCCCTCCATGCTAAGGGAAATACGATTGTTTTAATCACCCATGATGAACATGTGGCAGATCAGGCAGAACGGAAAATCCGCATTTTAGACGGAAAGGTGCAGGAGGTGGAGCTATGATATTGCAGTCAGTAAAAATGGCGGTGGATTCCATTTTTTCCAATAAGCTGCGTTCTTTTTTGACAATGTTGGGCATGATTATCGGTGTGGTGTCTTTGGTGGTGTTGGTATCCATTGTAAACGGCGCCACCAGCGATGTGACAGACTCTATAGCCAGCATGGGAACGAACTATCTGATGGTGCAGGTACAGGATGATAAAGGAAATCCCCTTACCCTATCCGAAGTTCAAGCCCTGACGGAAAAAGATTCCGTATGGGAGACTGCGCCCTACGCCCAGGGAAATGGAACCATTAAATATGAGCGTAACAGTGAATCCGTTACTTTATATGGCACTACCGGCGCATATTATGATATCCGGGGACTTTCACTGGCAAGGGGGCGTTTTTTGAAAAACACAGATGTCAATCAGAATACCTTTGTGGCAGTCATCAACGCCACAGCAGCCGAGGAGCTTTTCGGGCGGACCAATGTGACAGGGGAAACTTTGTCCATAGATGGTTATCATTTTACGGTAATCGGGGTATTAGAGGAAGAGGAAAGCGCGGTGGGAAATGTGTCAGAGCGGCTGGAAGCCTATATTCCCTATACAGTTTTGTCGAAGATTAACGGCAGAAGCCGGAGGGTTGAAAGCTTTTATGTTTCTTCAGAGGATGAAAACAGTATGGATTTGGTGGAATCGGAGATTACCGCGTATCTTTATGAAAGACTGTCCGGAGATGAGGATGCATTTTCTGTAATTAATTCCTCAACTATTATGGAGACCATGAGCAGCGTCACCAATACCATGAAGTGGATGCTTGGGGGGATTGCCGCAATTTCCCTGTTGGTAGGTGGGATTGGTATTATGAATATCATGCTTGTGTCTGTGACGGAGAGAACCCGCGAAATCGGTATTCGAAAGGCAATCGGCGCCAGAAAGCAGACGATCCTGATTCAGTTTCTGATTGAGGCTTTGCTTGTAAGCATAATCGGATGCCTGATTGGACTGCTGCTTTCTGTTCTGATTGTATTTATGATTAATCATATAGGGGACTCCGTATCCGCAAGCCTATCCGGGGATGTGGTGATGATTGCCGTCGGCTTTTCCATGCTGATTGGCGTGGTCTTTGGCATTTACCCGGCATACAAGGCGGCGGATATGAGACCCATTGAAGCATTGCGCTATACAAATTAGTTATTTGATATGCTCTTTATCCAACTCTTTATTGACCGCGGAGAGCAGCGCGCATACGGAGGCGTCAATGATATCGTTCTTGATGCCGCAGCCCCAGATTGCCGGGCCGCCTTCCTCCATTTCAATTCCCACATAGGCGCAGGCCTGGGAATTGGAGCCGCGCTGTAATGCGTGCTCTTCATAGGTGGTCAGCTTAAAGGCAATGCCAAAGTGTTTCTTGATGGCGTTGGAAACCGCGTCTAACCGCCCATTGCCGGAGCCATGGTATACCTTCTGAACCCCGTCCCGCTTAATCGTCAGCTCAGTGGAGATAACGCCGTTGCCCTCCTGGACAAAATGGCACTCGTCTAATTTAATGGCCGTCTTGATGTTCACATATTCCTTGTTAAAGATGCCAAGAATCTCCTCAGGGGAAAGCTCCTTGTGTAAATGGTCGGATACATTTTTTACGGCATATCCCAAGTCCTCCCGCATCTTTGCAGGAAGATTAAAGCCGTAGCTCTGCTCTAATACATAGCCGATGCCGCCCTTTCCGGACTGGGAGTTGATGCGGATGACATCGCCCTCGTACTCCCGTCCTACATCATGGGGATCTAAGGGCAGATAAGGTACGGTCCAGTCTTTTAAATGCTTTTCCTCTCTCCAGTTCATGCCCTTGGCAATGGCGTCCTGATGGGAGCCGGAAAATGCAGCAAATACCAGCTTTCCGGTATAGGGGGAGCGGTCGTAAACCCGCATGCCGGTCACCCGCTCATAGAGCTCTGTAATCTTCGGAATGTCGGAAAAGTCTAACTTGGGATCAACGCCATGGGTGTACATATTCATGGCGAGGGTGATGATATCCACATTACCGGTGCGCTCGCCGTTGCCGAATAAGGTGCCCTCAATCCGGTCAGCTCCTGCAAGCAGGCCAAGCTCGGAATCGGCCACGCCGCACCCTCTGTCGTTGTGGGGGTGAAGGGAAAGAACCACATTTTCCCGGCAGGCTAAGTTCTTGCTCATGTATTCAATCTGGCTGGCATAGACATGGGGAAGGGACATCTCCACCGTTGCGGGAAGATTAATAATCACCTTGTTATCCGGCGTGGGTTTCCACACATCAATTACGGCGTTGCACACCTCTAAGGCGTACTCTACCTCGGTTCCGGTAAAGGATTCCGGAGAGTATTCAAACTGGTAGTTGCCGCCGTCCTTTTTGGTTAAATCCAAAAGCATCTTTGCGCCGTCAACAGCAATCTGCTTAATCTCGTCCTTTGATTTTTTAAATACCTGCTCCCGCTGGGCAAGCGAGGTGGAATTGTATAAATGAACCACCGCATGTTTACATCCCTTTACAGCCTCGAAGGTCTTCTGGATAATGTGGGGCCTTGCCTGCGTCAATACCTGAATGGTCACATCATCAGGAATTAAATTCTGGTCAATCAGCGCCCGGAGAAAATCGTACTCCGTCTCGGAGGCGGCGGGGAAGCCCACCTCAATCTCTTTAAAGCCTACCTGTACCAGCATTTTGAAGAAATCAATTTTTTCCTCTAAGCTCATAGGTACAATAAGCGCCTGGTTGCCGTCTCTCAAATCTACGGAACACCATGCCGGAGCCTTGTCGATGTACTCTTTTTTGGTCCATTCCAAGGACTCTGTCGGCGGCATGAAATAATTTCTCTTGTACTTGGTTGCATCCATCATAATAAATTACCTCCTTTTTATTTTATAGAATAAAAAAAGCCCTCGTCTCCTGGCTAGAGACGAAAGGCTGTCACCTACGCGGTACCACTCTAATTCATACATCATTGTATGCACTCATTGCAGATACGGACAAAATGTCATATATCCTCCCTTGTATAACGGTTGGGTTCCGTCCACACCTACTAGCGGAAACTGCCATGTTCAGCGGGCTACTCAAAGGCCAGTTCAGATTCTTTCCATAACCGCTTTGCACCGGCCAGCGGCTCTCTGTATACTTCCAAAATCCTACTATTCCTTATCACAGTATTTAAAAATTCTATAAAAATCTATGTAAACAAAGATTAACACATTGGGAAAAAAGTGTCAACAAAAAATTTGCTTGAGTTTCCGCAGTTTTATCCACAACGGCTTGTTTTTTCATATACCATAATAAACAACTTTCGAAAAATCTTTAA
>CANQMR010000027.1 GCA_947625015.1 uncultured Lachnospiraceae bacterium | reverse complement strand
AAAACGCCCCAATCCCTGATAAATCAAGGACTGAGGCGCCTGTTTATTATACTGCAGTTGATGGGAGTTGAACCCACACGAGTGTTACCTCACTAGAACCTGAATCTAGCGCGTCTGCCATTCCGCCACAACTGCATTCGCATTACCGCGACTGTTATATAGTATATCATTTTCGCAAAAAAAGCAAGTAAAATTTATCATAATCTGCAAAATCCTTTATCCAACCGCTTTGAGTATATCAATATGCGCCGCCAGCAGCAAAACATCCCGCGCTACGGTGAATACGGCGACCATGGAAAGGTAAAGCGCCAACGGCCACATTTTATGATACATATAACGCTTTCCATTCTTTTTTACCAGGGTAATCACCGCCCCCAGTTCATAGTATAAAATCAGCAAAATGCCGCAGGCCACAGCCGGGTTATATCTAAGCGACCGGATGAAATGCCCGCCGAGAAGCGCGATAAGCGCTCTGGTTCCGCCGCAGCCCGGACAATAAATGCCCAAAGCCATATATAAAGCGCAGGGAAAAGAAGGCAGTATCCCCGTATGCTGTAGAAGCAGGAAAAACAGGGTAAGCAGCACTGCGCTGCCGGTAAGTATGTTCACCAGCCAAAAATCCCTTTTCAACATTTTATAATTAATCTCCGGCATCAATATCACCCCTGTACGCATTAAACATGCCGTCTTATCTTCAATATTTTTATTATAACACACTCTTGAAAAAATCTGCAAAAAAACAGCATGGGAAAAGTTTTTAAATTCTATCAAAATTTCTTTACATATCCTACACAATAATGCTATATTATTAATCAAAACAACTTATATATAAATGCAAAGGAGATTTCTATGGACGAAAATAACACCAATTTACCAGAAGAAAATGTACCATCTGAACCCATTGCCGACACAGAACCTGAAGCAACGGAAAAAGAACCCGATAACGCTGAACCTGCTCGGGATACGGAAAAGGAACCCGATAACACCGAACCTGCTCCGGATACAGTAGAGGAAACCGTTAACGCCGAATCTGCTCCGGATACAGTAGAGGAAACCGTTAACGCTGAATCGGAAGTACGCAAATCTCCCTTTGATCTGCCGTCCGACAGCCAAGGCAGCGCCGACAGCGGTATGCCAGAAGACGTCTCTGCTGCCAGTGCAGGTTATTCTTTCGGCGGGGAGGCGCAGGGCTCCTCACAGCCGGTATCAGAATTTATTCCGCAAAAACAGACGGATATGACCGGAACCCTCAACCCCAGCTATACATACGAAGCGACAGAAGAGATTTCCAAAGGCTACGGCATTGCCTCCTTGGTATTGGGAATCCTGGGTATCCTGACATGCTGTTGCTGCGCAGGCTTGATTTTTAGCATTTTAGGCATTGTGTTCGGCTGTATTCAGCCCGCAAACGAAGAAGGCAAGAAACCGGGAATTGCCATCGCCGGTATTATCACATCTTCCATCGGCATTGTACTATGGGCAATTATCGGCATTGTCTTTCCTGCAATGTACCGATCTATATAGCATAAACCGTCAATCACAAAAGGGGTTCTGCATGTCATCCATGCAGAACCCCTTATATTTTTTCTTATGCCTGTTCTTACAATCTGAACTTGTGAATATTGTCCATTAAAATTTCTACCTTGTTCTCCAAATCCGTAACAATCGCCGCGGAGTTATCCACTGCCTTGGAAAGTTCTGAGGACATAGCCGAAGTCTCCTCTGCCACCGCCGCATTGTCCTGAGCTAAACTGTTGAGCAGAGACAGGGACTTAATAACACTGGCGCGTTGTCTCTCTACTTCTTCTGTCAGGTTATCAATGGACTGAACAGAATCCACACAGGTGCCCAGTTCCTTATGAAGCTCCTCAAATATACGCTGTGCTTCCATCAGGGAATGTACCTGCTGGTCTACGGAAATATTGATCTCCTTCATGCCTTCTACAGACTTGGTTGCATTTTCCTGTAACTCTAATACCACTCTGTCAATCTCTTCTACCGAATCCGAAGACTGGCTTGCCAGCTTGGCAATCTCGTCTGCCACAACCACAAATCCCTTACCGGCCTCTCCGGCTCTTGCCGCCTCAATGCTGGCATTCAGTGCAAGCAGGCTGGTCTGGTCTGAAATCTCATTAATCAGGTTCGCAGCCATATGAATCTGCTGTACGGAATTATGGGTGGAATTAATCTGGTCTGCCATATTGGAAATGTTCTTCCGGGTGGTGTTGTTCACCTCAATCAACTGCCGCAAGGTACCCATAGACTGCTGACTGATGTCGTTCATTTCCCTTGAATTCTGATTTAAGTTATCCACCTCGTTCTCTGTCTGCTGAATCTTGTCCGCCATAACGCTGACATCATCACTGGCTGTATCAGTAGAGCTTGCCTGCCGTCCCACATTATCTGCAATGGAATCCACCGCAGCATTCACCTGGGTAATAGACTCCCGCATATTGCCAAAGGATGCGTCAAACTGCGCTAATACATCATTAACGCCGTCTGCCACTGTCTGAATATCCTGCAACAGTCCCCGCATATTCTCCTGCGCAATGCGCAGAGCGTCCGCCGTCTGTCCAATCTCATTGGTTTGCCTTACATCCACATCCGTAGTCAAATCTCCGTCAGAAATACGGCCTGCAAAATCCTGAATCTTCTTAAGCGGCGCAATAATAATCCGACCAACCACAAAGGCAATCACCAATCCGATAATAACCGCCACACAAAATACAATCCCTACCCTGAACAGTACACTGCGGTACTGGTCATCTATGGTATCACTGGTCTCCTGCTTTGCCAAATCAATATCATCTATGTAATTACCGGTAGATACAATCCATCCCCATGGCTTAAAAATCTGGGAATAGGCAATCTTCGGCGCCACAGTCACGCCATCCGCCTTAGTAAAGTAAAATTCATTGTAGCCGCCGCCCTCCGGTGTCTGGCAGACCTTTACAATAGATTGGACAATCATAACCCCATTGGGATCCTCCAAATCATAACGGTTGTTGCCTTCATTCTCCACCAGAATCGGGTGCATTACCAAAGTATAATCCAAATCATCAATCCAGAAATATCCGCTCTGGTCATCCCGGTATCTCATCGCGCGAATCGTCTCTTTGGCGTCGTACTTTGCCTCGTCCTCTGTCTTCTCTCCGGCCTGGAACTTATCATATTCCGCCTGAAGTATGGCAATCGTACACTGTACCTGAGACTTAATCTCCGCATTATACCCCTCGTCCTTGGCCTTCTCATATGCATCATAGGCCGAGCCGGACAGGGACTTAATTGAAAGTACCGCATTGCTTCCCACAATGATTGCCGTCAGCACCACAATCACTGCGCTCATCACCATGATTGAAACAATCAGGCTTCTCTTTTTCTTGTTCATCATTGTACCTCCCCCATTTTACTATATTGCTTATTATTTTATCCCATTTTTATATAAATTTCAATACCTGACAACCTTATATTCACAAACGACCGACAAGCGCAGTATTTTCCTTAATACATATCATTCATGCACTACACTACTCGCGAATATGCTCTAACCCCTGCGCAAATATATGTTTGATGTGCTCGTCATCAAGAGAATAATATACTACTTTGCCCGCCTTTCTATTCTTAACCAATTTGGCAGATTTCAGCACCCGCAACTGATGAGATATGGACGACTGGGTCATCCCCAGAAGAACTGAAATATCACACACGCACATCTCACTCTCAAATAAGGCGCAAAGAATACGCACTCTTGTTGTATCTCCAAAAACTTTAAACAGCTCTGCCAGATCATACAGAATTTCTTCCTCCGGCATAATCCTGCTTACCTGATTCACCACATCCTGATGAATAGCATTACATTCACATACTTCTGCGTGCTGGTGTTCCATATTGTTTCCTCCTGTTATTATCAATTTTGCTCCGTACTTCCCTCCTGTACTTCGCCTTTGGAATCAGCAAACGGAAACCGGTTCGCTAATTCTATATTAACATCTTTTGCAAAATTAAACCCGGAATCATATTTTTTCTCCCACTCTGCATATATTCCCGCAAAATATTCTTTTTGTTTCTCCGCAACAATCATCTCCTGATTCTTCTGGGTCAGTTCCTGATCGTTCGCCTTAAGCATTTTAAAAATATGATATCCATATTCACTCTGAATTACCGTACTGACCTCCCCGTCAGACATCTGCAATATCTTATCCGCCACCGATTCCCCGTATTCTTCTACAAGTTCTGCTCTTGCCATAGTATAAGAATCTGCATACTGCAAATCATATTTATCCACAATCATATCATACGTCATATTTTCATCCTGCGCCAATGAGGATAAGGCTTCGTTAGCGCGCTGAAGCTGCGCGGCTTTCTTTTCTTCTGTATACTCTTCCACCGTCCCATCCTCTTTCACTTCATAACACGCAAAGACCATATCAAAAAAAGTAGTCATCCGGGCTTCTTCCTCGGATATTTCAAAATCATATTCTGAAATCACCTTATTATATACTTTTCTGGCCAATGCATTTTCAATCATAACTTTTTGAATCAGTTCCCGGCTCATCTCCGTTTCACTTATATCCTGCTCTGTCAGCCCGCTGTAAAATGCTGCCGCCTGATTTTCAAGTTCAGCCTTTTCACTATCGCTTAAGCTAATCTGCATCTCTTCTGCCTGCGCAACCAAAACCTTTACCCGGTTAATGTCAGAAATCAGATCGCGTATGGTCACGTCCCTCACGCTCTGCTTTTCGTCGCCAATCGTTAATTCCAGGCTCCATACACCGCTGCCGTAAGATTTCTGATAATCTTCCTCTATTGTCTTTGCATAAATATAGTATTCCCCATATGTAATATCTTCGTCACCGTAATGATAAAGAACAGAGTCCGCCTTCTCCTGTTCTTTTCCTCCGCAGCCGCAGAGAAGTAAAGCGCAAATCATACCAATGATAACCAATTCTATTTTTTTCTTTCTCATCATTAATCCTCCACATACTGCATAAAGTCATATAGAGAAACATTTTCCCATACGCTCTTGTTCAACACAGGTTTCTCGACGCCTATCTCCTCATACCATTTCTTTTTTTCTTCCTTTATCGCTTCTTTATCCACATCCTGGTTATAATAGCTGAGAATCTGTTCGGCAATCTGTTCATTATTTTCCTTTACCACCTGCAATATGGCATAACAGCTCTCCGTTTCCAGCACCGGACTATACTCCCCTTCCTTCAGTGATTCTGCATATCCGGAAAACGGTTCCCCAAAGCTGCCAGTCAGATTGCTTTCTTCACCGGAATAAGCCGCCACGCCATATTTCTCTGCAATCTCTTCAATCGGAACGCCCGCTTTAAGATCCTGATAAGCGGAATCGGCGTCCTGCTTACGTTTTGCTATATCGTCCTCTGACAGCATAATCGGCGTCTCCCCATCTTCCTGCTTTTTATAATCTCCCTGTTCGTCCATCTCCAGCTTGGGGAACAGCAGTAAATATATCGTACAGAATTTCTGGGATTCCCTTTCTATATCATCCGTTACTGTATTTTCCAGTTTCTTTGCCAAATATCTTTCCCGATACACGCTGAGCACCATGTCCTGAGTAATCCCGAGTTCGTTTAACACACTGGCGTTTATGCTTGCCATAAACTCTACCGCATCGCTTCTAATCAGCGATTCCTCTTCACTGGTAATTGTCAGTTTTCTATTTTCGGCAACTCTGCTCTCAATCTTATTGTCCGCTATCAATTCCAGAATTTCCTGCTTATAATATTCCGCTGCACTGGTTCCATCTCCAGCTTTAGTATTATCCAAAATATCCTTTGTTATTTTCTGGCTCACAACATTTTGCAGAATATAAAAATTAACTTCATCTAAATATACCCTGTCTTCGCCAACGGTAAACGCCAGCTTGTCCGAAGGCTTATTGCCTTCGCCGGAAAGAATCCAGAGTCCGGCCGCCGCCAAAATTACCATAACTGCCACAACCACAACAGTTATTATGATTTCCCGGTGTTTGCTGTGTTCTTTAGAATCATTTCCGTTCTTATTCTGCTTTTTTTCCGTTTTCGGCTTTCCCGATTTCTTATCTGTATTCATTTCCCTTTTCTTTCTGTCCGGCATACCCCTGCCGCGCTCTTTATCCATATAAACCGCGTCAGCATACCAGGCTGCGCAACATGTGCATAATAACACCGACTATTAAAAATTCCCTTCCTATTTTACACCAAATCTATTTTTCTATCAACTCATTGATCTCCTCAACCAGCCGCTCTATATCGTTCAGGAAGTCCCTGACTCCTCTTTTCTTCAATTCTATCACAAAGCCGGAATCCGCTCCCGTAACTACTCTGACCTGATTAGCATATTTTCTCAGAAATTTCTGAAGCAAATCCATATTTACCCTTATGCAGCGGGTCATTCTGATATGGATCTGCTCATTTTTGTAAACCATATCTGCAATTCCCGCCTCATGGGCCATAGCCTTTATTCTTGCCATATCCAGAAGATTTAACACCTCGTAGGGCGGCTCGCCAAAACGATCAGTCAGTTCGTCCAGCATATCCTCATAGTCCTCTTTTGTCCAGACGCCGGAAATCCGCTTATAAAGTTCCAGCTTCATCACTTCATTTTTTACGTAAGTTGCAGGAATATAAGCGTCAACCGGCAGTTCTATGGACGTTGCATATTCCTCTTCAACTTTTTCACCCTTTTGCCTCAGTATTGCGTCATTTAACATCTTGCAATACAAATCATAACCTACCGCCGCCATATGTCCGGACTGGTCTGCGCCCAAGAGATTCCCGGCTCCCCGGATTTCCAGATCCCGCATCGCAATTTTAAAGCCAGAGCCCAAATCTGTAAATTCCCGGATAGCTTTCAGCCGTTTTTCGGCCGTCTCCCGGAGCATTTTGTCCCGCTTATACATTAAAAACGCATAAGCTGTTCTGTCTGAACGTCCCACTCTTCCTCTTAACTGATAAAGCTGCGACAATCCAAAATTATCCGCATCATGAATAATCATCGTATTGACATTGGCAATATCAAGTCCCGTCTCGATAATGGTCGTGGTAACCAGCACATCTATCTGCTTGTTAATAAATGCAAACATCACATCCTCTAATTCCTTTTCCCTCATCTGGCCATGCGCATAAGCAATACGGACGTCCGGCATCAGTTTTATCAGATCTGTAGCAATGTCTTCAATATTATTTACCCGGTTATATACATAATAAACCTGGCCCCCTCTGGCCAATTCTCTTGAGACTGCCTCTTTTACCAGTTCGGGATTGTATTCCAGCACATACGTCTGAATTGCTTTTCGGTCTATGGGCGGTTCTTCTAAAAGGCTCATGTCGCGAATACCAATTAAACTCATATGCAATGTTCTTGGTATGGGCGTAGCCGTCAGTGTGAGCACATCCACATTCTGTTTCATTTGCTTGATTTTTTCCTTATGGGCAACCCCAAACCTCTGCTCTTCATCAATAATTAACAGTCCCAAATTGCTATAGTCCATATCTTTTGACAACAGCCTGTGGGTTCCGATAATAATATCAATCTGTCCTTTTTTCAGATCTTCCAAAGTTTTCTTCTGTTCTTTTGGGGTAAGGAAACGGGACATCATAGCGATTTTAACCGGAAACGCCGCCATGCGCTGGCAGAATGTGTTATAATGCTGCTGCGCCAGTATTGTTGTCGGCACCAGATAGGCTACCTGTTTTCCGTCCTGAACCGCTTTGAACGCCGCGCGTATGGCAACTTCTGTCTTTCCATACCCGACATCCCCGCAGATCAGCCGATCCATTATTTTGGAACTTTGCATATCCGCCTTGGTCTCCGCAATGGCTTTTAACTGGTCCTCCGTCTCCTCATAAGGGAACATTTCTTCAAACTCCTTCTGCCACACAGTATCCTCCGAATAAGTAAATCCCTCCCTGGATTGCCGGGCGGCGTAAAGTTCCACCAGTTCTCTGGCAATTTCCTTAACCTGTCCCCGCACTTTGGACTTGGTTCTTTCCCATTCCTGACCGCCTAATTTATTTAACTTTGGCTTATTCCCCTCTTTAGAAGAATATTTCTGAATCAAATCAAGCTGTGAAACCAGAATATATAATTTGGCGCCTCCGCCATACTCAATAGCAATATAGTCCTTAGCTATGTGATTTACTTCTATTTTTTCTATTCCCAAATATCTGCCCAGGCCATGCTCTTCATGCACAACATAATCGCCAATATTTAAATCTTCAAAACTTTTTATCTTTTCACCAGAATAAAGCGGTCTCCTCTTTATGCGGGTCTTCGTCTTTCTCTGACCGAAAATATCCCCCTCTGTAAGCACCACCAGTTTTATTTCCGGAACACAAAATCCCGCCTTCAGCCTGCCGTTCGTCACCATCATCTCTGACTCCGACAGTTCCCGGTTATGATTTTCCGAAAAGAAACACGACACTTCCTGATCCTGCAACTCTCCGGCAAGTCGTTCTCCTCTGGTAACAGATGGAGAAAACAACAGTATTCTATAATTATCCTTTTTCCACTGTTTTATATCTTTGAGCAGCATTTCAAAACTATGGTGATACGTCGGAACCATTTTTGTATCCAGTAAAAGTCTGGTTTTGGCCTCAAACAAGGCGTTTTCCCGCCCTAAAATGCTGAAAATGAGCGCATCTCTTCCTGCAATCTCTGCAACTATTTTCTTATAATCAAATAAAATATCGGCCTGACTGGGCAGCATATATCCCCCCTCTAACCGACTGATCATACTTTCACGAAATTCTATCTGGCAGGCCTCCGCCCTTGCCGCCACATGCTCCGGATCGTCTACCAAAATCAAAGTATCCTCCGGCATATAACTTAAAAATCCCGCGCACCGCTCATAAAAACTTCCGATATAACTATCAATTCCCAACGCGCTGCTGAAATACTCCAGTTCTTCCTTAAGCGCCTCTATCTGCTGCTTAATCCTGCCGTACGCCTCGGACTGAAAATCTTCTTTCAGTTTCTTCGCATATACTTTATATTCCCGGTCAATGCGCTTCAGCCCTTCCTGAATCCGTTTTTGGTCAAGGATCATCTCTGCCGCCGGATATACGGTGAGTTCCTGCACATTTTCAATGCTGCGCTGGCTTTCTACATCAAAACTTCTGATATTGTCAATATCCTCGCCCCAAAGTTCAATCCGGTAAGGGCACTCGCTGCTCATGGGAAAAATGTCCAAAATACCGCCCCGGACGGCAAACTGTCCCACGCCGTCCACCCAGTCATTCCGCTCATAACCCAAAGCGACCAGCGTCTCTTTCATTTTTTCCAGATGAAGAGGCTTTCCTGCTTCAAATACGATAACATTTTTTTGAATTTCCTCTAAAGGCACTACCTTATTCAAAAGCGCTTCAATGGAAACCACCACCGTAGAGACCGTATGCTCTAAAATTGCCTTTACGACCTCCATACGCTGACACAAAATGGTATGTCCATGGATATCCGCACTATAAAAAAGCACATCCTTAGCCGGATAATACAAAATGTTCCTGTCAAAAAAGCTATAATCGTCTAAAATCTCCTTTGCCCGGTCTTCGCTGTAAGTCACAATCAGCTTAACCCGGCCCGCCCCTAAACAGTCCATTGCGTAATATCTGGCGTATCCGTCTGTGCCGTTTATCTCAATGGGAGTTTTTTTCTTTTTTCTTGCCGCCTCGCATTTACTACCCAATTCCGAAAGCCGGAAAGGCGCTCTCAACACTTCCATATCTGTCTCCTTATACTAAGCCTTGCCATTGAACCGGTTCATGGCCTCTGTAATATCCCCTGCAATTACCATCTGCATGGCCTCGCAGGCCCGGTCGTATCCCTGCTGCATCAACGCCTGTTCTTCCTTTGAAAAACGGGATAATACATAGTCCACCAAATCCATGCGGGGCGGTTTCATTCCCACGCCTACCCGAATCCGCGGAAATTCTTCCGTTCCTAACATAGCGATAATATTCTTCATCCCGTTATGTCCTCCGGCGCTCCCCCTTTCCCGGATCCGGAGTCTGCCCACATCCAGATTAATGTCATCATAAACGACAATGACGTCCTCCGGCGCTATCTTATAGTATTTTGCCACCTGGACAATGCTCTCGCCGCTTAGGTTCATATAGGTCATGGGTTTTAGCAGGATAACCGTCTCTCCGTTTATCCTGCCTTTTCCATACACTCCCTTATGCTTCATCACATCCAATGGTATATTATATTGCTCCACCAGCTCGTCAATTACATCAAAACCCACATTATGTCTGGTATGGGCATACTGCGCTGTGGGATTGCCAAGTCCTGCAATCAGTTTCATGTCTGATCCCCCGTCTCTTCCTCTATCTCTGTCTAATGCTGCCGCCGGTTCCTAAGAATTTCTTCCGCCTCCTGCAACTGCTCCTTCGAGTTCACGCCCTTAATCTCATCTACATCCGATACAGCCATGGCAGCTACCTCGCCAAGTCCTTTGGCCTTCACAATCTCAATAGTATCCGTCAGATAATATTCCCCCTGGGCATTATCGTTGGAAAGCTGCGAAAGCGCCTCGCTTAACACCCCGGAGTTAAAGATATACATGCCGGAATTAATCTCATCTACCCTCTGTTCCTCTAAGGTGGCGTCTTTTTGCTCCACAATCTTTACAAACTTCCCCCAGTTATCCCTGATAATCCTGCCGTATCCGGTGGGATCGTCCACCCTTGCCGTCAGAACCGTAATGGCGTTGCCCTGCTCCACATGGGTTTCCGCCAGTTTCTTGAGCGTCCCGCCGGTAATCAGCGGGGTATCCCCGCAAAGAACCATAGTGATTCCCTCATCGCCGATAAAGTCTTCAGCGCATTTTACGGCATGGCCGGTTCCCAACTGCTCCTCCTGTAACACATAGGTGTAATTCTCCCCTACGATTTCCTTCACCATATCCGCCTTGTGTCCCACCACCAGACAGATATCCTGAGGGGCCGCTCCCGCCTCCATCGCCGCATCAATGGAATACTGCACCATGGGCTTTCCCAAAGCCTTGTGTATTACCTTCGGCAGCTCCGATTTCATTCTTGTTCCCTTGCCTGCCGCCAAAATTACCGCTTTTATCCTTACCATGATTCTTTCCTCCAATCTAATCATTATACAATATATACCACACCTATGGATTTTTTTCTATACTTCTTTACCGCTTTCTTTCCCGTTCTCCCACATTAACAGACAGAAGGCCTGCCGTATAATCCTGCTCCCCCATAGAGCAAAATCCATACAGCAAGCCTCCTTAACACAAATCTGTACCTGCCCCACACATTATACAGATTGCGAATCATCCTCCTGCAATGCCTTCTCATACTCTGCTAAAATTAAACTTTGAATCCGTTCCCTTGCATTCTGGTTGATCGGATGGGCGATATCGCGATAATCCCCATCTGCCGCCTTACGGCTGGGCATTGCAATAAACAACCCCTTTTCTCCCTCTATCACCTTGATATCATGAACCGCAAATTCATTGTCCAAGGTGATGGAAGCAACGGCTTTCATCTTACCCTCTTTTGTGACTTTTTTCAGCCTGATATCTGTTATCTCCATATTGTTACACCCCTTTGTACTTACATTCTCTCTTCTCTACAGAAAAGGACTACAGCGCATAGCGGAAATTCTTCTCAACAACCACCTTGATCTGTCCGGCTTCTGCTGTATGAATTGTGTTGGCCCGCAGGGTATCGCGACTCTCTATGATGCAGTTCTCAATTACGGAATTGTCCCCGATATGCACATCATTTAAAATGATGGAATTACGGATCACACAATTATTACCCACATATACCTTCTTGAACAGGACTGAGTTTTCCACTGTACCATTGACTATACATCCGCTGGCAATCAGACTGTTGTTCACCACTGCATCTCCATTGTATTTTGCAGGCGGCAAGTCCTCAACCTTGGAATATACATCCGGATACTGTCGGAAGAAATAATCCCGAATATCCTTCTTTAGGAAATCCATGTTTGTCTTATAGTATGAATCGATGGTTCCGATGTTTCTCCAGTAGGAATCCATCTTGTATGCATAAATCTTCTTTACATTCTTATAACGGATTAAGATATCCTTAACGAAGTCGGTTCTTCCCTCCTTCGCACATGCCTCTAACAATTCAATCAACTGTCTCCGGCGAATGACATACACGCCGATGGAAACGGTAGGCGTCTGTGCAACCAAAGGCTTCTCCTCAAAATCCGTAATCTGCATATCGTCGTTGTATTTTACTACACCGAACCGGCTTACATCATCATCCTCCGGATTGATATCCTTGCAGACAATCGTGATATCCGCGCCCTTCTTGATATGCTCCTCTAACACCTTGTTGTAATCCAGCTTATAGACGCCGTCGCCATGGGCAATTACCACATAGGGTTCATGGCTGTCCTTTAAGAAATTAATGTTCTGATAAAGGGCGTCCGCCGTACCCTGATACCATGTGTTGTTGGCGGTTGTAATGGTAGGGGTGAACAGGTAAAGACCACCCTGCTTTCTACCGAAATCCCACCATTTTGCTGAATTTAAATGCTCGTTTAACGAACGGGAATTGTACTGTGTAAACACTGCCACCTTCTGAATATTGGAATTGGTCATGTTACTCAGGGCGAAATCAATGGCACGATAGCTGCCGGTTACCGGCATTGCGGCCACCGCTCTCTTGGCTGACAATTCACCCATTCTGCTGCTGTTACCACCCGCTAAAATAATTCCTATTGCTCTCATGCTAAGTCACCTACCTTTATCAAACTAGAACCACTCTTTAACAATCCATCAGGATACTCTGCCTTCTCGGTAGGACCATAAATCGCGGTGTTCTTACCAACCTTTACATCATCCGGAATCGTTGAGTTCTCGCCGATTGTCACAAGACCAAAGGCATAAATCTGCGGCTTGTACTCGTTCGGCGCTTCCTCGCCAACGCCTAATTCCACATTCTTGCCGACAGTTACATTCTCAGCGATAATGGCTTTATCCACAACTGCGCCCTCGCCAATGACCGTATTGTTCATGATAATGGAATCCTTCACAACCGCGCCCTTGCCGATGGTTACGCCGGAACCGATTACACAGTGGCTGACCTCGCCGTACACCTCTGTTCCCTCGCCGACAATACTCTCTGTCACCTTGCCGGACTCGTCAATATACTGCGGTGGTAAAATGTCGCTCTTGGTGTAGATTCTCCAGAACTCCTCATACAGGTTAAATTCCGGTATAATATCAACCAGCTCCATATTTGCTTCCCAATAAGAGCCTAAGGTTCCGACATCCTTCCAATATCCCTTGAAATCATACGCAACCACCTTCGATCCGTTCTCGTGGCAATGCGGAATGATATGCTTTCCAAAATCGCATGAAGGCACATCTTTAAGCTCCTGTAAAGCCGCCTTCAAAATACTCCAATTAAAAATATAGATTCCCATCGACGCCTTGTTGCTTCTCGGCTTCTCCGGTTTCTCCTCAAATTCCTGGATTACGCCGTCTCCATCCGTAATGACAACGCCGAACCGGCTTGCCTCCTCCATGGGCACCTCGTAGGTAGCCAGAGTAATATCTGCGCCCATAGACTTGTGATGGTCTAACATTACCTCATAATCCATCTTATAAATGTGGTCACCTGATAAGATAAGCACATATTCCGGATTATAATAATCAATATACTCCAAATTCTGGTATATTGCATTGGCAGTACCTGTGTACCATTGACTGTTACTGCTCTTCTCATAGGGCGGTAATACCGTTACACCGCCAATACTTCGATCCAAATCCCAAGGAATACCAATACCAATATGCTGATTCAGCCTGAGCGGTCTGTATTGTGTCAGCACACCAACCGTATCGATTCCAGAGTTAATACAGTTACTGAGCGGAAAATCAATAATCTTATACTTTCCGCCGAAAGCAACTGCCGGTTTAGCAAGATTTGATGTAAGTACGCCCAGTCTGCTTCCCTGTCCGCCAGCTAACAGCATGGCAATCATCTCTTTCTTAATCATAGTGTCACCCCTTTATGCTAGATATGTGTTTAATTATAACATTAAAACCATTTTTTTGAAAGATTTTTTATGCAAATTAACATATTTTTCCGTAATTTTGTTAATTTTCTCAGTAAAAATTGAATTTTAAACGCAATTTATTAATTTCTGAGCGGGCATTTTCCCCATTCTTTATGCAAATTGCACAAACCCAAAATTTTCCAATTCTTATTTTTATGGAATTTAATGTTTTTTGTTTCTTTTTTATTAATATTTTATTCAAAATCTCCCTAGACATATCTGACATTTTTTTACAAAATAGAAAATTTATTTTACCGCTTAGCGATAAAATCTCCCGCCACCGGCGTCTGCATTACCTTCTCCATATCCCAGCGATTGCTTAACGCCATCCACAGCTTGCAGTACTGGGCAATCACCGCGCTTTCCGGCAGCACCCGGATTCCCAGCATCTCATATTCCCGTACCGTTTCATAATAGGTTTCCTGTTTTGATAAACCGATTAAATATATCGGCGTCCCCCAAAAAGCCGCCCTTGCAGCAAAGTCCTTTAAGTCCTCAGTAATACCGATTGTGCCGGAGTGAAAGGTCTCGTGCAGCACTACCTTTGTCTCCGGAGTCAGCACAGGATAGGACATCCCCACATAGGGAGAGATTCGCAGAATTGCGGATGAAACATTATTCAGGGCAAACTGGCCGTCTTCTTCCATAAATTCCAACACACTGGATACGCCCTCCTGTTCTCCATAGTGAGGATTCTGCACATAAAATCCATCCTCAAATCTTCCGTACCAGGAATCCGCCACGCTGTACACCGCATCCGAATAGGGCACCGGAAGCTGAAGGCGCACAGCCTTATGAAGCGTCGGAAAACCGCCCTGATTACAATAGCTCACAAAGACGCCTTTGCCGAAACCGCCCTTTATAAAATCCACAGCATACCCAAAATTAGTAAATCCGTTTGCCCGGCTGTCCTCTAACACATAATTGCTCGACACCAGAATGACCGGAATCTTTGCCCCGCCAAAAATATATCCCAAAAAGGCCGCGCTATACTGCAAGGTATCTGTGCCATGGGTAATCACGATTCCCTCCAAATCCTCCTGCTCCAACATGCTTTCCACGCAGGCGGCAAGGCGCAGCAGATGATCTGCCTGTAAATTTTCACTTAAAATGCAGTAGGGCTCCTCCACAAAAAAATCAACGTCGTCCCCATACTGCTCCCTGTACATTTCCAAAAGCAAAAAGGGAGCCTCCCTGACGGCAGATATATATCCGCTCTGGTCAATCCGGCTCCCGATTGTTCCGCCCGTAAATACAACTCCAATTCTCATGGTCTGCGACTCCTTCTGCCCGAATTACAGCGCTATCAGTTCTACGCCCACCAGTTCCGACATCGCCTGATAAATCTCCGGATAATCTCTTTTTAACCGAATGGGATTAAAATTAAAATCAACAAAGCAATGGGATGTTCTGGCTTCATTATGGAGTATGCTGTAATCTTCCGAATAAATGCGGTAACTCATTACAAATTTAACGCCATGGAATTTTTCCAACTTTGGCACAATACAAATCGTATCCCCAAACCGAACCGGCGCTTTATAATTGCACTCCACGCTGAGAACCGGTATCATAACGCCCCTGTCCTCCATTCCCCTGTAATCAATATTTAGCTGCCGCAGAAAATCCATACGGCACTCCTCTAAATACCGCACATAATTAGAATGGTGCACTACCTGCATTTTATCCGTCTCATAATAATTAACTGTTCTTTTAAACACCTGATATCCTTCCATAGCATACCCCTGTCAAAAGAATTAAAATTCCATAATCTCGTAATCTTCAGAAAATTCCATTTTCGCTTCGGTAAAGCCCTTTTCCGCTTTATCCCTGTCTTTTTGTCTCACCGCATTGCCAATCAGTCCCGTATATTTCTTCTCTGTGGTCATTGCTTTCGCCATTTTGGCTATTTTTTCCGACGGCACAGTCGCCACGCTTTTTGATTTTTTAAAATGCGGAATCAACGGAATTGTACTCTCGGCGGTATCCTCTTCATCGTCTGCCTCTCCGCCTTTATCCGTCTCTTTTGCCTCTTTTGTCTCTTCTGTCTTTTCTGTTTCTTTTGTTTCTTCTATTTGTTCTGTCTTTTCTGTTTCCGTCTCTTTATGGCTGCGCTTAAGCTCCTCCTCATATTCGTCATCATCTACATACTCAATCTCGTATTCTTCGCCCTCTTCTAACTCATCCTCCGTCACATAGACAATCTCATATTCTACCTCTTCTCCCGGCTCAGCCTGATAATCGGTATCCTCTTTTACAGGAAGCGTTTCCGTATCTTCATTTACTACAATTTTCGGCGTCTCTCCGGCCTTTTTTTCATCCTTTTTCAGTTGTTCCACAGCCACTGCCAGCGCGTCGCGCTCTGCCGTCATCCGGGCAAGCGCCTCCTCCGCCTGATGCGCCTTTTCCTCTGCCAGTCTTGCAATCTCTTCCTGCTCCGTACGCAAATCCAAAGTCATCTGCACACTGCCGTCTGCATATTCATCTCCGTTCATCTTTGCCCGTATGCGGGACATATGCAATTCATTGGATAATAACTGGCCAATCTCCAGAATCTGCTGGGACCGGTCTGCCGTACCCATCTCTTGCAGTCCCTCCATCAATTCTGCCCGGTTGTTATTAATTGTATCCAGCTTTTCCTCCATTGCCTGCAAAATTATCTCGTAGTCGCTGCGGATATTGTTGTATGCCTCCGATATCATCTCCGTTATCCCGGTCAGCATTTCATCAGTGTAAATCAAGGACGCTCCGTAAATCTCATCTGCGTTGGTAAGTGCGTCGCGCTCCTCCTCATCCAGGGTATCATAATCTAACGGTTCAACATCTGTCGTATGGCGGCGGACCCGCATACGGCTTGCAGTATGTTCAGCCTGATAAATTATCTTCTCCGCTTCTTTTTTCGCTTCACTGATAATTTTACCCCGCCGGTCATTCACTTCATGATACGTCTTAAGTTCACTATCTATTTGATCTGCCAATTCCGTCAAAAGAGACTGTATTTCATCTTTATATACAGAAATCTTTCCCGGTGCGAGAGGGACGGCAGACGCGCTGTTAATGACTCCCTGCAAGCGGTCAATAATCTCCTTGGTCCTGCTTTTTTCCGTTATCGTGGCCATTGGTTCTTCCTCCTAATGTTCTTTCCGGTAAAACGTATTATCTATAGTTCATGTCCAGTTCATGTCAACTCCAGAACAATATATATGAACATATTTTACCAAACTCCTTGACAACGTTCAATTAAAATTTATAATTTTATTACAAATTTATTACAATTTTTATTATTCATACTTTAGAAAACGCTGCATATTTTATCAAAAACAAAGCAATAATAACCGTAACTTTTAAAGTTCTCAAGCAATGAAAATGATTTTAAGAAAGGAGCAGCTTATGCACTATCCATTCAAAGCGGAACCGCTTTCCTACGAGTATAACGCCTTAGAACCCTGTCTCAGTGAAGAAATTTTACACTATCATCACGACAAACATTATGTTGCCTATGTAAATAAGCTAAACGAACTGTTAAAGAATTATCCAAACCTGCAAAATATGACCTTAGAAGAGTTATTAATCCACACTGACGAACTGCCAAATGAAACAAAAACTTCAATTATGAATAATGCGGGCGGCGTTTATAACCATGAACTATACTTTGCCTGCATGAATACCGCAGACTGCGAATTACCTACCGACAAACTGGCCCTTGCCATTAACGCAGCCTTTGGTTCCGTCGAACAATTCAAAGCGGAATTTACCGCCGCTGCCGTCAACCAGTTTGGTTCAGGCTATGCCTGGCTCATTCTGTCCAACGGAAAACTCGAGATAATTGCCACGCCCAATCAGGACGTCCCCATCTCCCCTACCGTTACCCCGCTGCTGTGCATTGACGTATGGGAACACGCCTATTATCTGCAATATCAAAACCGCCGCCCGGATTATGTTGATAACTGGTTTAATCTGATTAACTGGGATTTTGTGGGGGCCAGATATATGTCCTTAAGCAGCCAGGGGATTAATGTTTAATCAATAATCCCCTGAAGCTCCGGTATCGGCTCAATACTCCGCTCCAAAATCCCGTTCATATAGGCAATGACGGTGCCATAATTGGTAAAGGGTACGTTTTGGTCCACAGTACATTTCATCCGGTAACGCATTTCACGCTCATTTAACATGCATCCGCCGCAATGAATTACCAATTTGTATGGCGTTAAATCCTCCGGAAACTCCGTACCGGAGCAAAATGTAAATACCGGCTCTTTTCCCGTATATTTGCGAATCCAGGCGGGAAGTTTCACTGTTCCGATATCTTCACACTGCCTGTGGTGGGTACACCCCTCCGCAATTAAGATTTTATCGCCGTTCCGAATATCGCCAACCGCTTTAGCCCCCTTTACCGCCGTTTCTAAAAATCCTTTCCAGCGCGCCATTAAAATAGAAAATGAAGTAAGATAAATATCTTCCGGCGTGTCGGCTGCAACCTGCTTAAAAGCCTGACTATCTGTAATTACCATGCGCGGCTTGGTTCCAATCTTTGCCAGGGTATCTCTTAGTTCTGTGTCCCTCGCCACAACAGACACCGCGCCGGCTTCCAGAATATCCCGGATTACCTGCTGCTGGGGAAGAATCAGCCTGCCCTTCGGCGCAGCGGAATCAATAGGTATAACCAGCACCACCACATCTAACGGCTTTAACAAATCCCCTACAATCTGAAACCGGGAATCCTCCACTTTTACAAAATGCGCAATTTTTTCTTTTAATTCCTGTATCCCTTCCTTTTTCAGGGCGCTGACTGCAATTTCATTATCCGCATAATCATTTTTTCCGGCGTTCTCCATCAAATCAGCTTTATTATATACAATCAAAAACGGAACGCTTTTCTCCTCAAAAATCGCAATCATCCGCTTATCCATATCAGACTGTCCGGCAACTCCATCCACCACCAGCACTGCAATATCTGTCTTATTTAACACTTGTTTTGCTTTTTTAATCCGTTGCAGTCCAAGTTCCCCTTCGTCATCCATGCCCGGCGTATCAATAATCATGACCGGGCCTAAAGGTAAAAGTTCCATAGCCTTGTAAACCGGATCCGTAGTCGTTCCCTTTGTCTCCGACACGACGGCCAGTTCCTGTCCCGTTACGGCATTGACCAGGCTGGACTTACCCGCATTCCGCATTCCAAAAAATCCAATATGTATCCGGTTGCCTGACGGCGTATCATTTAATCCCATATAACCATTCCTCCTTATGTATTTACCTGACTGCTTTTAGTATACACCGATTATAAACAAATGAAAATACACAGAAAAATTAATTTTTTCTTTATTTTTAAAATTTTTTTCTTTATTTTACAATTTCATGCTATACTATAGGTATCTGAATACAAAGGAAGGTAACATGTATGGACGGATTTGATGAATATGAACAATTAACTCCCGAAGAGATTGAAATGGAAAGGCGGAGAAAAGCGGCTGCCCGCAGGCGTAAACTGGCGGCCAGAGAAGCCCGGCGCAGGAAACGGCGCAGAGAGGCAATCATTCGATGCAGTATTTTACTGATTATCCTGATTTTATTGATTGTGGGATTTGTCAAAATGGTATCCGGTATCTGGAATCATTTCCACGACAAGCCGAAAAAATCCCATAAGACCACAGAGCAGACGGCCTCCACAGAACCAGCCACAACGGAAGCGCCTGTTACGGCTGATATCGACGAGGCAATTCTTGCCAAAGATTTACCGGCCGACCGGGATACGGCAGTTGAAATGTTAAAGATGCAGGCCACAACAGACCCGGAATTGCAGACCCTCATGGATAATATTGCCGTATATCCGGACAATATTTTAATGAATTTGGCAGTGAATGCGGAGATGAAACAGTTTGCTATTGATTACCCGGCCAAAATTAATGTTGTATTTGACGGTAATTTTAATGTAGATTTTACCTCCGATACCGTTCCTCTTTTCCTACAGTTTGATGAACAATGGGGTTATGCTGATTACGGCAAGAATATAATCGGATTAAGCGGCAGCGGTCCGACCTGTCTTTCTATGGCTTACACCTACTTAAAACAGGATGGCAGCATGAATCCAATTAAAGTAGCAGATTTTGCAACGGAAAAGGGATATGTCAGCGAAGACGGCGACACCACCTGGTCCCTGATGACCGACGGCGCTGCCGAACTGGGATTAGGATCCACTGAGATTACCGGCGGCAAAGAAGCTGTAATTGACGCCCTGAAGAACGGCAGTCTGATCATCTGTTCGTTAACGCCCGGCGATTTTACCAAGTCCGCCCACTTCATTTTAATACGGGAATACAAGGACGGCCTGTTCTATGTTAACGACCCCAACAGCGAGGCCAGAAGCCAGGTGGGCTGGGATTTCCCAAGACTGGAATCACAGATTGCCAAAATGTGGGAGATTACAGACACCGCTGTGTCCCAGCCGGATCAGGGCGATAATGACGGCCAGAACACCAACGATACCGACGGCGCAGGCAATACGAATACAGACCCGGACACCAACGGAGATAACGAGGATGGCGAAACTGCTGTGGACATACAACAGGATACGAATCAGGACTAACCACCCTGTATTCATGAATTAAACAAAACAATTACTAAGAAAATGAGGTAAAGAAATGGGAAATTATTTTAATCCGGAAATTGAGACAATGCCGGTGGAGGAGATTAAAAAGCTTCAGAGCAAGCGGCTGACAGAGCAGGTAAAACATGTATATACCAATGTGGAATTTTATCGGAACCGCATGGACGAGGCCGGCGTGAAACCGGAAGATATTCATGGAATTGAGGACTTACATAAACTGCCTTTTATCACAAAGGACGATCTGCGGGATCAGTACCCTTACGGATTAGTTGCCGTTCCTCTCTCTGAGTGTGTCCGCATCCAGTCTACCAGCGGCACCACCGGGCGGCGCGTGGTTGCCTTTTATACACAGGAGGATATCAATATCTGGGATACCTGTTGCGCTAGGGCAATCGTGGCGGCAGGGGGAACCAAGGATGATGTGGTTCACGTGTGCTACGGCTACGGCCTGTTCACCGGCGGGCCCGGACTGAACGGCGGTTCCCACATGGTAGGCTCCCTGACCCTGCCCATGTCCTCCGGCAATACAGAGCGGCAGATTCAGTTTATGACGGACTTAGGCTCCACCATTTTGTGCTGCACGCCCTCCTACGCCGCTTATTTAGGCGAGAGCATTGCCGAGCAGGGCGTGAAAGACCAGTTAAAATTAAAGGCCGGTATTTTCGGCGCCGAAGCCTGGACCGAAGAAATGCGTCACAACATCGAGGAATCCCTTGGCATTAAGGCTTACGATATCTACGGCCTTACAGAGATATCCGGCCCCGGCGTATCCTTTGAATGTGAGGAACAGCGGGGTATGCATATTAACGAAGACCATTTTATTGCAGAGATTATTGATCCGAAGACCGGCGAGGTTCTGCCGGAGGGAGAAAAGGGCGAGCTGGTATTTACCTGTATCACCAAGAAGGCGTTTCCGCTGCTGCGTTACCGCACCCGCGACATCTGTGTGCTGTCCAGGGAAAAATGTTCCTGCGGACGCACCCATATCCGTATGAGCAAGCCGTTAGGGCGAAGCGACGACATGATGGTTGTTAAGGGCGTAAATGTATTCCCCTCCCAGATTGAGACCGTACTGTTAAATAAGGGCTATGAGGCAAACTATCAGCTGGTGGTTGACCGCGTTGGCAGCAGTGATACCATTTCCTGCGACGTGGAATGGCTGCCGGATAATCCTCCCGCAGACAACGCCGACAAGGCGGCAAAGGAAAAGAAGCTGGTATCCGCCCTGAAATCCATGCTGGGCATTGCAGTAGACGTTCATCTGGTTGCGCCTAAGACCGTTCCAAGAAGCGAGGGCAAGGCGGTCCGGGTAATTGACAAGAGAGCGCTCTTTGAAGAAAGCCAGTTTAAAAAATAAGATTCTTCACATAAAACAGAAAAAGATACCGTATAATATATGTAATATCAAACAGAAAATGAGGTGTACATGATGAAAAAATCTTCTTTATTCACCGCCGGTTTACTGATGGCTTTTACCCTTGGCGGCTGCGGCAATTCCGGACAGGAGGACAATGCGGCCCTGCAACAGCAGGTGGCGGAGCTACAGCAACAGATTGCCGAAATGCAGCAATCCCAACAGAACAATTCCGACGCCGGCACAACATCTACGGAAGATCTATCCGCTTCCGGAAATTCTACAGGCGCGGCATCTGCTGACCATATTGAGCAAAGCGCACAGTCCGCTTCCTCCGGAGATAATTCCGGTACACAGACCGCTTATACCATCGAAGAACTAACCGCCAAAGCTGAAGATTTTATGCAGCGGGCTTCAGATATTGTGTCCGCCAAAGATACGCCGGAAATGGAACAGTTTTTCTCTCTGAAAAAGGAACTTAGCCAGTTAGAACGGGATCTGGACGTCCATGAAGACGAGATAGAAGGTCAATATCGGAGCGGCGCCCTGTCCCGGGATGCGTACCGGGAACAGGAACGGGCGCTGGAGGCATTAGACGACCGTTTAGATGAAACGGAAGACCGGCTGGAGTTAAAATTCGGCATTATGGATTAACAGCCACAGTGAGGAATTATTCTAATATTCCCCTGCTCTGAAAGGCTCCAGCGGAAGGCCGGCTCCATTATAGACGTTCACCACGCCGAAATCCGTCCAGCCATACCGCACTGCAACCGGTTTGCGGACCCCCTCGGCATGTAACTTCAGCTTAAGGCCCACTGTGGTCACCTGGGCCGGACAGAAATTCACTCCGTCTTCGCTTAACTCAAAGCCCCAGATCATATGAGGCGGAAGAATCTTTGCCGGCACTTCGTTATCTTCATACAAGGCGGTAAGCGTAGACGAATCCGTCACTCTCGCCCGGATTTCCCCATAGGTATTGCGGAAAGTAACTATGGCTGTATCATCAATAAAGGTAACCTTGTCAACGCGGAGATTGTCAAAACGCTCCACCTTGCCATAGATTCTTCCAAGCGCCTGCAACGCAAGCCGCTCTCCCGGCGTCTTCTTATCGGTTGGATGCACATTATCCCGCTCTCCACAGTCAATGAGCACAGCCATACCCATATTCTCATTGTTGGCAAACACGCGGCTCTGCTGTTCCCGGATTCGCGCAAACACCCGGTTGTCCTCCTCCCCTTCGGCAATATACATCGGAAGCTGCGTCAGCAGAAACGGAAGGTTCTCTTTCTCTCCGAGGGAAAAATCTTCTCTCCATTTTTCTATCACACAGGTATTTAATTTCTCATAGCACTCTGCCCGGCAGCTGTCCTCCTCTCCCTGATAATACAGGAAGCCTCTGATTCCATAGGGCGTCACCCGCTTTACCATGCTCTCATAAAGGCCAAAGGGACGGAACGGCGCACTGCCTCCCATGGGCGGCGGCCATGGACATGGACCCGCAATCTGGTTAATCTCCGGCCATTCCATATCCGGTCTCTCCCTCTTTAGCATATCCACCTTGTTATTCCAGCCGTCAAATTTCTCATTAAATTCCTGAAGCTCCGCCTGGTACTGCTCCTCCGATTTATCTGCAATCAGATCGTCCCACTCTTTGATGTAGTCCTGTACCTCCGGCACCGCCGCAAAACTTTCCCTTGGCGCCCAGCAGGTGGCGGAAGTGCCGCCACAGTAACAGTCAATGATCCCCACCGGAACCTGCAATATGTCGTATAATTTTTTTGCAAAATAAAACGCTACCGCAGACACATCCAGACACTCGTTGCCTCTGGCATATTTCCACCGGGTCATCGTTTCTAGGTGTTCTAATTCCTCATCCACCTTAGGGTGCTTTGGCACATTGTAAAAACGAATCCAGCCGTAATCCGCCTGAGCCGCGACCTGAATCCCGTTATCGCTGTTTTGAAGCTCTACCTCCATATTGGATTGTCCGCCGGCAAACCACACCTCGCCCACAAGGATATCCCGAATGACAATTCGCTCCTCTCCTGCGGTTACGGTCATCTCATAAGCCCCGCCCACTTTGGCAGGCGCCAAATCGATATGCCATTTCCCTTTCTGTGCTCTGGTCTCATAGGTCTGGCCGAGAAATTCTATTTTTACAGTCTCTCCCTCATCAGCCACCCCCCATATCCGGTTAATCTGGTTTCTCTGCAACACCATGCCATCCTTAAAAATTGCCGCTAACTTCATATACATTACCCTCTCTTCCATTTATGTAATCATGATTATCCGTTCTTCGCTACCGTCCTGTCCTTATTCTGCTTTGCGACATAAAGTTTCTCATCCGCATAGGATAAAGCGTCTTCTAACTCAATGTTCTCATCTACCGAAAGCTGATAAAGCCCTACAGAAACCGTAACATTATAAGGTTTGTCGCTGTCCCGGTTATGGGCGGCAAACAGGGCGTGAATCCGCCGTTCCACAGATTCGCTGTCCATGCCCTCCGTCGTAGTCAGGACAAAGGAATATTCATCTCCGCCAATCCGGCCGACAACACCGTCATTGCCGACAATATCCATAAGTTTCTGGCTGATTAAGCACAGGGAATAATCCCCCTCCTCATGACCGTACCGGTCGTTGATAATCTTTAAATTATTCATGTCCACATAGGCAACCAGCGTATCCCTGCCCCATTTCTTGTTGTCCTCAATCAACTGCTTAGCCTTTTCCATATATCCCCGCCGGTTATTAATGCCGGTCAGGGAATCCTGCTTGGACAGGTAATCAAGGGCGATATTATTCTCCCGCAAAAAGCTGATTGTCTCCTCCAACTGCTGCTGAATCTGCTCATTTTCCTTCAGCAGTTCAATCATATGTACCGCCGCTCCGGCCTGGTTCGTAAGGAACTCCCCATTGGAATAGATCTTTTCGGTCAGGTCGCAGAGCAAAAGGCCATACTGCATTTCATTATAGAATACGGGCAGCAGCACAAAATCATACCTTTTATCTTCGACATATTCATTATTGAAAATATCCTGTATCTGTATCTTCTGCCTGTTAAGCGGTACGGTATTTAACCGGCCTTTTTTGAGATATGCCTTTAACAGCACATGGTCCGGTTTTACGAATTTCTCCTGATATAAATGGGTAATCGGTTCCTCAAAGACATAGAGATAGGCGTTATATATCTGCAACCAGTCCATAAAACCGAACAGGGCCGTATAGGCGGTATCATTTCCCTTCCGAAACTGTAGGCTGTCCCGGACAAAAATCTTCATGGAATACACATCCTCATACCGTTCCCGGTTGACCCGGCTCGCCCGGAAATCCATGTTATGAATGATTCGCCGGTATATCGCGTCAAACAGGTTGCGGACTTCATACTTGTAGTCTATCGCACTGTGAACGCCGCAGATTTTCCGGAAAATATATTCCAGCCGCAGCAAAAGATCATCCATATCCGCATATTCCAACGCATTGTATTCCAAAAAGCTGTCCACTTTTCCCATCAATCCGGGCATAACCTTTTCGAGCTCTCCGGGGTTATCTGCAATATACAAAAGCTGCTCTAATATGCTTTTAAACATCCGCCTTAACCTGCCGCCGTCTTCGCTTTCAATGTTCTGATAGCGCTGAAAAATGGAGTCAAAATAATCATCGGCCTCCTCTGACAGCCGCAGCCGGTCTTCCTCCTCCTCGGCATAGGTGGAACCAAAGGAATTTCTCAGTACAAAGCTGGCCGGCAGCACAACCGGCTCAACCTTCTGCCCGTCTAACATGCGGCACAGAACCGCAACGGCCTCCTGCCCTAACCGGATCGCATCAGAGCCCACAGAAGACAGGGAGGGCTGGGCCTTAGCCCCCGCAGGCGTATTGTCATAGCCGAGAATTTTAATATCTTTTCCGGGAACGATACCCCGTTTGCGCATAACCTCATATAAGCCCAGGGCGGAGTCGTCATTGACGCAGAAAATGGCCTCCACATCCGGATTGTTGTCCAATAGCTCATTACACTCCTCCGGGTTATCCCGGTTATAGCTTGCATAGACAATCTGCTCTTTCGTCAACGGAAGGTTGTTCTCCTGCAAAATGCGGATAAACGCCTCTTTCCGTTCCCTGGCGTCCGTACTGTCGTCCGGTCCCGCCAGCATCGCAAAATTCTTGCAGTGCAACTGGTTAATCAGATAGTCCATTCCCTCCCGGACACCGCTTTCATTATCATAGTTCACGCTGATATAGCCGTCCCATTTCGAGGCAGTCAGAACGCAGGGGATGTTCCCGTACCCCTCTAGCATTTCCTGCACCCGCTCTTCCCCGGAAAAGCAGCCGATATTGCCCGCCGACACAATCAAGCCCTCTAACTCATTCGGCGCAACATAATCAAAAATCGTATTAAACTGGTACTCATACATAATCTCCGGCTGCCCGGAAAGGTCCCTGTCCAGATATTTTCCCGGAAAGGCAACCACTTTAACTCCCTGCTTCCTGCACTCCTTAATCACTCCCCGGCATAAAGATTCCGTAAAAGGATCCATGATTCCGCTGACTAACAGCCCGATTGTCCGACATTTTTTCCCCATAATCTTACCTCACCCCATCCGTTCATCTTCTGTCTGCCAAATTATATAGTTATATTAGATTATACCACATTTTTTCTGCCAGGAATAGCCATTTTTTAGCGGTAATTGCGCAAATTTACTTTCCCTCTCCGAATTCATGTATCTGCGTTCCAATGCATTCCCATATTTTTTTAGCAATCTTTTAAGTTTTCGGTTGACAGGCATACCTAAATGTAGTATTATATCTTTCAGGGACATGAATGCGCGGGCCCCTGCAAATATAATTAAAAGGAGGAAGCTAATATGGCTACAATCAAATTTTCATTAAACGATGAGTACTATAGCAAACTTGAAACAGCAGCAAAAAACAAAGGAATGACCATTCAGGACTATATTCGATACAAACTGTTCGACCTGAATACAATATTTACAGTCGAAGAAGCCGTTCGTCGTGTCCAAGTTGGTGATTTCAAAGGCAAGACCTTCTCTCTTCCTGATCTGTATGGAGAGGAATGGACGTTAGAAAGAGGCATGGCCGGCGTTTTCGGAAAGAACTTCTACAATTACATTTCTGAACACAGTGATCTTGGTATCAGAGATCAAGGCTATGACAAAAAAACACGACGTGAAATTTACACCTATGAAAAGAAGGACTAATCCATGAACTATCAAATTAATAAGGTGGAGGCCAAATTGCTGCAAAAAATCATGCGAACGATATGAAACAGGAAAACATTGATCGACTGCAATAATAAAATTTTCGAGTAAAACACAAAGAAAGGAAGTGCGCTAATGACAGACATTAAAATTTATAATGGAAATCAGATCGGAGGGTGTATCACAGTGGTATCCTCTTCTGAGGCAAAGGTCATGATTGACTTTGGCAAGAATCTGCCCGGAACGGAGACGGAGAATCTTGCGTTTGACTGGGAGACTGAAAATGTAGACGCCGTTCTTTTTACGCATTACCATGGCGACCATATCGGAAGGTTTAAGGAAATACCGCGCAGCGTGCCTGTATATATGGGCAGGGTGACCAGACAGGTCATGACGACCATTGCAAAATACACACAAGATACGGAAGCACTTCAAATACTGCATGATGATACAAGAGTGCATGAGATCAAGGCGGCGAAATCCTTTGCGGTGAAGGACATCTGTATCACTCCCTATCTGGTAGACCATTCTGCTTTTGACGCCTATATGTACCTGTTGGAAACACCGGATAAAACAATTCTGCATACGGGCGATTTCAGGGGACATGGACATCGCGGAAAAAGTCTGATCAATATGATAAACACATACATCCGCCGCAATGGAAAGCGGAAGGTGGATGTGCTGCTCATAGAAGGGACTATGCTGAGCCGATTGACGGAAAAAGTGTATTCTGAAGCGGATATGCTGAAAGACTGCATACGGCTTTTCGAGGAACACAGGTATGTGTTTCTGATCTGCTCTTCAACGAATGCAGATACGCTGGCAACCTTTTATAAGGCAGCGAACCGCAATGGCATCAAAATGTTTGCCCATCGCTACGTCTATGAGCAGATCTGTCATTTCAAAGAAGCGGAAATTGAATACCGGAAAAGCATAATTAAAAATCGGAAGAAAGCCTGCGGTAATCATGGAATATATGATTTCAAATATGTCTATCCTTATTACCCCTCGAAGGGCATTTCTGCTTATGGCGCCTCAAAAAAAGACGTAACACAGGAAGAAATTATGCGTGACGAGGGCTTTTGTCTTGTTATCAAGGCGGATGAAGCATATAAAAAATGGATCGACAAATTCAAGGATCTGAACCCGATCGTGGTCTATTCTATGTGGGAAGGCTACCTGAACCCGAAGCATAATGCCTATAACGAAAAATATAAGGCATTTCTTGACTCGTGCGATCATGTGCAATATATGCATACAAGCGGCCATGCGACGGCCAAGCTGCTCGCTGAGGTGATCAATTCGGTAGAACCCACAGAAAGCATCTATCCGATCCATACAGAAAATGCGAAGGAGCTGGAACGTTTAAATATCAAAGAAGAGTTGCGTGGGAAGATTCTGTATAAATAAAAGCGAGACCGTTTCAAGTTTTGTGTAAACTCAGAAAACTTGAAACGGTCTCTGCTGGTATTTTGAATGTCCTGTTTTGTATCTTCAATGTCCTGTTTTTGCTCTTTCCACCGAATATGCAGATAACGATTTTTTAATTCATTGTCTCTCCAAGCAGAAGATTTCTTAAAACAGTTCCACGAATTCTGTTGTTTCTCTAATTTCCTTTGACAGATCAGTGAAATTTGCCCTTACGTATCCTTTTCCTTTGACTCGTTGTAATAACTCTCTATGAGTTTGGCGGCTTCCAAAATCGTAATCTCGCCTTCAATATTTTTCTTAGCGATTTTTTTCAGATAATCCGAAGTCTCAAGACCATCTACTGCCTGAAGCCCCATGGCCGTATACCAGGCATACGCCAATTCGCGTTTATCCGGTTCTAACTGTCTTATATATTCCTCAAAAGGAGCTCTTTTTATATCATACTTCTGCCCGGTCTTAGTTTCATACACTCTCCCAAAATCCGAACAGCAAGTCCAAGAGTCTTGCAAACACAATCCATGGGATTCTATCCTTTTTCGCCATACTCATTCCTCCTTAAAAATATCAATACTCTTTAAGGTAGGAATTGCACCATACTTTCCAATCAAGTAATTTTTCTCATAGCTTTCATCCTTACGGATACGGGAACCATCCTCATCCACGAAGTCAGCCAATGAATAAAGTGTGGATACACCTCTTTCATCTTTTTCAACAAACCAGATTTCATCACGACGCAACAACCGGTTCGATAACTGCCATGTATCATGGGTTGTAAATACAAGCTGAGCGTGGTTGACGTTGATTTCCGGATTTAAGAATATAAGTAAAAAGTTTCTTACAAGTAACGGATGCAAGCGGGCATTTAATTCATCAATAAAGAACACACTGCCCTTCTCCAACACTTCCTGTAATTTCGGATACAGCGCAAACATCTTTAATGTACCTGCGGATTCTAATTCTAGCGGAATCTCTGCCAGTTCATCTGAATCAATCATCTTATGAAGCGCATTAACCGGTATAATCCCGGAATGGAACGGGTATAACCACGCTGGCAGAGTTTAACCCAGAACACCACCAGACCAGCATCAGGATTGCGGCGGCGTATGTTGCGGATGAGCCGGATTTCATCTTCTGTATGCTGATTAGGATGATGATGGGGCCGTCTGGAACGGTCACGCAGGGAGTTCCATGTGCCATCATATCGATTTTTCCAGCGGTAAACATACTGTCTGTTGGTATGATATTTAATGGCTGCCTTTGTGACGCCATATTTATCAGCGTATTTAATTAATGATAGCCTAAATTTCATATCTTGTGTTATACTAGCCATAATGGAAGACCTCCTTTGGGAAATTTTTGTTTTGTGGTGATTCAAATATAACACAAAAGAGGTTCTTCCGTTATTTAATTATTAAAATGTAACACATGTATTGTAATCCTACACGTATGTTTTTATCAATTTGTCGCAGTTGTTGCAAAATTTGCAACAAGTGGCAGAGCGTAGAGCAGATGGTTTTTTCTTTATACTTATACAAAAACGAAAGAGAGCCGGATTGTTCCGACTCTCTCAAGTATATGTCCGCAAACATATACCCCCATTACTATCTATACTATATAAGAACTCGGTAAAAAACGCAAGCATCCTGTTTAAACGGTTTGTGAATTACTTTGATTTATTGGTATGCGAACTGGAATTTGCAACACATAAATCATTTTGCTTTGGATGTTTTCTTCTACATGGCTGACGATATTTTTCATAAGTTTAATCAATTTTCACTGTTCTAATTCCTTTTCAATTTCTTCAACCGTCGGTAAACTACTTCTCAATTCTTCTGGCAAAGCACGTGCAATCTGATTTTTCCAATCTGCCACACCTATAGGATTTTGGTAACCTGCCAGAGAATACTCAACAACAGTTTCATTTTTTCCCTTCACCAATAATAATCCAATGGTCGGTTTATCATCAGGATGCTTCAAAATGTCATTAACCACATTCTGATACATATTAAGCTGACTGACAAATCCCGGTTCAAAATCACAAGCTTTTAATTCAATCACCACATAGCAACGCAGTTTTAGATGATAAAATAAAAGATCGATATAGAAATCCTGTCCTCCAACCTCCAAATGTACCTGTCTGCCTACAAACGCAAATCCTTGTCCTAATTCAAGCAAGAAATTTTGAATATGTTCTGTTAATTTCCGTTCAATCTCCACCTCACGTCTTGGCATATCCGTACCTAAAAAATCAAATAAGTAAGGATCTTTAAATATCTGGTTTGCCATATCTGAATCCAACGGTGGTAATGCAGCCGGAAAATTATTGACTGTCTTACCTGTTCGCTCCATCAATTTACTTTGGATCTGCAATTCAAGAATTGTACTGCTCCAGCCATTTTCAATGACTTTTTGAGCATACCAACTCCGGCTTTCAACTGTATCTAATTTATCAAGTAATGTCCGATTTGTTCTCCATGGAATTTGTGCCACGACCCGTTGCACAATTTCATAATCCGGCCAGCACAGAGCAAATTTGCGCATATACTTGATATTTCTTGGGGAAAATCCGGACATGTCAGGAAACGCTTCCTTCAGATCTTTTGCCATGCGATCAATAACTTTGGCTCCCCACCCTTCTTCTTCCTGCTTCTCTAAAATAGCTTTTCCAATCGTCCAATAAAGGCAAATCATACTGGAATTTGCCTTCATAACAACTGAAATCCTTTGCGTGCGGATCTGCTCTTTAATTTTTTCTATAAACTCCAAATAACTGTCACCCATTTCGGAAAGATTTGGAGCAATAGGAAATATTACTCCATCTTTATTCTTTCCCATATGTTTTCTATTATCCATTCTTATTCACCTTCTTTGATTTATTAGGCTTTTCTCGACAGCAGGCAAACCGTCTCCACATGCACAGTCCCAACAAATTGATCCACCGCACAAGCCTTAGCCACCCGATACCCTCTCCCGGTCAGCACCGCCAAATCCCTTACCAGACTGGTGGGTTTGCAGGAAATATACACGATTTCTTCCACGCCATAGGCAATAATCTTATCCAGTGCCTTGGGATTAATCCCGTCCCTTGGCGGGTCTAACACGATGATATCCGGCTGCTCCGCAATCCCGTCAATCACCTTCAGCACATCTCCGGCAATAAATTCACAGTTGGTAAGGCCGTTGAGCTTCGCATTTTCTCTGGCAGCCTCCACCGCTTCTTCCACGATTTCCACGCCGATTACCTTTTTTGCCACCGGCGCTAACATCTGGGCAATGGTGCCCGTTCCGCTGTACAAATCAAAAATCACCTTATCCCTTGTGTCTCCCACATAAGAGCGGGCAGTTTCATACAGGATCTCGGCTCCTCTGGAATTGGTCTGAAAAAAAGAGAACGGGGAAATCCGAAAAGTCAGTCCAAGAATATTTTCATAAATATAATCCTGCCCGTAAAGGGTAATGACTTTTTCCGGAACCACAGCGTCAGAAAGGCTGTCGTTATGGGTGTGCAGTATGCCGGCAATTCTTCCATGTAGCTTTAAAGAAAGCAGCCGCTCCTTTAACTCCTCCGGATAAAGGCTGTCCAAATCCTGGGTGGTAGTCACCAGATTTACCAGAATATCTCCGCTGCAAGCGGCCTGCCGCACCACCAGATGCCGAAGCACGCCGGTATGCTGCATTTTCTTATAAAAAGGCGTCTGCTTCTCTGTATAGAAATCCAGCACTGTCCGCAAAATGTCGGTATAATCCGAATCCACAATCCGGCAGTGGTCCACTGTAACAATATCGTGAAAACTTCCCTTTTTGTGCATACCAAGAGCCAGAGGACCGCCTTTAAAAGCGTCCCCAAAGGAAAATTCCATCTTATTCCGGTACGCCTCCTGCACCGGACTTCCCTTTATGCCTTCCCACAGGCAAGATTCCTGACACAAGTCTTCTCGTATTCCTCCCTGCGGGCTATATTCCTGCCGCAAGCCTTCCCTTATTCCTCCCTGCGGGCAAGACTCCTGACACAAGCCTTCCTCTGCTTTTCCCTGTGCCGCCTCATTCCCGTTGTCCTCTGCCCCGGCGCCGCATACGACGGGAACAACGCTTTGCAGCAGAGATTTCACCTGCTCCTCTTTTAACCGCAGTTGATTTTCATAGCTCATGGTAAGATAGGTGCAGCCGCCGCACTGTCCGAAATGGGGACACTCCGGTATGGCGTCCTCCACAGGCGCCTTTTCCAAAACCTCTAACAGCCGCCCCTCGCCATTTCCCTTCCGCAACTTTTTTACAGAGAAACGCACCTTCTGCCCTTTTAATGCCCCCTTAATGCAAATCTCCCTGTCCTCTATATTCACATAGCCTTTATTTGGAAAGGCATAGCGTTCCACTATACCCTCGCAAATATCCCCTTTTTTCATTGTCCTGTTTTCCTTATCTGTAATCTATCCACTTCACAACACTTTTTCAAAACATACAGCCAGTTCCAGCTTATCATAGGGCGGATAATTTGCAATCTGCGCATAGCCCAGAGATTTGTATAAAGACACTGCCTCCACACAGGCTTCCCTTGTCTGTAAAATTGCCCGCTTAAATCCCTTTTCCCTTGCTCTTTCCTCCAACAGTTCCATCATTTTTCTGGAAATATGGCAGCCCCTGTATTCTTCGCTTACCCATACCCGCTTTATCTCTGCCGACCTTTCATCATAACCTTTAAAGCTGGCGCAAGCTGCCGGCCTGTCCTCATCATACACCACCATAACATCATGAATGTCTGCCAGAGCGTTATACGGAACAAACCCTTTGCGGTTATCCTCGCCGCCCACTAACCGGTTATAATAGTCTTCCATATCGCCGCTGAACTTAATAAAATCGCCGTCCGTTCCATCCGTCCATTTATAAATGAACCTCCTGCCTCCGGCCTCAAAAAATGTCCCGACCTCCATTTGATACGCACCTCACGAAAATCCTGCCTTCCAACATATTAAAATCCTAGTAAAATCCCTTATACAAATCCCGCAGAGAGGATTTCAGCAGTCCCTCCGAATAATGGAACTCCCCTTCCCTATCTACCTCAATCAGCATAAAGGTATGCTTTCTGCCGTCCTGTCTCGGATAAGAAATGCTGCCGGGATTTAAGATTGTCACATCCTCGCCGATTTCCAGATAAGGCATGTGCGTATGGCCGTACATGACAATATCATAGCCGTTATCCCTGGCGTACTGCCGTAAATGCTCCACCCCGGAATACACATAGAACCGGTGCCCATGGGTAATGAATACCTTTTTATCCGCAATCATAAAGGAATCACTGTCCGGCAGGTTGATATCGTAATCGTTATTACCGGCTATCATATGCGTCTCACACTTTGCCAGTTCCCGGATATACTCCGGTCCGCGCTCAATATCGCCTAAATGGATAAACATATCAATATCGCCCACCTGCTCTAGCACCTGCTTAACATCATCATTTTTTCCATGGGAATCGCTAATCACCAATATCCGCATCTCTATCGCCTCATTATCCTTTCCGGACTGCCTGCCCTGCTGGCCGCCAGTTCTTTTCCCCAATCCTCCGTCTCTGGCCCGCAAGCCGCCTGCCTTCCCTTCGCCACGCAAGCCGTCTTCCTTTTTTCCCAACAAACTGCGCCTGCCCTTAAAGCTCATCTTTTATCATTTCCAAAGCCCGGCCCCGGTGGCTGATTTTATTCTTCTCCTCCGGGGAAAGCTCCGCGGTTGTCTTTCCGTATTCAGGGAGATAGAAAATGGGGTCATAGCCGAAACCGTTCTCCCCTCTCTCCTCGTAACCGATTATGCCCTCAATGGTTCCCCGTCTGGTTATCACCCGTCCGTCGGGGAACGCCGCAGCAATGGCGCAGACGAACCGGGCCGTCCGCTTCTCGTCGGGCACCCCTGCCAGATTATCAATAATTGTCTGGTTCTTAATGGCATAGGAGGTATCTTCTCCCAACCATCTGGCGGAATAGATTCCCGGCATTTTATCCATGTAATCCACCTCCAGGCCGGAGTCGTCCGCCAGCACCAGACAGTTTGCAATTTTGCTGATTGCGGTTGCCTTGATTACCGCATTTTCCTCAAAGGTCTTTCCGTCCTCCACAATATCGGCTTCTATACCGGCCTCCTTCATGGATAGGATTTCATAGTTCAAATCCCCTAAAATCATGCGGATTTCTTTCATTTTTCCCTCATTGCCCGTAGCAAATATCAATTTCTCCATACATTTTCCTCTTTTCTGTTCGCTGCGTACACCTACTGCCTTTCTCTCCTCGGCGGCTTCGGTCCCATATACTGATAGTAATAGGATTTAATCATGCCGTTATATATCTTCCGGTTCTTAGTCGCCTTCCGCCCCAAATATTTCTCTGCGTCCTCATAGGAGGTAATAATGAACTTCGACCATGTATCCAGCCGGTCAAAGGCTTTTCCCATATCCCGGTAAAGCTCCGGCAAATCAGCCCTGTCCTCTAACCGCTCACCGTAAGGCGGGTTCGTGATAAGAAATCCGTATTTCTTCGGGCTGGACAGTTCCCGCATATCCCGCTGCTGAAAATGAATATGCTGTTCCACTCCCGCGGCCTTAGCGTTTTTCATCGCGCATTTTATTATACCGGCGTCTAAGTCGTAACCCTGTATGCTCATGCTGACGTTCCGCAAAATCTTATCCTCCGCCTCGGCAAGCGCCTGCTGCCAGATCGTCTCCGCCGCCAGATTGTCCCATTTATCCGCCGTAAATTCCCGGTGCATGCCCGGCGCAATCTCAGCCCCAATCATAGCCGCCTCAATAGGAAATGTGCCGCTGCCGCAAAAGGGATCCACCAAAAGCCTGTCCCTGTTCCATGGCGTCAGCATAATCAGTGCCGCCGCCAAAGTCTCAGAAATCGGCGCCTTGCCTACCAACTGGCGGTATCCCCGCTTATGCAGCGAGGTCCCCGAAGCATCCAAAGCAATGGTAACAATATCCTTAAAAATAAATACCCGTATGGGATATTCTGCGCCGGTCTCCTCAAACCACCGGATATGGTAAACGCCGGTCAGCCTGTCCACAATCGCCTTTTTGACAATCGACTGGATATCGGAACCGCTGAACAACTTGGATTTGTTGGTTGTGGCCTTAGTCACCCAGAATCTGGCGTCCTTTGGGAGATACTGTTCCCAGGACAATGCTTTTGTGCCTTCAAATAATTCATCGAAGGTGTCTGCCCGAAAGCTGCCCACCTTAATCATAATTCTCTCAGCCGTCCGGATAAAAATATTGGCTCTCGCCAGTGCTGCCTGGTCCCCCTTAAAGGTAATCCGTCCGTCCTCCACCGAGACAATCTCATAGCCTAAATCTGTAATTTCCCGCTTTAATACTGCCTCCAGCCCAAAATGGCAGGGCGCAATGTACTCCAATTCCTGCATATGTGCTCCTTACAAAAAACAACTCCTGTCCTTTACTATAACAGATTTTGACCAATAAGGAAATAACCTTGTGATTTATTTTGTCAATGAGCCGTTATAATTTCTCAGTCCTCCCACGCAGTTTATCACCGTATATCCCATATCGGATAAAAGCCTTGCCGCCTGTACGCTGGCGCCCCCGGTATCGCAGTATACAATCAGCGTGCGGGATTTCGGCAGGTTCACCAGGTTTTTCTGTATTTTCTCCAAAGACAGATTGACAGCCATGGGAATATGCCCCCGGCAAAAGCGCTCCGGCGGTCTGACATCTACAATAATGGCATCCTCAGATAGCGCGCAGCCCAGAATTTTACGGATATTTATGTGTTCAAATGCCATAGCTATGCCACCATTTTCCTTACTTATTATTAACTTATTCAAATCATTCTCCGGCTGTGCATGGCTTATCTCTTTTTATTTATGTATGTTTATCCCTTCGATTTCCCGTAAAAAAGGCTTGACAACATCTTTCTAAATCTATATACTTTGTATTACAAAGTATATAGATTGGGAGATATAGATGAAGGGGAAATTTGAACGGCAGATGCGAAAAGGCGTCCTGGATATGTTAGTCCTTAAGCTGCTGCAATCCGAAACCAAATACGGATATCAGATTATCCAGGAAATGAAAGAGAAAAGCGAGAACATTTTTTCCTTAAAGGACGGCACCTTATACCCCGTTTTATACCGGCTGGAGGAGGACGGACTGGTGGCAAGCCGCTGGGAGGAAGGCGAAGGGAAGAAGGTCCCCCGGAAATATTATGAAATTACAGACAAGGGGCGGGATGCGCTGGCAGAGATTACAGAGGTCTGGCATACCATTTCCGTAGGAATTTCAAAGCTCATGGAGGATTAAACGATGACGAAGGAAGCGTATATTAAAAATATTTTAAAAAAGATACAGTGCGGCAGGGATAAGAAAAAGGACATCCAAAAACAGTTAGAGACGGATATTCATATGCGGCTGGAAGAAGGCGAAGCCTTTGCAGACATCGCCAGGGAAATGGGCTCTGTAAAGGAAATCGCAGACAGCTTCAACGAGGAGCTGTCCGAAAAAGACCGGAAACAGTACCGCCGGGGACGGACCTTAAAAATAATCCTTCTTGTCGTTCTCTGCCTGGCCGTTATCTGCGCTATCCTCTACTGGGTTCTGCCAAAGGCGGTTCCCTTAGAAGACAGCCGGTATTTTGACCAAGCTACATTGGAAGAGGCTATGACGAAAACCATTGACCTGTTCGATAAGGAAGATTATGATTCCCTGAAAAATATGTCCACTCCGGACATGCAGCCGGTCTTAACCAAAGAGACCATGGATTCCGCCAAAGCGCAGGTGGCGCAAAACTGGGGCAGCCGCGTAAGCATGGGACAGATATATGGCGCAGAACTGATACAGTCGGGGAAACATTTTGGCGTGGGGGAAGTAACGGTCACCTATGAAAATGCTTCCGTCACCTTCCATCTGACCTATAACGAGGATATGCAGCTTGCCGGTCTTTATATCCGGTAACCGGCCCATTTTACGGAAAGCAGGTGAGACTTATGTTGATTGCATTTATTATTTGGAGCGGCGTGGCGGTCCTATTTTTATTACTTGGAATCAGCGCATGGAACCAAAAGGAGGCAGTGGGCTTCTGGACCGGGGTAAAGCCTCCCAAAGTAAAAGATGTTAAAGCCTACAATCACGCCGTTGCCAAGCTATGGTTCGGCTTTGCCGCAGGAATGGAATTGCTTGGCTTCCCTTTTTTAACTGCTGAGCAAAATTCTCCCCTGTTCCTGCTGAGCGCAGTGGGCATGCTGCTCCTGGCAATCATTGCCATGGTTATATATGAGTGTGTGATAATCCCTGATTTTAAGGATTAATCCCTATTATTTTGAGTTCGTTTTCTACTTCCGCAATCCAAACCTGCCCATCTCCAAACATTATTCCACTGTAATTGCAAAACATATCCATACAGCTTTCCTTCTCCATACCCGCGTAAAATTCTTCATTTAACTCCGCTGCGAAGTCGCCTTTTGCAAAATCCTCTTTACTGTTACAGGTAATATTTCCGATTGTTATCGGATAAGATATTTTATCAGCCAATTGACTCCAATCCTTATTCAAAAATAAATCTTTTATCGTCAGCGCAAAATTCTCAACTTCGGTTTTACTATACCCGGTACAAACGGCATAATAATTATTATTTTCAACATCCTCTGTGGAAGAATCCTGTTGTTCAGCATTTGTTTCCTGCGTTGTACTCTGTTCTTCATTTTCAGTTTTTATATCTGCCTGCCCTGCTGTATCTTCTGCTGTATTATCATTTACCTGCTCTGTTTTGTTTTCTGACAGGTCGCTTTCTGTGTTAGGCGGATTTTGTGTTTCCTGCTGCGTTTCTGTCACGAGTTCACGCTTACCATTACTTTGCATTTCATTGCTGCAACCAGTCAATATAGCAACTGCTAAAAATGCCAAAAAAAATTTCTTCATATTCTTATCTCCCCCTTACTTAAGGGTAGTGTCAAAAACTACCTGTTTTTTTATTGTTAAATCTTTATAAAAACCTTGGTTTTAAGGGAAATCTGCAATAA
>CANQMR010000026.1 GCA_947625015.1 uncultured Lachnospiraceae bacterium | reverse complement strand
TTAAAGATTTTTCGAAAGTTGTTTATTATGGTATATGAAAAAACAAGCCGTTGTGGATAAAACTGCGGAAACTCAAGAAAATATGGGTATTTGTCTTTTGCCGAAAGTGTGGTATAATGTTCACGAAAGCAGTAAGCCATGCGGAGATGTCGAATGACAAAGCGTCTGCTTGCAGACAGATTTGTCAGACGGCATCGACATAGGGCGCAAGCCCGTGACCGAGAGAACACGAAGTGTTCACGAGGGATGCATGGCTTAACAAATAAATCAAAGTATTTGGAGGGGTAGGTATGAAAAAGGGCGTTAACATCACAACAAAATTGATTCTGATGGTCTTGTTTCCGTTGGTATTCATCAGTATTATAAGCGTGATAATGAGCGGCAGCAGCCAGAAGAAGATTGTGTATAAGCTGATTGAGGAGAAGCTTCAGGCCGTTACCCTTAATGTGGACAGTCTTTACAGCACCTTTGCAGAAGGAGATTATTCTTTTGAGGATAAGGTTTTAAAGAAGGGGGATACGGTACTGACAGATGACTTTTCCCTGATTGATCCCATTAAGAAGGAGACCGGGTTGGAGGTTACTCTGTTCTGGGGCAATGAGAGAGCGCTGACTACAGTTACGGATTCTGCGGGCAAGCGCGCGATTGGCACCACCATTGACACTGATTTTGCAAAGGATATTCTGGCAGGCAAATCAAAGAGCCACTTCGCAGAAGATGTGGAGATTGCCGGGGCGGATTATTGTGGTTATTACATACCGATGTGTCAGGAAAATGGAGATGTGGTAGGGCTGTTCTTTGTGGGACGGGCCAAGGCGGATGTGGAAAAAGAGATTCGGGCAAGTATGGCAAGGATGGCAGGCGGAATTTTGTTCCTCTTTGTGATTACCGTAATCATTATCCTTATTCTGGTAAAGAATATTATTAAGGCGCTAAAAAGCGCCATTGGCCGGTTAGATGATGTGGCAACAGGAAGGCTTGACTTTGATGTTAACCAGTCCATGCTGGCAAGGGCGGACGAGATTGGCGTGATGTCTCACTCCATTCAGGGATTGATCGATAAATTTAAGGGCATTATCCATGACCTCAAAGATAGTTCCAATAACTTAGAGGAGTTTTCCAATAGCTTTGAATCCTCCTTTAATCTGATTACAGATAATATTTCTAATATCAATCAGGCGGTAGATGAGATTGCCAACGGGGCAGGTAATCAGGCCCATGAGACGGTAGAGGCCAATGAGGAGATTTCCCGCATGGGTAGTTCCATCGAGGTGACGGCAGACGATATCGAGGTGCTTAACCAGAATTCGATTAAGATGAAGGATTACTCCGAGTCGGCGGAGGATACCCTGAAGGATTTAGTCAGACTTTCAGAACAGACCAGCAATGCAATCACTACCGTCCGGGAACAGACGGATATGACCAACCGCTCTGCCCAGGCGATACAGGCTGCAACGGATATGATTTCAGATATCGCCTCACAGACGAACCTTCTTTCCTTAAATGCCAGCATAGAAGCGGCAAGAGCAGGGGAGAACGGCAAGGGCTTTGCGGTAGTGGCAGATGAGATACGCCATCTTTCCGAACAGTCGCAGAATGCGGCGGAGGAGATTACGGCCATTGTCTCTGAGCTGATTCACAATTCCAACACCAGTGTGGAGACCATGAATGATGTTTCGGAAAGCGTAAAACAGCAGAATATCAAGTTAGATAACACGAGGGATATGTTTGGTTCCCTGAATACGGAGATTACCTCGGTATCCAACGGCGTAGACCGTCTGCGGAGAAGCATTGAGGAATTGGAGCGCATGAAGGATACGGTCTTGGACAGCGTAGAGCAGTTAGCGGCGATTGCAGAGGAGAATGCAGCGGCCACAGAGGAGACCTCCGCATCTATGACGGAGCTCCGCAACATTGTGCAGCAATGCCATGACGATACCCGGAAACTGGTGGATATCTCCAACGACCTCAGCGGACATACGGAGCACTTTGTTGTGTAATCATTGTAGGGATAAAATATTACAGGCGTCTGCAAGACAGAAGTTTTGCAGACGCCTGTTTTTTATCTCTCAGGGAAACAGGATTTATATTTCATCGCTCATATCCCTGCCGTTGGTGGCAATGACCTTTTTGTACCAGTAGAAGCTGTCCTTGCGTATCCGCTTTAAGGAGCCGTTTCCCATATCGTCCTGGTCTACATAGATAAAGCCGTACCGCTTGCTCATCTGGTTGGTGGAGGCGCTGATTAAGTCAATGGGCGCCCAGCTTGTGTATCCCATAAGCTCCACGCCTGCGTCTATCGCTTTTTCCATTTCCTGAAAATGCCGGCGGAAATAATCAATCCGGTAGGGGTCGTGAATGGAGCCGTCCTCTTCTAAGATGTCTTTTGAGCCGATGCCGTTTTCTACAACGAACAGCGGCTTCCGGTATCTGTCGTAAAGCTCGATTAAGGAAATCCTAAGTCCCACAGGGTCTACCTGCCAGCCCCATTCGCTGGAGGCAAGGTACGGATTTTTTACGCCCAGTACGGTATTGCCGGGGGTGCGCTCTGCATCAGGGTCTACGGATTCCGTCATGCTCATATAGTAGCTGAAGGAGACAAAATCGACAGTCCCCTCTTTTATGACTGACAAATCCTCCGGCGCCATATGGATTTCAATGCCCCGTTTTTCCAAGTCCTTAAGAATCATTCTGGGATATTCCCCAAAGACCATAACATCAGAGTAAAACATATTTTCCAGATTTTTCTTCTGGGTGGCGGCCACATCCTCCGGCGCACAGGTGCGGGGATAGGTCATCAGTTTGGTCAGCATACAGCCCATCTGTCCGCCGGGCACCATTTCGTGACAGAGCTTTGCCGCATGGCCCGCCGCCACAAACTGGTGATGGAGGGCCTGATAACAGCAGGCGGTTTCTCCCCTGTCGCCGCACAGCTCCGGGATAATGCCGCCGGTGATAAAGGAATGCCTTATAATGCTGTCCACCTCGTTAAAATTAAGCCAGTATTTCACATATTTACCGTAATGGGCAAAGCAGGTGCGGCAGAACCGCACAAAATATTCGATTACCCGGCGGTCGGTAAAGCCGTTGTATTTTAAGCTCAGATGAAGCGGCATCTCGTAGTGGGAGAGGGTGACTAAAGGCTCGATGTTAAGACGCTTCAATTCTTTCAGAACATCCTCGTAAAAGGCAAGCCCCTCCCCGTTTGGCTCTGTCTCCTCGCCTGTGGGATAAAGCCGGGACCAGGCAATGGAAAACCGGAATACCTTAAAGCCCATTTCCGCAAGCAGGGCCAGGTCTTCCTTATACCGGTGATAGAAATCAATGCCCCGGCGTTTGGGATAATAGGTGCAATCCGTATCCTGCATTGCTTTCTTTATCGCGTCTAGCGAGACGGCAGTGTGCGTTTTATAATCCTTTACATCGGCATGGGGCTTATAGGTGGCGACGTCCGCCACAGACAATCCCTTGCCGCCCGCGTCATAAGCGCCCTCCGCCTGGTTGGCGGCTATTGCGCCGCCCCATAAAAATCCTTCCGGGAAACTCACTGTTAAGCCCCCTTTCTCTTTAAGTCGAAAATGATTTCGCCAGTCTTGACGGAGCCGGTCTCGGACTGCTTAAAGTCATAGTCGTCGGCATTGGTGATAATGACCGGCGTCACCACATCAAAGCCCTCTTCTTTAAGCGCCTCAATATCAAACTTCATAATCAACTGCCCCGCCTTTACCTTGTCTCCGTTTTTGACCTGGGGTTCAAAATGCTTGCCATTAAGCTTTACGGTTTCTAGGCCCACATGCAGTAAAAGTTCTGCGCCGTTGTCGCAGACCATGGAAATGGCGTGCTTGGAGTCAAAGACCGTATCAATGGTGGCGTCCGCCGGCGCATATAACTCCCCGTTTTCCGGTATGACGGCCATTCCCTCGCCCAGAACGCCGGCAGAAAAGACCTCGTCCTTCACTTCCGTTAGGGGAATCAGCGTTCCTTCCAACGGACTGGAAATCGGCCCACCGTTACCTGCATGTTTTGTTACATCAGTAGTCTGGATTTTATTGTCCCGGTATAATATCATGGTGGCAATAAAGGAGACGGCAATAGCTACGCCAAAACCGACAAAGGCCCAGACAATGTTCATGCTGTTTTCCGTATCCACAAACATGGCCATGCCCGCCAGCCCCGGTCCCATGGCAACAAAGGCTCTAAGCCCTGCCAGCCCTACGGTCAGTCCGCCGAAGAAACTTCCGATTACCACGCCGGTTAAGGCGCGCTTGTTTTGCAGGGTAACGCCGTAAAGGGCAGGCTCGGTAATGCCGAATATAGCGGAGATACCGGCGGATATGGCGGCGGAGCGGACGTCCGTATCCTTGGTGCGCAGCGCCACAGCGAAGCAGGCGCCGCCTTCGGAGATGTTATGGGCTAAGGAAGCTGGCATATAGAGAACCTCCGCACCCATTTCCGTAATGGAAGATACGGCGTAAGGGACAAATGCCTTGTGCATGCCGGTGGCAATCATAAATGGAAGGATAGCCGCTAAGAGGGCGACTGCAATCCAGCCCAGTCTCTCGTAGAGGAATAAAATGACGGTTGTCAGCCATTGTCCGACAGTAAAGCCCAACGGACCCAGAATCAACAGGGTAATTGGAATGACAACGGCAAAGCAGACCAGCGGCACAAAGAATACCCGGATTGGCTTGGGGGAAATCTTTGTCACGAATTTCTCTACAAAATATAACAGGGCAACAGAAAGAATGGCCGGAAATACCTGATAGCTGTAGGCAATATTTTCCACCTGCATACCCCAGAGCGTAACCCCTTCCGTAATCAGGGAAGTCATGCCCGGTAAAATCAGGGCGCCCACAGAGGCCACAGCGACTAAGCGGTTACAGTTTAACTTGGTGGACATCGTGACGGCCACCAGAATGGGAAGAAAATAGAGGGCGGAATCTGCCGCCTGAAACAGTACCCGGTACCACGCCCCGTCTGCGTCCATAACGCCGATTAACGCCAGCAGGGATAACAGCGCCTTTAGGATACCGGCGCCGGCAATGGCGGGCACTAAGGGCTGGAAGATGCCGACGATAAAGTCAAGAACCATGGCGCCGAACTTCTTTTTTTCCGCGGTAGGCGGCGCAGCGTTTCCTCCTTCAAAACTTCCCAGTTTTAAAAGTTCGTCGTACACCTCAATTACATCATTTCCAATGACAACCTGACATTGGTTTCCGCTGCCGACCACGCCCATGACGCCGGGAGTGGATTTCAGCGCGTCCCGGTCCACCTTTCCGGAATCCGCAATGGTAAACCGGAGGCGGGTGGAGCAGTGTTCGAGATGGGAAATATTGGATTCCCCGCCGATATGTTTTAGAACCGCTTTGGCGGTATCTGCATAATTTTTAGCCATAACGCAATCTCCTTTACAATAATTCAACTATAGATGGTTGCGAAACGCTTTCAAAGTATGAAAGTTATGCAGCCAAAACAATTCCAACGCAGGCACGCTTTCGCTGCCCTCACCTCGCAGCGGTACATAAGGTGCTGCTTTGCACCACCTAAGTACCGGCGGGTTCACAGCGCCTGCTTATGGTAATTGTTTTGCTTGCATAACATAATAAAGGTTTCGAGCGTTTCGCAATGATTTGCTAATCGGAGATAGTATAACCAGAAAATGAAGTAAAGATTTACAGAATTAAAAATTATTTGTTTGTCACATGATTTTCAGTTCCACAATGAAGGTGCTTCCGCCGCCGGGCGTGTCTTTGACTTTAATTTTGCCGTTATGGGCCTGAGCGATTTCTTTTGCGACGCTTAATCCAAGACCATGGTGCATCCGGTCGGAATGGGAAGCGTCAACCCGGTAGAACCGGTCAAAAATCTTGCCTTTGGCATAATCCGGAATACCGATGCCGGTATCGATAACGCAAAATATTAAATACTGGTTTTTCCGGGAAAGACTCAGTGTTATGCTGCCGTTTTCCGTATAGTGGACGGCGTTGTCTATAAGGATAATAAGAAGCTGCAATATTTTATTGCGGTCAACAAGGCAGGGAGGGAGCGCATTTTCCGGCAGGGACACATGGAATTTCAGATGCTTTGCAAGAATAATCTGTTCAAAGTAATTATAGCAGTCGATTACAATATCCTCCGGCTGGCAGCAGGATTTATCGAGTTGCAGGGCAAACCGGTCGGAATGTGCTAAAGTCAGCATGTTTTCAATCATGGAGGACATGCGCTCACATTCTTTAGCGGTAATTTCGTAGTAATGCCGCTGCTCGTCTCCGGTGGTTTTTGTCATGGCAAAGGTATTTGACATGATGACGGTAAGGGGAGCCCGCAGCTCATGGGAGGCGGCCGCAATAAACTCCGTCTGACGGCGCTGGGAATCCGCCACCGGCTTTAGACTTTGCCGGACAAGAAAATAGGCGAAGACGCAGAGAATGAGCGAGGCGGATACGCAGACGATGCAGCTTTGCAGAATAATATACCGGGTGTGGCGGTATAGGTCCGCAAGGGAATACAGAATATATGCATTTATTTCATAATCGGTGTTTTTAATAAGGGCCGTACTGACATAGTAATCTTTTTTGCCGCTCTGATAAAAAAATTCCTGATGTTCAATATAGGAGGTTCTTTTTCTGTCCTCCGGCGAAGGGGAGGGGGACAGCTTTTTTAACTCCGCAATGACAGCCTGGGGGTCCGGCAGCGGGGCGTCGGATTCATAATACAGGGTGGTTTCGTAATCTGCTAAGTAGATTTCGTAGTGGTTCTGCGTGTATTGTTTCAGGACAGATGCGTTCAGAATGGGACTTTTCTCTATATCCTGATAGATTTGAAAAATATTTGTCTGAAAATTGGATATGGTCTGCTGTTCAAGATTCTTATAGGCAATCCGGATATACAGGATATTGGCGAGCAGAAGTATCGCGCAGATAAAAACAGAGGAACCAAGCGTAAGTTTTTTGATAAGGGTGTGAATCATGTGCTCTCCTTTTGGGGCGGAGTCAGCCTAAAGCCGATTCCCCGTATGGTTTTTATTCTGGTGCTGCTTTGGACAGAGGTCAGCCGTTTGCGGAGAAAATAGATATAATTGTCCAGATTGCCGTTTTCTATCTCCGTAAAGCTGCCCCAAACCTTTGTGATGATATCGTCCCGCAATATGGTTTCCCCACCGCTTTGCAGTAAAAGTTCAAAGAGGTCCGCCTCTTTTCGGGAAAGCTGAATGCGCTTTGAACCGCAGGAAACGGTACGGGTCTGATAGCTGTATTCGATATCCCCGAACCGCCGGACGCCCGCCGGAGCGGCAAAGGAAGAACGGCGGATAAGGGTGTGGACTCTGGCCAACAGTTCAGGAAAAGCAAAGGGCTTTACCATATAGTCGTCAGCGCCCGACTCTAAGCCGGACACCTTATCTTCTAAGGAGCCGAGAGCCGTCAGCAGCAGGATTGGAATGAAAATCCGGCTTGCCCGAAGCTCGGTTAAAAGCTGAAGCCCGTCCATATCCGGAAGCATACAGTCTAAAATGATAAGGCTGTATTTTCCATGGAGCGCCTCGCTGTAGCCGTCATGGGCGTTATGGCGGAAATGGAGTTCCATTTGGTTTTGCCGGAAATGAAAAGCCAGCGATTGGCATAAGTTTTCGTCATCTTCAATCAGCAGTATGCGCATTGCCGATTCCTCCTGTTTTGGTCTGCTTATTAGTATAGCATATTCTCTTTAAAAATACATATTTAAGGGAAAATTTAGAGATAAATTAGAGATTTCAGGCGGATTTTAGAGATTGCTTAGATTTTTTCCGGCGCATTTTCTTATATAATGAAAAGCGGCAAAGGCAAAGAGTGTATAGGAAAAAGGAAGGCTGGCATGAAGAAAAAAGATAAGATGCTGTTGTTTGCGTTACCAAGCATGATTGGAACGGCAGTTTTCCTGCTGATTCCGCTGTTAGATGTATTTCGCAGGTCCTTTGTGCAGGGCGCGGAGTTTGCATTTTTTGACAATTATAAAACGATTATGGGAAACGAGGCTTTTCGGTTGGCGGCGGGGAACACCATAAAATTTGAAATGGTCTGCCTGCCTTTACTTCTTCTGATTTCCCTGCTGCTGGCAGTCGTTGTGTACGGCATGGAAAACCGGTGGATTCAATTTTTATTTCTGGTTCCGTTAGCGCTGCCGTCTAATTCCATCGCGGTCATGTGGAGGCTTTTATTCGACAGTCAGGGAATTGTAAACGGCTTTCTGTCAAAACTGGGTATTGCCCAGCCCGTTGACTTTTTAGAAAGCCATGCGGCTTTTTTGGTGCTGGTAGGCACCTATGTATGGAAAAATCTCGGTTACTGTATGCTTTTATGGATTGCGGGGCTTTCGGCCATTCCGCAGAATATATATGAGGCGGCGAAGGTGGACGGGGCGGGTTCTTTCATTTTGTTTTTTAAGATTACTATGCCTAATCTGAGAAAAAGCCTGTACGCCGTTACCGTAATGTCCTTTGTCAACTCCTTTAAGGTGTTTCGGGAAGCCTATCTGATGGCGGGGAATTATCCCAACGACAGCATTTATCTGTTACAGCATGTTTTTAATAACTGGTTTCAGAAGTTAGAGCTTGGCAAGCTGGCGGCCGGCTCTGTGGTAACGGCGCTGTTTTTGTGCACGATGCTGTACGCAATGAAAAAATTGATTATCGGCAGGGCGGAGCGGACAGAACCGAAAAAGGCGGTAAAGAAAAAGGTAATACAGGAAAGGGAGGAGGAAGCGCAATGAAATACATAGGTCGTCTGTTGGTATATTTTCTGGGGTTCATTTGTATTATTCCGGTGCTGTTTGTTGTGACGGGTACGCTTATGGGAAATACCGAGCTTGCCTCTGTTTTGGCGCCGGTTCTGGCGGAGGAAGGGGGCTATGCCGGCTGGCACCTGATACCTTCCTGGCCTACGCTCAAAAATCTGATTGCGCTTTTACTGGATACGCCGGAGTATTATGTGCTTTTTTGGAACTCCATTAAGGTGGTGGCTGCAATATTAGTGGGACAGTTTATCTTTGCCGTACCCGCCGCGTGGGGAATGGCGCAGAGCAGAAGAAAATGGAGCGGCATTGCATTTTCCGTCTATATCTTCTGTATGCTGCTGCCCTTTCAGGTGACGATGTTATCCCAGTATTTGGTTTTAAATTCCCTGTCCATGATCAATACCCACCTAAGCCTTATCCTGCCGCTGGTATTTTCCACATTTCCGGTATTTATTGTATATCAGTCCTTTTTAGATATTCCGCCCACTGTTTTAGAGGCGGCGAAGATAGACGGCGCAGGGCAGTTCCAGATTTTTTGCCATATCGGAGTGCCTATCGCCCTTCAGGGAATTTTGGCGGCTATGGTGGTTGGCTTTTTGGAGTATTGGAACATGGTGGAGCAGCCGGTAGTCTTTTTGCAGGAAAAAAGGCTGTGGACGCTGTCGGTCTATATTCCGGAACTTACGGTGGAAAATGCGGGAAATGCCTTTGCCTTTTCTCTGTTCAGCCTGCTTCCGGCGGTTGTGATTTTTATAGTTGGAAAGGAATTTTTAGCCCAGGGAATTGCGATTCAGGGAACCGGCTTAGAGGACAAATGATGTGAAAGGAGTTGAACATAGTGGAGGATACCGAAAAAAGAGAAAGGTATGAAAGAGATGAGACGGAAGAGACGGAACTGGAGGAAACGGAACTGAACGAAACAGAGCCGGAAGAAACGGGAATGAAAGAACCCGCGTTATATGACAGGAGGGAACAGGAACGCCTATATATAAGACAGGAGCGCATGCACAGGAGAAGGCTCCGCCGGAAAAAGCTGCTGTCCGGAGCGGGCAGACTGCTGGTTGGTTTTGCTATCGTGATTATTGTATGCACCTATCTTTCCCGGTTTGCCAACGCCTCCCTGATACCGGTTGTGGAATGTAAAAAGGCGGGGGGTGGCACGATAACCCATACGATTAAAACCTCGGGAACGGTAAAGGAGACAAAAAAGATACCTGTGTATGTCCCCTCCGGTTTCCGGATTGATTCCATATCGGTGGAGGAAGGCAGTTCGGTCAAGGAGGGCGACGTCCTGCTCACCTTTGATTTAGAACAGATTAAGGAAAAGGACGAGGAGAAACGCCTCGAGTTAAACAGCCTGTATAAGCAGCGAAAGGAGGCCATAAAGGCAGAGCTTTCTGTGGCGGAAATTGACCGGCAGATTTCCGAGGTTTCAAGGGAAAAGTATCAGTATACCAGTCTGATTAGCTTAGAGGGGAATGTTTTGGCCAAACAGGATATGCAGATAACAGATGTGAATGTTTCCTTAGGTTCAAGCTCCGGCGAGGACGCCGCCTTTTTAGGCAGTCCCCTAAGCGGTAAGTATAATCTGATGGCGCAGGTTTCCGAGGAGGACGCCGCCTTTATTCAAAAAGGGGATCAGGGCATGGTGCAGACGGCAGCCGCCGAAGAAGGGGAATATTTTGAGGTAAAATCCGTATCCCAGGATCAGGAAAACCCCTTTGCCTATAATGTGCGGATGCGGGTGCCCGCAAAAAAATATAAAATTGGGGCCAGTGTAAATGTAACCTTTACCCGGACCTCCGGGCAGTATGATTACTGCGTGCCTTGGAGCGCAGTGCGGACAAACGCCATGGGAACGAACTATATTCTGGTAACCCGGAGCAAAGATACGCTTTTGGGGGAAAGCATTACCGCCCAAATGGTGGAGGTTACCATACAGGAATATAACGATACGGACTGCGCTGTCTCCGGCAGCAGCTTGTCAAAGGAGATGAATATTATTATCAATTCAGATAAACAGGTAGAGGCAGGTGATGTCGTACGCTTGAAGGAAAATTAAAGAAAAGGAAGTCCGGTGTATATCGCATAGCAATTTCTGTGCTTTTCTGCATGGCGGCCGGCAGGGCGGTATTATCTTTTGGCGCACTGGAGCGGCAGGAAAAAAACGCATCGGAATGTCAGGTGGCGTATCTGAACGGGCAGGACACCATAGATTTTCAGGAATTAAAAGAAAAACAGAAGGAGCTTGCCTGCCTGATTGGGGGATATCAGGTAAATGAGCGCCAGCAGCTAAACGGTTATGAAAGCCGCAGGGAGAGGCAGGCGGATGTAGTCAGAGTCAATTTTGAATCGGATTGTCTGTTTTCCTGCGGAGCGCAGCTGCACACAACGGATTTTTCCGGATGCCTGCTGGATTCGGACACCATGTATACGCTGTTTGGAACAGGGATTCCGTCGGGGCAGGCGGTTTCTTGGCAGGGCAGGCAGTATACGGTGCGGGGAATCCTTCACTCGGAACAGCCGCTCATGGTTATACAATGGCGGGAAGGAGGGCAGGAGGAAAAAGGAGTCTCCGGAATTTTGCTCTCCTGCAATGAGGAATTATACAGAAATCAGAATATGGAAACTTTGGAGAGGGTATTTTCCAATATAGAGGCGCAATATTATGTAAAAGATTATATGAATCTGCTCCATTGGATAGAGCTGCCTGTAAAATGGTCGGATTTTGGACACTGGAAGACCTGGCTGGCCGATATCAATACGAGAAGAAAAGAGATTATGTACCGCAAAAAGGATGTGATAGAGAATTATTTTGTTCAGCGCATGTGGGAACAGCTTGGATATGGTTTATGGGCCGGATTTCTGCTCATTGGATTGATTCTCATATGGAAGAAAAGGAAAAGGACTGGAATACCGTCCATAAAAGTGGTAAAACGAAAACCAGGAAGAGAAGAATAAAAACGAGGTGAAGAATATGAATACAGGAAAAAAGATGATGATATTTGTGTTAGCTGCCCTGTGCGTTCTGCTTGGGGGCTGCGGGAAAAAGACCGGAGACCGGCTTGCCGGGGAAGGCGGCGTAAGCAGTCCGGACAAGGAATTTGCAGAAATCCAGAGGGAACAGATTCCCGATTTTAAGGGTTCGCTGGGATTTATGACAGCGCAGTCCGGCGCATGGTATATATTGGGAACAAAGGCGGATAATTACTCGCAGCTTGCAATTTATGAAACGGAGGACTCGGGGAAAAGCTATAAGGAGGAACCGGCGGACGCCATAAATCAGGCGTTAAACCTGGATGAAAATGCGATGCTTTTAACCGCAGACCGCTTTGAAGACGGAGGAGTTGTTCTGGCCTATAAGGTTATGGAAGGAGAGGAAAACGGTCAGCATTTGGCATATATAAAGGCGGACGGTACGGTTAAAGAGGCGGAGATGGCAAGAGAGCAGTCTGTGAAGAGCGTCAGGGCTTCTTCCGACCAGGAGAGCTACTATCTGAATACCGGAGGCATGATTCTTGAATTTGGCTTAGACGGAAAACTTAAGCAGCAGATTTCCCAATCCAATATACTGGATTTCTGCGAAATGGGGGAATCCATGGCAGTGCTTGGCACAGAGGAGCTTTGTACCTATAGCCTTTCAGATGCAAAACTTCAGCAGACCTATACGGCTTTGGCGGAAAATTTAGCGGACCAGTTGGAAACCGCACAGACAAGGGTGAATGGCGTGGTAGGCATGTGCAGCCGCATAATGAAGGCGGGGGAAGGGGAGTCGGTGTATCTGCTGCTTGCAGACGGCATTTACCGGTATACCTTAGGCAGTAATCTGTTAGAATATGTGGTTTCGGATGCGCATACCCAGTTTCAGAATCAGGATGCCATGATGGTGGATTTTAATGTGGAGAGTGATACGGCCTTTCATACATTGGTCATGTTAGACAGCGGGACGGCTGTTAACCGTTACGCCTATGGAGAGGAGCCGGTGACGACGGAGACAGTGGCGTCCTCCGGGAGTGCGGACGGTATCTCTGTGGAGAGGGAAATCGTAGAGGATTTGGAAGGGGAAATTACAATCTATATGCTTCGGCCTGAGGATTACATGGATTCGGTTGTTCAGGCATACCAGAGCGTGCGGCCGAATGTGACCGTCAATATAGAAGTCGGCATAGATGCGGACAGCAACACCACAGTGGATGAGGCGGTTAATAAACTGAATACGGAGCTGTTATCCGGAACCGGACCGGATGTGATTTTGTTAGACGGACTGAATGTGAATACCTATAGCAAAAACGGTATGCTCGCGGATATCAGCGACATCTATGCGGAGATAGCCGCCGACAATCCCTCCTGCGCACAAAAGATAATCGGAGCATATAAGACCGGAGAGTCTGTCTATGCAATTCCTTCCCGGTTTTATGCGGCAGGCCTTTTGGGATATGAAAAAGATATACAAAAAATTACAAGCTTAGACGCTTTGGCGGAGTATGTATCGGATAATGAACCGGCCATCGATAACGCCTTAAGCATATTTACGAAGGAGGAACTGTACGCCTCGGTATACCCCGTATATTCCGCTAAAATCCTGTCTGTGGACAATCAATACAGTGCGGAAGCCATGGAGGAATTTCTCACCGGCTATAAAAAGGTCTGGCAGGCGTTAATGGCGCAGACCAGTGAAGACGAGCTACAGCAAAATGAGGAAAATACAGAGCATTTTCCGTACTACGAGTGGGAAATGCGAAGCGTGGAAGGGCTGTGGGCTCCGGAGGCGACAAAGCAGAATGTTGCATTCAGCGTGATTACAAGACCGTTAAGAACCGTAGAGTTAGCGGCGATTATGGAGCGGAATAAAGACTATGTGTTAGACGGCGGCAGTCTGGGCATGGCAAATACCTTTGTTCCCAAATATGTTGTCGGACTGTCTGCAAAAAGTGACGCCGCTGATCTGGCGAAAGATTTTATTAAGGAGATGTTCACCGTAGCAGAGCAGACCGGTTCGGAAATGGATTATCCCCAGGGATTGCCGGTGAATCTCGACGCCTATGCATATTATTGTGAAACCCTTCCGACAGATACCCTGCTTGGCGGCGTGGTAGACGGGGTTAATACAAGTTATCACTTTGAGGTTGCCCCCGAATACCGGGAACGTTTTAAAGAATATTTTATGACGCTGGAACATCCGGCGAATATGAATGAGATGATAGAGGAAATGATATTTGAAAAACTGGACGCTTATTTAAATGATGAGATTTCCATTGAAGATTATATGGACGGAATCAATTCAAAAATGGATTTGTATCTGTCTGAATAATAAAAAGTTTTCTCTCCCGAAAAATAAGGCTGGCCGCAAAGGCCAGTCTTATTTGCATATGAATAGTTATCTCTTTTCCTGATATTCCAACGCTGCGGTGATGAAGCCCTTGAACAGCGGGTGGGGCTTGTTGGGGCGGGATTTAAATTCCGGGTGGGCCTGGGTTCCCACAAACCATGGGTGGGAGGGAATCTCTATCATCTCCACAATGTGGCCGTCCGGGGATTGTCCCACTAAATCCATGCCGCCGTTTAACAGCGCCTCCCGGTAATCGTTGTTGACCTCGTAGCGGTGGCGGTGCCGCTCTGTAATGTTCTTTGTTCCATACAGGGCATAGGATTTGGAGTCTTCCTTTAAGACACAGGGATAAGCGCCCAGCCGCAGGGTTCCGCCAAGGTCGGTTACGCCGTCCTGATCCGGCATAATGTGAATGACCTGATGGACGCTGCTGGGATTAAACTCGCTGGAGTTGGCGTCATGGTAGCCTAAGACATGGCGGGCAAACTCCACAATGGTAAGCTGCATGCCGAGACAGAGTCCAAGATATGGGATATGGTTCTCCCTGGCGTAGCGGATGGCGCAAATCATACCCTCAATTCCCCGGTCGCCAAAACCGCCGGGAACAATGATGCCGTCTGCCTCCCGCAGTTGTTCCGCCACATTTTTATCATTTAACAGCTCGGAATCCATCCAGAGGATTTCCAAATCGGAGTTGCAGGAAAAGGAGCTGTGCTTTAAGGCTTCCACAACGGAGATGTAAGCGTCGTGCAGGGAGACATATTTGCCTACCAGCGCAATCTTTACTTTCTTGACCGGATTTTTCCAGCGGTCTATCATGGCAACCCATTCCTCTAAATCCGGCTTCGGACAGTCTACATGGAGACATTTGCATACCACATCTGCCAGCCGCTCTTTTTCCATGGCTAAGGGGACTTCATATAACACGTCTACGTCCAGATTCTGGATTACATTTTCACTTGGCACATTACAGAACAGGGCAATCTTGTCCTTCATGCCGTCCTCTAAGGGATAGTCGGAACGGCAGACCAGAATATCCGGCTGGATACCCAAAGATTGCAGATTCTTGACGCTGGCCTGGGTGGGTTTGGTCTTCATCTCACCGGACGCCTTTAGATAGGGGATTAAGGTGACATGAATCATAATACAGTTCTCATGGCCCACTGTGTGCTGAAACTGGCGGATTGCCTCTAAAAAGGGCTGGCTCTCAATATCGCCTACGGTGCCGCCCACTTCAATAATGGCAAATTCCGTCTCTGTGGAATCTAAATTGCGGTAAAAGCGGCTCTGAATCTCGTTGGTAATATGGGGAATTACCTGAACCGTATGCCCGCCGAAATCGCCCCGGCGTTCCTTTTGCAGAATACTCCAGTACACCTTGCCTGTGGTGACATTGGATTTCTTGTTCAGGTTCTCGTCGATAAAACGCTCATAGTGGCCAAGGTCCAAATCCGTCTCCGCGCCGTCGTCTGTTACGAACACTTCGCCATGCTGAATCGGGTTCATGGTACCCGGATCAATATTGATATAAGGGTCGAACTTCTGACAGGTTACTTTATAGCCCCTCGCCTTCAAAAGCCTTCCCAAAGAAGCAGCTGTGATTCCCTTTCCAAGGCCGGACACCACGCCGCCGGTAACAAATACATATTTGACTGCCATAATTTTTCCTCCGTATATTTGGTTCTTTGTACGACATACTTAAGCTCCATTGTATATGAAATAAAATGGTTCGTCAATTCAAAAACTCCATAAAAAAGAATTCTGGAAAAAATTGTGTAGATTTGGTATTGTATTGGCTTTAGGTATAATGATAATATATATTTGACGAAAAATGGAAGTGTTGTTTCAGCGGGAACGCATTCAGAATTAATAATGCAGAGTCAGGAATATAAGAGAATTGTCATAATGGATGAGGAGGAGAGAACATGTGGAATCGAAAACGAATTTTAATTATAATAGCAGCATTTGTATTGCTTTCCGGCTGTGGAAAGGGAAATAGCAATGTGTTGCAGAAGATAAGCAATTCAGAGGATATGGTGTATGAGAGTTCACAATTTGATATTGAAGGGGTTGAGGGCTATCCTACCATATATACATATAAGGAGGGAGGTCTGTATTTTATTACGGAAGAGGAATCAGAAGAATATAAACCGAGAATGTATGCTTATGATATAGAGAGTGGTGAATTGGAGGAGTTGCCGTTACCTTTGAGTGATAACGAATATATTCAAGTATTCGACCTTACTCCGAATAAAGAAATAGTATATGGAATACAAAAGCTAAAAGAGGAAGAAGCGTATAATGGATTAGATAGACATTTAACCGATATTGTCAAAACAGACTGGACCGGAAAAGAGACTGCACATTTGGAATGTAGCAGCTTTTTAGGGAAAAACAGCAGTGTATATGAGGTGAGGTTGGATGCGGCGGGGGAAGTCGTAACGTCTGACAGTGATAACGCATGCCTATATTTTTTAGATGCAGATTTGAAAAATGTTGAAAAAAAGAAAGTACCGGAAATTGAAAATATTCGAATTGATTTTGGTGTTTCGCAGGATGAGGGATTATTGTATCATGGTTATAAGGGTGAGTATACTGAATTTGCAAAGGTGAATGTGGGAGAAAGAGAAATACAATCAGTAGACGGTATCCAAATATCCGGACTTTTAATCAAGACGATGGCAGGATTTGGGGAGTATGATTTTTGTTATTCTGACATGACAGCAATTTATGGATGTGATATAGAAAAGGGAGTTTGCACCGGCATCATGGATTTTATCAGTTCCGGTGTTAATCCTATGTCTACAACGGAAATGCTTTCTTTAGAGGATGGAAGCTTTCTTACAATACCGGAAAAAGAGGATAGGGAAAAACAGGGTGAATTTATTTTGTACAAAAAATCGAATGTAGGACCGGAGGACAGAACCGAAATCAGCTTTGGCACCTTTTGGCTTGAAGACGATATGCGGGATGCCATTATGGCATTTAATAAAGAGAATGAGAAGTATCGAATTGTAGTAAGGGATTATTCGAGTGAGGAAAGTCCGGGTACAAAATTTAATCTGGATGTGGCTGCCGGAAATGTTCCGGACATTATCGATTTGACAATGACAAATTCGGATGCATACATATCCAAAGGATTAGTAGAGGATTTGACACCGTACTTTGAGAAAGATACTGAGGTAGCAATGGAGGAATTAATACCTTCTGTTTTGGAAGCGATGAAAGTAGATGGAAAATTATACTATGTAGCACCGCAATTTAGTATAGCTACGTTAGTGGGAAGAAGTTCAGAAGTAGGAGATGCTGCCGGTTGGACGTTTCAGGAGTTTGAAACCGTTGTGGAAGAAAAACCGGAGGATGTAAGACCATTTGTTTCAAATAATCCAATTGAAATTTATGGTTGTTTGATAGATTGTAGTGTAACGGATTATATAGACTGGACGAAGGGAACGTGTAATTTTGACCAGGAAAATTACAGAAAGATACTTCAGTTTGCAAAAGAACATGGAAGCTCCGACTATGCGAATGAGGCTGAGTCGAATCTGGAGGAAAAGGATATCCGGGATGGAAAAGTACTATTTAACACAGGAGAGGTTGGATTAAATGAAATCCAAATATATGATTATCTGTATGAGGGAGAATGTAACTATATCGGATATCCCAACGCGAAAAAAGAAGGAAGCTATTTTATGCTGCCAATACGGCTTGGAATCTATATAAAATCTGAGCATAAGGAGGCAGCATGGGAGGTAATCAAAACCTTTATGACGAAGGAGTATCAGGGAACAATGTCGACGAATTATGTGATGCCAACCAGACAAGACTGTTTTGACTGGTCGTTGAAAGCAGCTATGACCGAAGAGAGTTATGTAAATGATTTGGGGATTGAGGTTGAACCGAGAGATTTACATTGTCAAATAGGAGAGCAAATCATGGAATTTGGACCGTTAACGCAGCAACAGGCGGATGCCTATGTCGAATTGGTGAAGCGGACAAACAAACTGGGAGCTTATTATGATGAAATTACAGAGATTCTGCTCGAGGAAGCACAAAATTATTTCAGTGGAAGGAATAGTTTGGATGAAACGATAGAGTATACGCAAAATAGAGTTAATACTTATATAAAAGAAAAACAGTAAATGAAAATAATCAAGCGGTTGTGATAATGCGTTATTTTTTAAGAAAAAGCAGGCCGGTATCCAATGGGTTAAAGGAACGATAACTTCCTGAAAAATACAGGTCAGGAAGAATATGACTTCACAAAATCTACATTAAAATACGATTGCGTAAATGAAAAATTTTTTTTATAATGAATCCATGGCAATTTGCCGGACATATTTTAACAGGAGGAAAAAGTATTGGAAGAAAACAATAATCAGAATAATGATAATAATCAGAATGATAACAGCAGAAAATCTCCCAACCGCGGCTTTATGTTTATGCTTATCGTATCGGTTGGCTTGACTCTGTTATTTTTCTATGCCTATAGCCGTTACCAGAACAGTCAGAAAGAGGAGATTTCCTACAGTGAGTTTCTGACCATGTTAGACGAGGGCAAGGTGGCAGAAGTTAAGGTATATAGTTCTACCGTAGAGGTGATTGCAAAGAAGGAGGAGGATATCGGTAAGAAGAATCCGGCTTCCGACAGTGGAAAGACGGAGCAGAAAGAACAGGAGACGCAAAAGGCGTCGGAGGAGGACGGCAGGAGCGGAATCAGCGTCAGAGATGAGGGAAAGCATTATTATGCCACCAGAATTTCCGATATTAATCTGGTAGACCGGTTAGAGGCGGCCAAGGAAAAGGGTGAATTAGATTACACTGCTGTGGACGAGAGCGGTTCCGCCATGATTTGGAATATTTTGTCATGGGTGGTTATGTTCGGCCTGTTCTACTTAATCATCTGGCTGTTCATGCGCTCCATGAGCAAGGGCGGCGGCATGATGGGCGTGGGCAAGAGCACAGCCAAGATGTATATGGAAAAGGAGACCGGCGTAACCTTTGCCGATGTGGCGGGACAGGAGGAGTCCAAGGAATCCTTAAAGGAAATGGTGGATTTCCTGCATAATCCGAAGCGGTATCTGGAAATCGGTGCGAAGCTGCCGAAGGGCGCCCTGTTAGTAGGTCCTCCGGGAACCGGTAAGACTTTGTTGGCAAAGGCGGTGGCAGGCGAGGCGAAGGTTCCGTTTTTCTCCCTGTCCGGTTCCGATTTCGTGGAGTTATATGTAGGCGTGGGCGCCTCCCGGGTAAGGGATTTATTTAAACAGGCAACCGCAGTCGCTCCCTGTATTATATTTATCGATGAGATTGACGCTATCGGCAGAAGCCGGGACAGCAAATACGGCGGCGGGGATTCCGAGCGGGAGCAGACGTTGAACCAGCTGTTGGCGGAGATGGATGGTTTTGATACCTCTAAGGGTATTGTAATCTTAGCGGCAACCAACCGCCCGGAGATTCTTGACAAGGCGCTGCTCAGACCGGGGCGTTTTGACCGCCGGGTTATTGTGGAGAAGCCGGATTTAAAGGGCCGTATCGAGACCTTAAAGGTGCATGCCAGAAATGTTAAGATGGACGAGACCGTTGACTTTAAGGAACTGGCGTTGGCGACTTCCGGCGCCGTTGGCGCGGACCTTGCCAACATCATTAACGAAGCGGCGTTAGCGGCGGTTAAGGACGGCAGGGAATTTGTCAGCCAGTCGGATTTATTTGAATCGATTGAAGTGGTCTTTGCCGGTAAGGAGAAAAAGGACCGGATTCTCAGCAAGAAGGAGAAAAAAATCGTTGCCTATCACGAGACCGGCCATGCGCTCTGCATTGCATTGCAGAAGCACACAGAACCGGTTCAGAAGATTACCATTATTCCGAGAACCATGGGTTCCTTAGGCTATGTTATGCAGGTGCCGGAGGAAGAAAAATACTTAAAGACCAAGGCGGAGATGGAGGCGGATATCGTGACCTTTATGGCCGGACGGGCGGCGGAGGCGATTAAATTTGATTCCGTCACCACAGGGGCCTCTAATGATATTGAGCAGGCTACCAATATTGCCCGGAATATGATTACCATTTACGGCATGTCGGACAAATTGGGAATGGCGGCCTTAGAATCTGTGCAGAACCGTTATTTAGACGGAAGAACGGTTATGAACTGCTCGGAGGAAACGGCAACCAAGGTGGACAATGAAGTCCGTAAGATTATGAAACGGTCTTACAAAAAGGCGTATGAGCTGTTAAAGGAAAGAGAGGAGCTCTTAGACGCCCTGGCTCAATTCCTGATTGAGAAGGAGACCATTACCGGCAAAGAATTTATGCAGATTTACGAGGAGCTTACCGGAGAGAAGTTGAAGGCGGCAACCGAGGAGGAGGCGTCGGAAAAAGACGGCAAAAACGAGACGGAAGAATAAGATAGAAGAATGAAATAAAAGAACAAAAAAGGATATAGGAGCTGGCGATGAGAGAAGGATTTGATCTGAAGGAAGAATTAAAAAAACTGCCGGATCAGCCCGGCGTGTATCTGATGCACGCCGCAGATGACGAGATTATCTATGTGGGCAAGGCGATCAATCTGAAAAAAAGAGTCAGCTCCTATTTTCGTAAGGTAAACAACCGGGGTCCGAAGATTGAGAAAATGATTACCCTGATTGATTATTTTGAGTATATTGTGACGGATTCGGAATTAGAGGCTTTGGTCCTTGAAAATAATCTGATTAAAGAGCACCGGCCAAAATACAATACGATGTTAAAGGATGATAAGAGCTATCCCTTTATGAAGGTGACGGTGCAGGAGGACTTTCCAAGAGTATTGTTTGCAAGACAGATGAAGAGGGACGGCGCCAGATATTTTGGCCCTTATACCAGTGCGGCGGCAGTAAAGGATACCATTGAACTTTTGCAGAAGCTATACGGCATTCGTACCTGCAACAAGTCCCTGCCCAAGGAGATCGGACTTGGACGGCCCTGCCTTTATTATCAGATGAAACAGTGCGCCGGGCCCTGTCAGGGGTATATTTCCAAAGAAGAGTATGCCAAACGGGTGGATAAGCTTCTTGCCTTTTTGAATGGGGATTATAAAAAGGTGCTGTCGGATCTGGAACGGAAGATGAAGGAAAAGGCGGAAAACTATGAATTTGAAGAGGCCGCGGAATACCGGGATTTGATAGAAAGCGTCCGGCATGTCACCGGTTCCCAGCGGGTGGTTAAGACCGGCGGTATCGACAGGGACGTCATTGCTTTGGCAAGACAGGGCGAGGAAACTGTGGTGTCCGTCTTTTTTGTCCGGGATGGCAAGTTGTTAGGGCGAGAGCATTTTCATATCGAGCAGTCCGGTCAGGAGAGCGGGAGCGGACTGATGGAAACCTTTATCAAGCAGTATTATAACGGCACGCCCTTTGTGCCCAATGAGCTTTTGACGGAATTTCCGGTCAGGGAGCAGGAGCTTTTGGAACAGTGGCTTGGAGAGCGGCGGGGAGGCCGGGTACATATCATCACGCCCATGAAGGGCGAGAAATCCAAAATGATTGATTTGGCAAGGGAGAATGCCAGAGTCGTTCTCTCAAGAGATTTGGAAAAGATGAAACGGGAGGAGGCAAGAACGGTGGGCGCGGCCAGACAGTTAGCCGAGCTTTTGGGACTTCCCAGCGCAGACCGGTTAGAGGCTTTCGATATCTCCAACACCAGCGGTTATCAGTCTGTGGCCTCCATGGTAGTCTTTGAAAAAGGGCGGGCCAGAAAAAACGCCTATCGGAAGTTTAAGCTCCGCACCGTAACCGGACCGGACGACTATAAAAGCATGAAGGAAGTGCTGACCAGAAGGTTTACCGACGAGCGGTTTGATGTGTTTCCGGATATTCTCATGATGGACGGCGGCAAGGGGCAGGTCAATGCCGCGGAGCAGGTGTTAGCGGAATTAGGCATACGCATACCGGTCTGCGGCATGGTGAAGGACGACAACCACCGCACCAGAGGGCTTTATTACCGCAATAAGGAGATTTCCTTTCCAAGAAACAGCGAGGTCTTCGGCATGATTACCCGCCTTCAGGACGAGGCACACCGGTTTGCCATTACCTATCACAAACTGCTGCGGGGGAAAGAGCAGGTTCACAGTATTTTAGACGATATTAAGGGCATAGGCCCTGCCAGAAGAAAAAATCTGATGCAGCATTTTAAGGACATTGAAAAGATTAAACAGGCAGATGTTTCGGAATTAGAGGAGGTTAAGGGCATTACGCCGCAGGCGGCCCGGTCAATATACGAATTTTTTCACTCCGGGGAGTAGGAAAAAGGACGCCGTAAATTTTTGCGCAATTATACCAAAAACTGCTAGAGTTTACCGGGTAACTATGGTAAAATGGTTTCAAAAGAAGGAGGTAGAAAATGTATTCCATCACATTGACACAACTGATTGACAAGATGAATCTGACCAATCATATTCCGGAGATTGATACCGATAAGATTTTAATCACAGACCCGGACATTAACCGTCCGGCGGTACAGCTCTCCGGTTTTTTTGAGCATTTTGACGCTAACCGGATACAGATATGCGGAAATGTGGAACATGCCTATATCAACAGTATCCATGACAGGGACGAGAGCGCCATGGTATTTGACAAGCTGTTTCAGCACAAGATTCCCTGTCTGGTGTTCTGCCGGGGATTACAGCCCCAGGATTTTGTCATAGAGGCTGGCAAGAAATACGGGGTTCCGGTGCTTACCTCGGACGCCACTACCTCTGCTTTTGTCCATGAGACAGTGCGCTGGCTGCATGTGGAACTGGCGCCGAGAATTTCTGTCCATGCGGTTTTGGTGGATGTATACGGCGTGGGCGTTATGATTATGGGAGAGAGCGGTATCGGTAAATCCGAGGCGGCTTTGGAGCTGATTAAGCGGGGACACCGTCTGGTCTCTGACGATCTGGTGGAGATTAAAAAGGTGTCGGACGACACTTTGGTGGGAACCGCACCGGAGATTACCAGACATTTTATCGAGCTGAGGGGAATCGGGATTATTGACGTAAAAGCCCTGTTTGGCTTTGAGTGCGTGAAGATGACGCAGTCCATTGATCTGGTTATCAATTTAGAGGAGTGGGACAAGGATAAAAGCTACGACCGGTTAGGCCTGGAGGAGCAGTATACGGAATTTCTCGGCAACAAGGTAGTTTCCCATAACATTCCGATCCGTCCCGGCCGGAATCTGGCAATCATTGTGGAGTCTGCGGCGGTCAACCACCGTCAGAAGGAGATGGGTTATGACGCTGCCCAGGAAATCTATAACCGGGTAACGAATAATATGAATAAAAATAAGCAGATGTGATTGGCTTATGGTGAATACAGAATTTGAAGGTTCACAAACACATTCACAGGAGAGCAAAAGGAGGGGTATAAGATGAAAAAATATGTATTTGGCGTGGATATAGGAGGAACCACAGTAAAACTGGGATTTTTCACTGTTGACGGCGAACTGCTTGACAAGTGGGAGATTACCACGAGAAAGGACGAAGGCGGAAGGTTTATCCTGCCGGATGTGGCGCAGTCGATTGAAGACAAGATGGCAGAAAAGAATGTGGACAAGGAAGATGTGGCGGGCGTAGGCATCGGCGTGCCGGGACCGGTGCGTGACGACGGGACGGTGCTGCGCTGCGTGAATTTAGGCTGGGGCGTCTTTAATGTGGAACAGGAGGTGGAACGGCTCCTCGGACTGCCGGCCAAGGTGGGAAATGACGCCAATATGGCTTCTCTTGGAGAGATGTGGCAGGGAGGCGGAAAAGGATTTTCCTCTATTGTCATGGTCACTCTGGGAACCGGCGTTGGCGGCGGTATCATTATTAACGGCAAGATGCTGTACGGAACCAACGGCGCCGGCGGGGAAATCGGACACATCTGTGTGAATGATTCCGAGACGGAGGTCTGCGGCTGCGGCAAAAAAGGCTGCTTAGAGCAGTATACCTCTGCAACGGGAATTACCCGGATGGCAGAACGGGCGCTCAACAATACGGAGCGGCCGTCAAAACTCAGAAATGTGCAGTATATTTCCGCCAAGGAAATCTTTGACGCAGCCAAGGAAGGCGACGACTTAGCCTTAGAGCTGGTAGAGGAACATGGAAGAACCTTGGGCAAGGCGTTAGCGACCGTTGCCTGTGTCTGCGATCCGGAGGCTTTTGTGATTGGCGGCGGCGTGTCCAGGGCCGGTGAGATTTTGTTAGAGACCACTGCAAAATATTACCAGCAGTATGTGTTCCATGCCTGCAAGAACACGAAATTCGTGCTGGCAACATTGGGCAATGATGCGGGAATCTACGGCTGTGCGGAGGCAATCCTGACAAAGTAGTAAATGACAGGAAAAATTTTCCATATTTTGGGCATGGATGGTCCGGATAACACTATAATTGGTAAAAAAGACGAAAGGGGGAACTTTCTCCCCCTTTTTTTCGTGACTTCTTACATTGATTTTCCATAAAGGGATAGAATATAATGAGAAAGTATGAGAAGGTGCAGGCTTTCTTATTTATATAGCTATCGAATCAGTAGAGCGGGCGGGGGAGCATGGAACAGAATTTAATCAATTTATTATACCGCATTGTCGGGGAACGGAATGTTCAATTAGAAGAACCGATGGCAAAGCATACTACTTTCCGGATTGGCGGTCCGGCGCAGATTTTTGTGACGCCCCGGTCTGTGGAGGAGTTAGGGCAGGTAGTGCTGGCCGTAAATAACAGCAAAATCCCATATTTTGTCGTTGGACATGGCAGTAATCTGTTAGTCAGCGACAGGGGAATACAGGGCGTGGTGATTCAGCTTTATAACAATTTTGCTGATTTTACCATTGATGGCTGCAAGGTATATGCCAAGGCGGGGGTTATGCTGAACCGTTTGGGCAATGAAATCCGGGATGCAGAGCTTACGGGTTTTGAGTTTGCAGCCGGGATTCCGGGTACCTTAGGCGGGGCCGTCATGATGAATGCCGGAGCCTATGGCGGAGAGATGAAGGATATTGTAACCGCAGTCCAGCTCATGGACGATCAGGGCAATCTCTTTGAGAAATCCGGCGGGGAGATGGAATTTTCCTACCGGCACAGCATCATAGAAGAAAAGGGATATATTGTGATTGGCGCAACCTTAACCTTGCAGAAGGGCGACATCGGAGAGATTACAGCGAAGATGGAGGAGTTGGCGTTGGCGAGAAAGACCAAGCAGCCCTTAGAATACCCAAGCGCCGGTTCGACTTTTAAGCGTCCGGAAGGTTATTTTGCCGGCAAGCTGATTATGGATGCAGGGCTTAGGGGATATGCGGTAGGCGGCGCGCAGGTGTCGGAAAAGCACTGCGGTTTTGTGATTAACAAAGGCGGCGCCACTGCTGCGGACGTGCAGCGCCTGATGGAAGATGTGCAGCGTAAGGTATATGATAAGTTTCAGGTACAGTTAGAACCGGAGGTACGGTTTGTGGGAATGGAACAGGAAGGTTAAAAAATGCGATTTGTGATTGTGACAGGCATGAGCGGGGCCGGCAAGAGTACGACCTTAAATACTTTAGAGGATATGGGATATTTCTGTGTGGACAACCTTCCCATCCAGTTGATTATGCGTTTTGCAGAGATTGCCTATGGGGACGACAACGATATAGACAATGTGGCCATTGGCGTGGATATCCGAAGCGGCGTATATTTAGAGCAGCTCTCCGAATGTCTTAAGCAGTTAAAGTCCTCTCGGTATGACTATGAAATTCTGTTTTTGGATTCCAATGATGATGTGCTGATTAAACGGTATAAGGAGACAAGGCGAAACCATCCGCTGGCAAGAAACGGCCGCATTGAGGACGGAATCAAGGCGGAGCGCAGCCGGATTGCCTTTTTGAGAAAAGAGGCCGATTACATTATTGATACCACAAGTCTTCTCACCCGGGAACTGAAGGTGGAGCTTGACAAGATCTTTATAAAGGATGCAGAGTATCATAATTTTATTATCAGTGTGGTTTCCTTCGGATTCAAATACGGGATTCCCAGAGATGCGGATTTAGTCTTTGACGTCCGGTTTTTGCCTAATCCCTATTATGATTTGAGTCTGCGCCCCCTTACCGGCAATGACGAAGCCGTACAGAATTTTGTCATGCAGTTTGACGAGGCAAGGGAGTTTATGAACAAGTTAGCTGACCTCTTGGAGTTTTTGATTCCCAATTATATAAAGGAAGGGAAAAATGGTCTGGTTATTGCAGTGGGTTGTACCGGCGGCAAGCATCGGTCTGTCACCCTTGCAAACGGGATTTATGAGGAGCTTCAGTCGCTCCCCTATACGGTTAGAAGATACCACAGGGATTTGGAAAAGGATGCAGTGAGAAAGGGATAAGCGATGTCGTTTTCTGCAAAGGTAAAAGAAGAGATTGCGAGGCATTATAGCAAAAGCAGGCATTGTCAGATTGCAGAGCTGTTAGCCTTGGTGCTTGCCACAGGTGAAGTGGAATTGCAAGACGGCGGGGCAAGGCTGGTCTTTCATTTGGAAAACGAATTGGCAGGAGATAAATTAATCAGGCTTTCCGAGCAGATTTTTGATAATAAAATGCCATTTATCAGGCAGAATAAATATATTGTATTAGAGCAGCCGGATATGACGGAGCGGCTGTTGCAGACAGTAAAGCTTTCGGATTATGTGGAATATTTAGAGGAGGACTGGCTTAATGAGGAAGAACTTTCCCAGATCGGGGAGGATGACATTACCTATGTGTCCATGCATGGCGTTTCTTTACAGAACTGCCAGTTTCCGGGGCAGGTAATCCAAAAGGACTGCTGTAAAAAGGCTTTTATCCGGGGTATGTTTTTAGCCTCCGGGTCGGTAAACGACCCGCAAAAAGCCTATCACTTTGAGATTGTGGTCCGCAGCCAGGAACTGGCGGAGGCTGTGCAGCGCGCAATCAACAGTTTTTCATTGGAGGCCCGGATTGTAAAGCGGAAGAAATATTATGTGGTATATCTGAAAGAGGGCTCCATGATTGTGGACATTTTGAATATCTGCGAGGCGTATGTCAGCCTGATGGACATGGAAAATGTCAGAATCTTAAAGGACATGCGCAATGATATCAACCGCCGGGTGAATTGCGAGACCGCCAATATCAAGAAGACGGTCAATGCGGCGAGACGTCAGATTGAGGATATCGAATATATCGAAAGGACAAAGGGACTAAAGTACATCAATGCTTCCCTAAGGCAGATTGCGCAGGCGAGGTTACAGGAGCCGGACGCCAATCTGGCAGAACTGGGACAAATGTTGAATCCGCCGGTATCAAAATCCGGCGTGAATCATAGATTAAGAAAGATAAGCAGCATAGCACAGGAATTGCGTGAAGGTGAGCAGTGATAAGGAGGAAAAGAGAGATGACAAGCAAGACGGTAATGGTAAATTTGGCGGCGGACGCAGAGGCAAGACCGGTGGCGGTTTTGGTGCAGAAGGCAAGCCAGTTTGACAGCAAGGTCTACATCATGGCAGAGGATAAGAAGATTAATGCAAAAAGCATTATGGGCATGATGAGCTTAGGCCTCAGACAGGACGAGGAGGTTACTGTGACTGCGGAAGGGGCTGATGAGGAGAAAGCGGTAAATGCCCTTGCCCAATATCTTCAGGATGCAAAATAGCCTGTTTTCCATAGTCTTTTTATGCTTTCAGGGTTTTCAAATAAAAGATTCTGTGTTACAATCATTTTGATGAATGTAAATGAAGAACAAGGATGTTCGTATTAATTTCAAAGGAGTGTTGATTATGGCAGGAATGAATGGTATTTGGGGTGGATATAACGATTATTCGTATATGTTTGGAAGCACCAGCACGAATCGGTCCACCACAGGCAATATTTTAGGAATTGATTTAGCGGAATATGCTTCTGTTACAAGAGGCTCCTACAGCAAGCTGATTAAGGCTTACTACCAGAAGTATGGCAAGGATGAGAGCAACAGCAAGGTTAGCTCTAAGGATAAGGATTCTACGGCAACCAAGAACTCTCTTAAGACCAATGCAGATAAGCTTTACAAGGCGGCTGAGGCAGTTACCGCAACAGGTAAGGATTCTATCTTTAAGAAGGTAGACATTAAGAACGAGGAAGACGGAACGACAACCAAAGGATATGATGCCGATAAGATTTATAAGGCAGTGAACAGTTTGGTAGAGGCGTACAATGGTATGGTGAAGGGTTCTACCAGCAGCGAGGATCACGCGGTATTGAGACAGACGCTTCGGATGATTCAGGCTACCGGAAGCAATTCTTCTCTCCTTGGCAAGATTGGTATTTCCATGAATGCTGACAATACTTTATCCATTGATGAGGAGAAGTTCAAGGAAGCAGATATGAGCGTGGTGAAGTCCCTGTTCAATGGCAACGGCTCTTACGGCTCCCAGATTCAGTCCGCAGCAAGCAGCATTTATCTGAATGTCAATGATTCATTGGGCAACAGCAATTCCTATACTGCGGCAGGCACATGGGGAAGTTATACGTCCGGTAATATCTTAGATAGTTTATTATAGGAGCAGACATATAGATTTAGTGTTTCATAGGAATAGTGAGAACGTCGAAGGATAACCCTTTGGCGTTCTTTTTTCATCAAGGTTTTAGGGTTTAGTTACTTGCCCTTTGGAAGTAGTTGTGGTAAAATTAATATAATTATGTGCCATATTTATTATTAGGGGAAAAGAAGGTGAGTGGGATGGGGCGTTTTGCAAATTTTTTGAATAAGATTCCTTTTGTAAAGCAGAATATCAAACAGGAAGCAGAGCAGACGAACAATGTGGAAAAGCAGTACAATAAGGCGCAGGAGCTGATTCAGCATGGAATTTCCGAAGAGGCGATTAAGGCGCTGAACCAGATTGCAGATATTGGTATGATGGAGATGCAGTACCAGCAGTTTGGCTGTGAAGCGTTGAAGATATTAGGGGAAGTATACGAGACCGGTAAGTATCAGAATATCCAGACGAAGGTTGACAGAGAAATGGCAGCCAAATACTATGAGCGGTATATCAAACTGGTAGAAGACGGGAATCTGCTCTACAAGCTGGGTCTGCTTATGTTGGATTTGCAGAATTTCTCCAAGGCCATTACCTATCTGGAAAAGGCGGCGTCCTATAACGTATCCCAGGCGTTTATGCGTTTGGGGGATATCTATGAAAAGGGTTTGAACCGGATTGATGAGTTTGGGCAGAAAAGTGATTTTGTCGTGCCCATTGATATCGAAAAGGCCAAATCCTGGTATCAAAAGCTGGCTGACAAGGGCGACGACAAGGCGAAAGCGGCAGTGGAACGGATCGAGTACAATGCCACCCATGCCGACAGCATCGAGTTTGAGGAAAAAGATAAGATTTACTCTGAGATTTTGGAAAAGCGTAAGGCCAGAGGCATTGAATTTCGTTATAAGGCTCAGGACGCAACCAAGCTTCAGTATCAATATACCTATGTCCACGACCAGGTGGAGGGATATATACACAAGCTGCCCAAAGATTGGGTAAAGAGCATTGATGTGGATACGGATGAGGAGTACTATGCGCCCAGCCATACCTATACGGATTTTGCCATTTATGTTACTTATACGACAGTGCCAAAGGATTCCGAGAGAAGGATTGACGATTACCTCTACTATATGAATGAGGCGTATGATTTGGATGTCAATATTACGCCGTATATTACAGAATATGCCAACGGTATTTCCGCCCGGTTTTACCACAAGGAGATTGACAAGGGAATTGTAACTTTTGTATTTAAGCAGAAGAACCGCTGGGCCTGTCTTCGGTTTATCTGTTCTACCATGGATATCATGGAGCAGTACAATGAGATTATCTTTGAGGTAGCTAACTCCTTTGCCTTTGTCATTCCTACCCTGCTTAGCAACAAGAGCGCGAACCGTACGGAGATTCAGTATTACAATGAGGCGTTATATTATTACAATATGGAAGACTACGACAAGGCCATGCACTATGCCACAACGGCGCTGCAAAATGGCAGTGAAAAGGCAAGCTATCTGTTGATTGAACTTTACTTTGACGAGGACAGTCCTTACCGGGATATCAATAAGACCATAAGCTACGCCAAGCAGTTGTTCGAGGCCAATAAGGACCCGGATCTGGCGTTCTTAATCGGAACCATTTACGACCAGCAGCTTAAGAATTATGTGGAGGCCAAGTCATGGTATGAAAATGCAGATCGGTTGAATCATAAGCGGGTGCCGTTTTATCTGGGAAGATTTTACTACTATGGTCTGGTTGGCGGCAAACGGGACGGCGTTAAGGCGTTAGAATATTTGAAGAAAGCCTTGGAGAACGGTATCTTTGAAGCGGAGCCCTATATCCGGGATATTGAAAGCTTAGGCGAGCCGGAGAAGCTGCAGGCTACCATTGATATGTGGGAGCGCGCGGTAAATGAAGGTATTGCCGATACCGCCTTTAAGGTGGCTATGAATAAGCGGGAGCAGGTATTTTATCTGGCCAGTGATGAAGAGATTGAGCAGGCGTTTGCCAAGGCCATTGAGTTGGGCAGCGTGCAGGCGGCTTACGAGTATGGTGCATATTGCCAGGCTAAGGAAAAGGAGGAGGGCTATTCCGGTCCAATCCGCAGTCTGGATTACTTCTATCAGGCATATGAAGCCGGGTACGAGGATTTTGGAAAGGAATATCTGTACCAGGTTGTGGAGCATAAGATTTCCAAGGGCGTGACGCCGGAGGAGAAGCAGACGCTTTACTATGATGTGGCAAAGAAGGGTTCTATTCCTGCGCTTAAACAGCTGCTCGGTCTGGTAAACAGTCTTGACCAGTCCATGATTGACCTCTATGAAGGGCTGAAAGAAGTGGTGAAGCAGGGAGATGTGGACGCGTTAAGCTGTATGCATTTGATTGAGGAACAGTTTAAGGAATTGCTGAATCCGAAAGAGAACAGCTCCAATAAGGTTATCCAGAATAAGTTCTTCCGCTTGCAGGTACCCAAGAGTTGTACGGCTGTGATTAATGACGAGGGCGGAACCATTCGCTTTGCGGATTCCGTAGTGGAGTTTGCCGTTGCGGAGATGCCGGTAAATGTCAACTCTGAGGAGGAATATAATAAAATCTTTAATCTGATTTACAGCGAGTATGCAGACGAAGAAAATTCCGAGATTCTGGTGGCAAACTCCAGAATGGTAGGTTCCGGTATGCTGACGAGGAAGGCCGGGAATAATAAGTACAGTATTCTTCTGATCAGCTCAAAGAACCAGTATTTGTTCAAGCTAAGTTCCATTGACAGGCGGGAGCTGATGCGGTTTAAGGAGCAGGCATTAGAGATTGCCCTGACATTGGTTGAGTCCGGCGAGATCTATGTGGCAACAGGGGAAAAGGCCAATAAGCATATTGGCCTGACGCTGTTAATGTCTAATACCACAGACAGCGGTATGCTGTCAATCAGCAAAGACGAGGATGACGAGGGAATGACCTTTGTGTAATGGACAGATATAGTTTTGGAAAATAGAGGAGAGGAGAAAGCAGGGGATGCTTTTTCCTCTTGTTTATTCTATAGCCGGTTCTGCCCTCTGGCTTTATAAAAACAATCGGTTGACATAATATTAAGGAGAGTTCACCTTATGCTTACCATTCCTATTGAGACAAAGAGCAAAATGCCTATTTATGAACAGATTTACAGATATATCCGGGATGATATCATAAGCGGCAGCCTGCCCTGCGGCATGAAACTGCCCTCCGGCCGGGGATTGGCCTCCCATTTATCGGTCAGCCGCAATACCATTGATATGGCATACGGGCAGTTGGTGGCAGAAGGGTATATAGAACCGGTTCCCCAGAAGGGATATTATGTCTGTAAGTTAGATTACCTCTATGCCCGGAAGGAAAATTTATATAACGGCGGTTCCGCAGAAGGGGAACAGACCGGATACGGAAGGGAAGGCGCCGTTGAGAGTAAAATTCCCTATAAGGTGGATTTTTCCTTAAACGGGGTGGATATGGATTATTTTCCGTATGGGACCTGGAGAAAACTGATGCGGGAATGTCTGATCGATGACAACAAGGATTTGTTCCTGTCCGGCGACCATCAGGGAGATTTGGAACTGCGGCAGGCCGTACAGAGTTATCTTTATCAGTCCAGGGGCGTCCGCTGCAAGCCGGAGCAGATTATCATCGGGGCGGGAAGCGACTATATGCTGCTGTTGTTAAGCCGCATTTTTGAGAGCAAAAAGCATATTGCCATGGAAAATCCCACTTACAAGCAGGCGTATACCTTTTTTGAGAGCTTAGGGTATCAGATTTCGCCTGTGTCCGTAGACGAACAGGGAATGAGGACAGAATTGTTAGAAGCAACCGGCGCCGAATTAGCCTATGTAACGCCGGCCCACCATTTCCCCATGGGCATGGTCCTGTCTGCCAGCCGCAGGCAGAAGCTGTTAGCCTGGGCGGGCGGACAGGAAGGGCGGTATATTATAGAGGATGATTATGACAGTGAATTTCGTTATGCGGGAAAACCGATTCCGGCATTGCACAGCCAGGATCCTTTTGGAAAGGTTATCTATATTGGCACATTTTCCAAAGCCATTGCGCCGGGAATCCGGATTAGTTATATGGTTCTGCCGGAAAAGCTGCTAAACCGGTATCATCAGGTGGCAGATTTTTACTTTTCCACTGTGTCGAGGATTGACCAGCGGTTAATCAGCCGGTTTCTCTTGCAGGGGGATTTTGAGCGGCATTTAAACCGGATGCGCAAAATCTATAAGACGAAGCATGATATGCTTTTGCAGGAATTGAGGGAATCCAGACTTCCGGTGGAGATAGCGGGCAGCAGCGCGGGACTGCATTTTCTGCTGGCCGTTGGCGGGAAAACGGAGGATGCGGCGGAGCAGGAAAAACGGATGGTGGAGGCCGCGGCAAAAGAGGGAATCCACATCTACGCCCTTTCGGATTTTTATATCAGGGAGGAGTTAAGGCAGCCCGCAGTCCTGTTAGGCTACGCCAGATTAAAGGAGGCAGAGATTAAAGAGGGGGTTTTGGCGCTGCAAAAAGCGTGGGAAGGTCTTTTTTTGGATAGAATGTGACCGGTGAAAGCGGCTATTTACAATTTTGCCGTAAAATGATATAGTTAAGTTAGGTTTGAATTTTGTGACATAATTGTAGGCAGACGAGGCGGACTTGCAGATAAAGGGGCGGAAAGCCTATGGGTGAAATTCATGATATGCGGTGAGCAGGAGGAAAGAGATGTATCGGATTATAATGAATGATTTAATGGAGTGGTATGAGGGCGGAATGGATAAGGTTCTGCTGTTAAAAGGGGCAAAGGGCGTGGGAAAGACCTGGACCATGATTGATTTTGGGCAGGGCTTTTTTAAGAAGCTGATGTATGTGGATTTTGAGAAGGACAAGGAGGCTGCCGCACTGTTTAAGCAGGGAGCCAGAATCAAAGCGGATAAGCTGATTGCCGCCATATCCCTGTACTGCGAACAGACCTGCGAGGAGGGAAATACCCTGTTCGTATTTGATGAGATTCATTTATATCCCAAAGCGGTGGAGGCGGTGATGAGCCTAAAACGTCAGCGGCCGGATCTTCCTGTCTGCATGATTGTCTCTACGGTGGGGACGATCGCCCATGAGGCGGAGTTTGAAGGTGAATTTCAATGCCTTCAGCTTTATCCCATGACCTTTGAGGAATTTCTGACGGCGAATAAGGCGCAGGATTTGTGCAGGCATATTGAGAATCAGAAGCTAGAGCCTGTGGCACCGGAGATTATTGAGCAGATTACGGAATATCTGAAGGTTTTCTATATTACCGGCGGAATGCCCATTGTGGTTCTCGATTATGTGAAGAACCATGATTTAGACCGGGTAGATTCCATTTTACAGGCGGTGCTGGCCCGGTGCCGGGAGCATATTGAACGGTATGTGCCTAAGACCTACGCGGCCAAGGTGGAGCGGATATGGAACAGTATTCCCGCCCAGATGGAAAAAGAGAACCGCAAGTTTATGTATCAGTATGTAGATGAAAAGGCCAGAGCCAGGGAATATGAAGGCTCTGTGGACTGGCTGGTGGATACCGGGCTTTTGCGGAAGGTAAACCGGATTCGGGAAGGGGTTGCCCCTCTTGCCATGCAGGTAGATGAGAAATCCTTTGAGCTTTATCATTTAGACCATGGCCTTCTGCGGGTAATGTGCGGAGTTTCCCATAACCGGCTGAATTTGGAGCAGGGAGAGTTAGAGGATATCAATGGCGCCCTCTTAGAGCAGTTTGTCCTTTCCGAGCTTACCATGAACAAGACCGTAGATAAGCTGTATTTCTGGATATCCGGGGCAACGGCCAGAGTGGATTTTGTCTTTGAGGATGACGGCGAGGTGGTGCCGGTAGATGTACAGTCCAAGGTGCGCAGAAAGGCCCAGAGCATGAAGGTCTTTAACAGCAAGTACAGAAATCATATGGCAATCCGCATATCCTTAGGTGAATTGGGCTTTGCCAAAGGGATACTGAATATTCCGCTGTATGGTCTCTGGAATTTTTAGGACGCAGAGGTTATCTGTAAAGCATTAGAAATCACTGGACATAAAGGGATGGCGAGGACGGAAGAATGAACTGGTGGAAGCATTTAAAGACGATTAATCATCACAAATGGCTGGTTATGAAATCCTGCTTTCGGCTTGGCATGTACAAGCAGGGCCTTTTGCATGACCTCTCCAAATACAGCCCGACTGAATTTTTAGTGGGCGTCAAATATTATCAGGGCGACCGGAGCCCCAACAATGCGGAGAGGGAAGACAAGGGCTATACATCGGCCTGGCTGCACCATAAGGGCCGCAATAAGCACCATTTGGAATACTGGCTGGATTATAATACCAGGGACGGCGGCATGACGGGCATGAAAATGCCGGTCAAATATGTGGTGGAGATGTTTTGCGACCGGGTAGCCGCCAGCAAGAACTACAACCGGGACAATTACAACGACGGTATGCCCCTTGCCTATTATCAGAAGGGAAAGGCCAAATATCTGCTGCACCCGGAGACGGCACAGCTTTTAGAACGGCTGCTTACGATGTTAGCGGAGCAGGGGGAGGATGCAACTCTTGCATATATTCGCCGGGAAATTCTGACAAAAGAGGTCAGGCGGGAGAAAATATAATCGGGAGGAATGAAAATGGGATTTACGCATTTACATGTGCATACGGAATATAGCCTGTTGGACGGCGCATCTAAGATTAAAGAGCTGGTGCGCCGCACGAAGGAACTTGGCATGGACAGCATTGCCATTACGGATCATGGGGTAATGTACGGGGTAATTGATTTTTACAAGGCCGCTAAAGCAGAGGGCATCAAGCCGATTATCGGCTGCGAGGTCTATGTGGCGCCCGGCTCCCGGCATGACAAGGAAGTGGGAAAGGGGGAGAACCGCTACTATCATCTGGTGCTGTTAGCGGAGAATGATTTAGGCTACCACAACCTGATGAAAATTGTCTCTAAAGGCTTTACAGAAGGGTATTACTATAAGCCCAGAGTGGACAGGGAGGTGCTTAAGGAATACCATGAAGGCGTGATTGCCCTGTCTGCCTGTCTGGCAGGGGAAGTGGCGTTAAATCTGCGTCAGGGCTTTTATGAGGAGGCCAAAAAAGCGGCCTTGGAGCATCTGGAGATATTCGGGGAGGGCAATTATTATCTTGAACTTCAGGACCATGGCATAGACGACCAGAAAACGGTAAATCAGGGATTGATGCGGCTGTCAAAGGAGACGGGGATTCCGTTGGTTGCCACCAACGATATCCACTATGTCCGGGAAAGCGACGCCCAGGCCCATGATATTCTGCTTTGCATACAGACTGGTAAAAAGGTATCCGATACAGACCGGATGCGCTATGATGGCGGCCAGTATTATCTGAAATCGCCGGAGGAGATGGAGGAGTTGTTCCCCTATGCGAAGCAGGCTTTGGAAAATACCGGGAAGATTGCAGACCGGTGTAATGTGGAGATTGTGTTTGGAGAGCAGAAGGTGCCAAAATATGAAGTGCCGGAAGGGTATACATCTACGACTTATCTGCGGACGCTGTGCGAGGAGGGTCTGCATAAGCGGTATCATCCGGTTACTGAAGAGTTGCAGGAACGCTTGGAATACGAGCTTTCCACCATTGAAAAAATGGGATATGTGGATTATTTTCTGATTGTCTGGGATTTTATCCGTTATGCGAAGGATCATGGGATTGCAGTCGGACCGGGGCGCGGTTCTGCGGCGGGCTCCATTGTCAGCTATTGTCTGGAGATTACCAATATTGATCCGATCCGTTACAGTCTGCTCTTTGAGCGGTTCTTAAATCCGGAGCGTGTCTCCATGCCGGATATTGACGTGGATTTCTGCTATGAAAGACGGCAGGAGGTAATCGATTATGTAGTGGATAAGTACGGAAAGGATAAGGTGGTGCAGATTGTGACCTTTGGTACCATGGCGGCCAGAATGGTACTGCGTGATGTGGGCAGGGCGCTGGATATTCCCTATGGCGCGGTTGACCGGGTTGCAAAGATGATTCCCATGGGCGGCAACGGGCATAATATTACCATTGAGGAGGCGCTTGGCATTTCCCCTGACTTGAAAAAGGCTTATGAGGAGGAAGAGGAGGTACGGTATCTCATTGATATGTCGAAGCGGTTAGAGGGTCTGCCCAGACATACCTCCATGCATGCCGCAGGCGTGGTAATCGGACAGCGGCCCTTAGACGAATTTGTCCCCCTATCGAGAGGTTCGGAGGAAGCTGTCACGACCCAGTTTACCATGACGACGATTGAGGAGTTAGGACTTCTGAAAATGGACTTTTTGGGCCTTCGTACGCTGACTGTGATTCAGGATGCGGTGCGCAACATTAAACAGAGCAAGGGAGTGGATATCGATATTGACCATTTGGATATGGAGGATCCGGAAGTCTACGACCTGCTCTGTACCGGACGGACTGACGGCATATTCCAGTTAGAAAGTAATGGGATGAAGAGCTTTATGAAAGAGCTGAAACCCAGAAATATAGAGGATGTGATTGCAGGGATTTCCCTGTACCGTCCAGGCCCCATGGATTTTATTCCCCAGTATATTGAGGGAAAAGAGCATCCGGAGAATATCACCTATGACTGTCCCCAGCTTGAGAAAATCCTGTCCCCTACTTACGGCTGTATCGTATATCAGGAGCAGGTAATGCAGATTGTTATGGAGCTTGCCGGATATACTATGGGGCGCAGTGACTTAGTCCGCCGCGCCATGTCCAAGAAAAAGGGCGATGTGATGCAGCGGGAGCGGCAGAATTTTGTCTACGGCAATGAAGAGGAGGGCGTACCGGGTTGTATTAACCGGGGCATTGACGAGGCGACCGCCAACAAAATCTTTGACGAGATGATTGATTTTGCCAAGTATGCCTTTAATAAATCCCATGCCGCCGCCTATGCGGTGGTTGCTTACCAGACGGCTTATCTCAAATGCCATTATCCGGAAGAATTTATGGCTGCGCTGATTACCTCCGTCTTAGAGCGGACGGATAAGGTGTCCGAGTATATTGCCCATTGCCGTATGTTGGGGATTCAGATTCTTCCGCCGGATATCAACGAGGGCTTTAGCTGGTTCTCTGTGTCGGACAAGGGAATCCGGTATGGGCTTTCCGCCCTCAAAAGCGTGGGAAAACCGGTAATCGACGCCATTGTAAAAGAGCGGGAACTGCATGGGCCATATCTGGATTTGAAGGATTTTATCAGCAGGCTGTCCAGCAAAGAGGTGAACAAACGGACCATAGAAAGCTTTATTAAATCCGGGGCCTTAGACTGCTTTGAAGCGAACCGGCGGCAGATGATGATGGTCTATCTTCAGATTATCGATGTGGTAAACCAGGAGAGAAAAAGCGCTGTGACAGGGCAGATGTCCCTGTTAGACTTTATGGACGAGGAGGAGAAAAAGGAATTTTCCGTCTCCTATCCCCAGGTGCCGGAGTATGAAAAGGAAGAAATGCTTGCCTATGAAAAAGAGGTGTTAGGGGTATATGTCAGCGGGCATCCCTTAGAGGATTATCGGAGTCTGATGAGTAAAAATATAACGGCAGTGACCCACGATTTCCTTCCGGATGAAGAAAGCGGGGAGACGGCGGTAAAAGATCAGCTCTATTATACGATGGGCGGCATGGTTGCGGCAAAGACCGTCAAACTGACCAAGAATAATCAGAATATGGCGTTCATCACATTAGAGGATTTAGTGGGAACCGTTGAGGTAGTGGTGTTTCCCAAGGTATATGAGCAATACAGGGATATATTAGAGCCGGACAGCAAGATTTTTGTCTATGGCAGGGCCTCCGTCAGTGAGGATGAGGGGAAACTTCTGTTAGAGAAGGCCATGCCTTTTTCCGAGGCGCCAAAGGAGGTGTTTCTCCGATTTAAGAACCGGGAGGATTTTGCGGCCGGACAGGACCGCCTGCAAAAAATTGTAAAGGCCAATGCCGGCCAAAGCGAGGTAACGGTTTATCTGAAAGAGGAAAAACTGATGAAAAAACTGGGCAGGCAGTCCAGAGTGGAGATATCCCGGAAGCTGTTACAGGAATTAGAGGAGCTTTTGGGAGAGGATAATGTAGTAGTCATGGATGGAAAGATTTCCTTAAAACCTGCTAAAAGATATGCTTAAATCGGACAGGCGGAGGGAAATGGAGAAAGCATCAGTGTGGAGAGGAAAGAAATACGATGATAACCAGCGTATCCAACGAGCGGATCAAACAATTAGTGAAATACAGGGATAATGCAAAAGAGCGCAGGAAACAGGATGTTTTTCTTGTAGAGGGGATACGGATGTTTAGGGAAATTCCGTCCAATCTGCATATAGAGACCTTTGTGACGGAGGGCTTTTATGAGAAAAACCGGGAGCTGTTTTCGGATATGCGGTTTGAACTGGTGTCGGATCATGTCATGAATGTAATATCGGATACGAAAACCCCGCAGGGCGTGTTAAGCGTAGTGAAAAGACTTCATTATTCATTAGAGGAGGTCTGTAAAGGCGGCTCCTTTGCAGGGCGGGAGGGGCAGGAAGATTGCAGTGGCGCGCCTTTGCTTTTCGCTTTAGAGAACCTGCAAGATCCCGGCAATTTAGGCACCATACTCCGGACCGCCGAGGGAGCCGGGGTAACGGGCATTGTGATGAGTAAAGATACGGTTGATATTTATAACCCCAAGACGATCCGCTCTACCATGGGCTCCATTTTCCGGATTCCCTTTTGTTATGTCGAAAATTTAGCTGCCGCAGTAGGAAAATTAGGAGAGCAGGGGTACCGTACGTTAGGCGCGCATATGCAGGGAACAAGATTTTACGACTTAGATTACCGGAATCCGACAGTATTCTGCATCGGCAATGAGGGAAACGGGCTGTCAAAAGAGCTTATGGAGACGCTTTCTGCCATAATCAGCATACCCATGAAGGGCAGGGTGGAGTCCTTAAACGCCGCAACGGCGGCAACCGTCCTGATGTATGAGGCTATGCGACAACGGGAGGCCTAATCTCGACAAAACTAGTCCTTTTTAGCAAAAAAATCCCCGTTCTATAAATCGACTTTCTGTACTAAGATATATTACAAGACAAGTGTAACATTATAAGGTACATGGAAGGAGAAAGAAAATGACAGAAAAAGCGTTAAGTAACAATCAGGCAGTGGTGGCAGGAGAGATTATTTCCGAGTTTACGTTCAGCCACGAGATTTTTGGCGAGGGGTTTTATATGGTGGACTTGCTGGTCAGCCGGTTAAGCGACGCCACAGATGTGATTCCGCTTATGGTTTCAGACAGGCTGATTGATGTGCATGAAAGCCATATGGGCGAGCATATCGAGGCAAAAGGACAGTTCCGCTCTTATAATAAGCATGAGGAGACGAAAAACCGCCTGATTTTATCTCTGTTTGTCAGAGAATTAAATATATTGGACCAGGAAGAGGAAATGCAGCATCCCAACCAGATATATTTGGACGGCTATATCTGCAAAGCGCCTATTTACCGGATGACGCCCCTTGGACGGGAGATTGCGGATGTATTGCTGGCAGTGAACCGGGCCTATGGCAAATCCGATTATATTCCCTGCATCTGTTGGGGCAGAAACGCAAGATTTGCAGGCAAGCTGGATGTGGGCGAGCATGTGGCGGTCTGGGGCAGGATACAAAGCCGGGAATACCAGAAAAAACTGGAGAATGACGAGGTAATCAACCGGGTGGCTTACGAGGTTTCGGTCAGCAAGATGGAATGTCTGGAGTGAGAACAGTTGTTGCATTTTGCGTTCAGATATGCTAGTATAAGTCGTACTGATTAAGGACAGATAAAACCGTAGGCCGGTCAGCCTGTCTGGCGGCTGTGGGACTTGTGATTCATGCAGGACCGCATACGGTAATATGAGGTGAAATATGGATAATGTACATATCATTTACGGTTCCGGGTATGGTAAGACGGCGGCTGCTATGGGACTGGCGGTTAAGGCGGCAGGAGCAGGCGATACGGTGACCATTGTACAGTTTTTAAAGGGAACGGATGCAGATTACAGCATTTTAGACCAGTATGACGAGATTAATTTCTTTACCTTTGAGAACAGCGATAAGCCCTTCGGGCAGTTAAGCGTAGGGGAACGGGAAGAACAGCGCGCCAAGGTAAAGAACAGCTTTCAGTATGCCAAGAAGGTCATTGATACCGGAAGTTCGGATGTGGTAATTTTAGACGAGGTATTAGGACTGATGGATTATAATATTGTCTTTGCGGAGGATATTGAGGAGCTTCTCAGAACCAAAAGCAGGGTAAAGCTGATTATGACCGGACGGAATTGTCCGGAAAGCCTTAAGAAGAAGGCGTCTATGCTGTCCCATATTGAATCAAAATGACAAGAAATGTAGCAATGGGTTGACAGTAATTGCATATAATGTTATAAATGATATAGAAAAGATAGGTTCGTCGATGTGTAGAGGCGCATGGGCCAAGAGTAACAGACAGGACGGGTAAGGCCGGAGGAATGTCTGGGAAAGGGGTACATGCCGAAGAGGAATATCTCCTTGCGGATATTTTATCTGGATGTATAGTTAACAGCTATATGTCTGTCACCGATAAGAGGAACGGCAGTATATATTCTGTCAGAATCAGGTGGAGTGCTACGGGAATGAAGAAGATGGATGACGCTTCGTTGGCACGCTGCCGGCGGAGCGTCTTTTTTATGTCTATGAATACAGGCCTCCGGGCCGGAATGAAGAAAAGGAGAGAGTGAAGATGTCAATTTTTACAGGTTCAGCAGTTGCATTAGTTACGCCGTTCAAAGAAGACGGGGCAGTGGATTACGGCAAGTTAAAGGAACTGGTGGAATACCATGTCGCCAATGAGACGGACGCCATTGTAATCTGCGGTACGACGGGAGAGGCTTCCACCATGACCGAGGAAGAGCATATGGAGGTTATCCGGAAATGTATCGAGTATGTGAATAAGCGGATTCCGGTTATTGCGGGAACCGGTTCGAATTGTACCCAGACGGCCATTGAGCTTTCTGTGGAGGCGGAAAAAGCAGGGGCGGACGCCCTGCTGGTGGTAACGCCTTATTATAACAAGGCGACCCAGAACGGATTGATTCAGCACTATACGGCCATTGCCGAGGCAGTGAATATTCCAATCATTATGTACAATGTGCCGGGAAGAACAGGCTGCAATATCCAGCCGGCGACAGCCGTAACGCTGGCTAAGAAGGTAAAGAATATTGTAGCAATCAAGGAGGCCTCCGGCAACATTTCCCAGGTGGTTAAGCTGGCGCAGCTTGCAGATGGCTGCATCGATATCTATTCCGGCAATGACGACCAGGTAGTTCCGCTGCTGGCTTTAGGCGGCAAGGGCGTGATTTCCGTAACAGCCAACATCATCCCCAAGGACGTCCATGATATGGTACAGAAATATTTAGACGGGGATGTGGCAGGCTCCCTGGCGTTGCAGTTAAAGGCGATTGACCTTTGCGACGCTATGTTCTGCGAGGTCAATCCGATTCCTGTGAAGAAGGCCGTTGAGTTGGCAGGTCTTTGCGGCGGCTATGTGAGAATGCCGATGACCGAGGCGGAGCCACAAAGCGTTGAGAAAATCAAAAAAGCCATGACAGACTATGGATTGAAGCTGGCGTAGAACGTATAGCTGTTTCATAACGGGGTATAATTACAGCAGATAAATGCGGGATATATAGGAGAAAAAGAATGGTAAAGATAATTATGCATGGCTGTAACGGCCATATGGGGCAGGTAATTACCGGGTTAGCTGCAAAGGATGAGGATATTGATATTGTGGCAGGAATTGATATTGCGGATAACAGGACGAATCCTTATCCGGTATTTACAAATATTTTTGACTGCTATGTGGATGCGGATGTGATTGTGGATTTTGCAGCGGCGGCAGCAGTGGATAATCTTTTGGATTACTGCAAGGCCCAGAATATGCCTGTGGTACTGTGTACAACCGGATTAAGTGAAGAACAGTTAGCCAAAATGAAGGAGGTCAGCCGCCAGACCGCAGTTTTGAAATCAGCCAATATGTCGCTGGGAATCAATACATTGATGAAGCTGTTGAAGGATGCGGCCAAGGTATTCGGCAGCGCAGGCTATGACATTGAGGTGGTGGAGCAGCACCATAACCTGAAAGTGGATGCGCCCAGCGGAACGGCGCTGGCGTTAGCGGATTCAGTGAACGAAGCGTTAGGCAATTCATACGAATATGTATATGACAGAAGCGGACGCAGGGAGAAACGGCCGGAGAAGGAGATTGGAATTTCCTCTGTCCGGGGCGGAACCATTGTGGGAATCCATGATGTAATCTTTGCGGGGACAGACGAGGTGATTACATTCAACCATACGGCGTATTCCAAGTCCGTATTTGCAAAAGGCGCTCTTGAGGCGGCAAAGTTTCTGGCCGGAAAACCAGCCGGAATGTATGATATGGCGGATGTGATTGCAGCGAAGTAAACGAACGATAAGGAATAATAGAGCAAAAAATAACATCTAAACGGTTTGAAGTTTAGATGTTATTTTTTTGCTTTTGTTATTCCGTTATTCACTTAAATTCATGAATTAAATCAGCAATAAGTTTCTTTTGCTTTTCCGTAAGGGATATCCAGACATGAAACAGTTCCTGTTGTTCTTTATTCAGTTGAACATAAGAATAGTTTTCATTGAAAAACTGTGAAAGGGTAATGCCAAATGCGTTACAGATGGCTTCTAAAGTAGGAATGGAAGGTATAGTGTGCCGCCTGTGTATGTTAGCAATCGTTGAGGATGACAGACCGGATTCCATGGAGAGCTTATAATCAGACCAATTGCGTTCTTTCATTAAGAAATCAATGCGTTCAATTACATCCATAACCTGATAACCTCCTTATCATCTTCATTATAATGTTCAGTTGAATATAGAAATAGTATTCATATGTAATTAATCTTGAGTTTCCGCAAACTGTAAAAAAATTGAGTATATCTTCCTAAACGTACCAATCTGCAAAATTTTTGAATAGC
>CANQMR010000025.1 GCA_947625015.1 uncultured Lachnospiraceae bacterium | reverse complement strand
AAAAAAATAAGCCATAAACGGCTTAGATAAAGGATTTTTATGATATGATGTTTAAAAGAAAGTGTCAAACTCCCGGTAAGTTCAGATACCTTTTTGCCGCTGCCCGTCCAGATCTTTTTGGCCTTTGCAATCAGCTCTTTTTCTTCTAATTGCTTTTCCTGATATTCAACGTATAATGTAGACTTCATATACATCCCTCCTTATCATCATATTTATAATATAATAAATATCTTTAAAAAGCAAGAGTTTCCAAAAAAGAGTTGTTAAGTTTTGGCAAAAATTTTTAACCGGATATAAAGAATAGATGTAAGATGTTCCTTGTTAAAATACAAAAGATATGGTAAAATATTTTTGTTTGTTTTGATTAGATTTGATTTATCAGTGTGAACTATAAAAAAAGAGGTGCTTTTATGGATGAAAATTATCTTGACAGTCTTTTAGATGAATTTTCCTTAGACAGGGAAATGGATGATCATATTGAAGAAGAACTGGATAATGAGATGGCGGATGAAAAGAGAAGGCACAGGGGAAATAATGCCGTAACAATGGATGACATTTTCAATATGGATTTAGAGCAGGATGCAGATGCATCACTGTTGGACAATGACCTGAATTTCTCTGAAGACCAGATTGATGAGCTGGATGAACTTGATAACCTGGCTGATTTGGATATGGATGGTCTGGATTTTGACGATATTGATTTCAATGATTTGGATATGACCAGTCTTGGTGATGTTGAAGATGGAAATATTGATAATTTGCTGAAGGATTTTGACAGTGATTTACAGGTTCCGGATTCATTTGAAGAAAAGCCGGAAGTGGCTGATACGAAACAGGAAGATGTGCCGCCTGCGGAGGAGAGTATTTCACAACAGCAGGAGGAACCTTCTTTACAGGAGAATTTAAACGAAGATGCTTTTGATACAGATGCCTTTTTGAATAGTCTGCTGGATAGCGACGGAGAGCAGACGGAAGCGGAATCCATTCCGGATTTATCTGAACCGGAGGAGAACGCTGAAAGTGCAGATGAGGAACCGGCGGCAGAACAGAAGGATGATGCGGCCAAAGAAGCAGCACCGGAAGAGGACAAGCCTGAAGAAGATATTTCTTTAGAGGATTTGCTGGCTGAAAGTATACAGTTTGAAGAAGAGGTTCACAATACGCTCGGGGAGGAAGAGGAAAAAGAAGAAAAACAAGAAACAGAGCCAAATCAGGAGATTGCTGACAATGAAAACGAGGATGCGTTTCCGGAAATGGAATCGTTAGACGATTTGTTTTCCATGTTGGATTTAGATGATTCGGAAGAGTCATCTGGTGATGAAAGCAGGGAGGAGCCGGACGAGAGCGGTACGCAGGAAGAATCTGTTGGCGCTATTTTAGATGATTTGGACAATTTAGAGGAAGAAGATGAACCGGAAAAGAGTAAGAAAAAAGGGTTGATGCAGATTCTTTTTGGAGAGCCGGACGAGGATGATGAATTAACGGAAGAAGAACGGCAGGCCATTGAAGCAAAGAAAGCAGAAAAGAAGGCTAAAAAGCAGGCGGCAAAGGAAGCAAAAGCAGAAAAGGCTGAAGCGGCGAAAGCAGAGAAAGAACTAAAAAACGGACAGAAGAAGAAAAATAACGAAGAAAAGAAGCGGATTAAAGCAGAAAAAAAGGCAAGGCGCAAAGCGGAGGAAAAGGCTAACGCCGAGCCGGAAAAGCCGTTGAACCGGCCGATGGTTATATTCATTTTTTCTGCATTTTTAGGCGGAACCGCGCTGTTTTATCTTGCAAGTAATAATTTTGATTATGTATTGGCTATTGAAAATGCAACCAAATATTTTTCCAAACAAAAATATCATAGCGCCTATGATGAGATTAAAGGCGTTGACGTAAGGGAAAAGGATCAGGAATTAAAGGATCGTATATACACAGTAATGTATGTGGAACGGCTTTATGAATCTTATCTGAATAATATTGATCTGGGAAGACAGGAGAAAGCATTGGATGCGCTGCTTCGTGGTGTGGATAAATACTATGAGCATTATGAGGAAGCGGAAGAGCTGGGCATAACCAGTGATTTGGACTTCTCCTTCAGCCAGATCCGCAACATATTGGAGACACAGTATGGAATTACGGTGGAACAGGCAATGATGATTAATGATCTGGAGGATTATGACTATGTTCAGACCATACAAAATTATGTACAGATGAACCCCGTCGTAAATACAGGCACAACTGATGAAGAGGCAGGAACAACAGCGGAGACGTCCAGGGAGTCGGCTGTACAGGAAGAGACAGCGCAGCAGGAAGAGGAAGAGGAAGTGGATGAATGATAGCAATACTGGATTATGATGCCGGCAATATTAAAAGCGTGGAGAAAGCCATAACATATCTTGGCAAAGAGGCAAAGATGACAAAAGATCGTGATGAGATAATGCGCAGCGAAAAGGTCATTCTGCCGGGGGTAGGCAACTTTGGCGATGCAATGAAACGGCTTAAAAGTTATAGACTTGATCAGGTCATTTATGATGTAATTGATAAGAAAATTCCCTTTCTTGGTATTTGTCTGGGATTGCAGTTGTTATATGAAAGCAGTGATGAATCACCGGGAGAGTGTGGACTGGGATTGTTGAAGGGAACCATTAACCGAATCCCTGGTGGCGGGGGATTGAAGATTCCGCATATGGGCTGGAATTCTCTGGAGATTAAGGGGAAGGCAACGCTTTTTAAAGGCCTGCCTGCCAATCCGTATGTATATTTTGTCCATTCTTATTATCTACAGGCAGAGCGTGAAGAGGAGATAGCCGCTACGACATATTATTCTACATTGATTCATGCCAGCGTGGAGCGGGATAATATTTTTGCCTGTCAGTTTCATCCTGAAAAAAGCGGATCTGTCGGATTGAAAATACTTGAAAATTTTCTTTCTCTGGATTCAACGGCAAAGGAGGAATGACGGATATGCATACGAAAAGGATTATTCCCTGTCTGGATGTAACCGGTGGACGGGTAGTAAAAGGAATTAATTTTGTGAACTTACGGGACGCCGGGGACCCGGTGGAAGTGGCAAAAGCATATGATAAAGCCGGAGCAGATGAATTGGTATTTTTGGATATTACAGCATCCTCCGATGCGAGAAACATTGTCATTGATATGGTAAGGCGCGTGGCCGAGACGGTATTTATCCCCTTTACCGTAGGGGGAGGAATTCGTACCGTAGAGGATTTTCGGGCTATATTGAGAGAGGGAGCGGATAAGATATCGATTAATTCTTCGGCGATTAATACACCGGAACTAATCAGCAATGCAGCGGATAAGTTTGGAAGCCAGTGCGTGGTGGTGGCTATTGATGCCAGACGGCGCGGGGACGGCCATGGCTGGAATGTATACAAGAACGGAGGACGAATCGACGTCGGTCTCGATGCGGTGGAATGGGCCATGAAGGCTGAACGGCTTGGCGCAGGTGAAATTTTGCTCACCAGCATGGACTGTGACGGAACAAAGGCGGGATATGACATAGAACTTACCAGAAAAATCAGTGAGAATGTATCTATTCCGGTTATCGCTTCGGGAGGAGCGGGAACCAAAGCGCACTTTTATGAAGCGCTGACCGAGGGAAAAGCTGATGCGGCTTTAGCCGCTTCTCTGTTTCATTATAAAGAACTGGAAATTCAGGATTTAAAAGAATATTTACAGAGTAAGGAAGTGCCGGTGCGATTGTAGGCGGCGCATAGAGAAACAGATTTGGTGAGATAAAATGATAACAATTAAAAAAAATATAATAACCATAGAAGATTATCTGCAAATCCGCGCGCATGTGGGATGGCTGAAACTGGAAACGAGTCAGGCCAAAAAAGCGCTGGAAAACAGTCTGTTTACCGTAGGCGCATATGATGAAGAACGGCTGGCGGGTATGGGCAGACTGGTAGGTGACGGAGCGGTTATCTGTTATGTACAGGATTTAATCGTGTCTCCTGAATATCAGCATATGGGCGTTGGATCTAAGATATTGGATACTTTAGTTGAATATGTGGAATCTCTGCGAAGGGACGGAACGCAGATGATGCTTTGCCTGATGTGTGCAAAAGGCAGGGAATCATTTTATCGGGAACATGGCTTTCTGGCAAGGCCGACTGAGGAATTAGGGCCAGGAATGATTCAATACCTGCGAGACAGATAAAGTGAAGATATGGAGAGAGAATATGCATTTCAATAAAATACGTTACGATAAAAAATATATGTTATTTATGGTTTTTCTTTTGTCTGCTGTGATGCTGGCTGGGTGCGGAAACAGCAAAAATAAAAACGGTTCGATGATCTCTGACGACGGAAGAAGTTACGGCGGGCTGATTGAAGAAAACATGGGAAAAACGGTACACACTGCTTTCTTTGATCTGACAGTCGAGGATGCCGTTAAAAGTGATACCTATCAGTTTGACGACGGCCTTTATCAGGCTGAACAGGGAAACACCTATCTGCTGGTAAAGGTAACGGTTAAGAATACTTATGAAGAGAATATATCGATGAGCATTACAGATTTTGTTTTGGACTATGAAGGTAAGCCGTCTAAGGAGATGATTACCGGTTATGGAAAATCCGAAGTGCACAACGACGAGTTTATGGATAATCTTTATACCCTGAAAAAAGGGGAAAGCATGACAAAGACAATTTTATTTACAGTGGCGGACAAGGAAGAATATCTGCTGAAATATGTAGAATATTACGCAGATGATTTTGAGGGAAATACATTTCAGATTAAGTTGAAGCCTAAGATAAGCGAGCAGACCGCAACAGAGGCGCCGGCCCCGGAAGCAACGCCGACAGAAGCGCCGGTCCCGGAAGCAACGCCGACAGAGGCGCCGGTCCCGGAAGCAACGCCAACGGAGGCTCCGGCTGCACAATAAATCACAGTTTGCCCTGTAAGGTGGCAACTTTTCATATTTGAAAGAATAGAATAGTAAAAAAGCGTGCTGGAGTATTTTTATGGATATGCAGCAATCACCGCAAAATGACGATATGAGAAGACGGCCGACCGGGTGCAGAGGGTATGTACATGTAATCGAGGAAGGGGATACGCTATATAAACTGGCAAAGAAGTATGATGTGAAATTATTTGACATTATGCGTTTAAACCCTTATGTAAATGTATATAATCTGCAAATAGGGGATGAAATCTGTATTCCCACTATGCCGGCAAGGCCGGAAAAGACATATGTGGTCAACGAGGGAGACACCATTGGGAAGGTGTTAGACGCCTTTCAGTTAGATTTTAACACGCTGGCGAAATATAATCCAATGCTGTTAGAGGTGGAACTTCCGGAAGGATTAATCCTCAAAGTGCCGCTGATACAGCCAAGGGGAGAAATGCCGGATTTTGAAGATGACGAAGAGGATTGACAGGATGCGACTTTACCAGAGGATTTTCCTCTGGTAAAGTAGAAAATAGATGACAAAGTAAGGATGATGAGAAATGAACTTTTTGACAAAGCTGGAAAGAAAATACGGAAAATATGCGATTCCGAATTTGACGGTCATACTGGTGTGCGGATTTATTCTCGGATATTTGATTGAGATTGTACAGCCGGACGCCATATATGCCATTAATTTAAACCCGGAAAAAATCATGCATGGACAGATCTGGCGTCTGATTACCTGGGTTGTCATGCCGCCGGACGGACTGAGCATTTTCCTGATTTTTACGCTGATGTTTTATTATTTTGTGGGCCGCAGCCTGGAAAATACATGGGGGGATTTTCTGTATACTCTTTATGTAATATCGGGAATCCTGTTTACGGATATCGGAATTGTGGGAAGCTATCTGGCGCTTTTGGCAACCGGGCAGAAGCAAATGGCCCAGTTTTTTGCCCTGTATTCTAATACCTCTACGTACTATTTGTGCATGAGCCTGTTTTTGGCCTTTGCCTTTTTGTTCCCGGATATGCAGGTGTTGTTTTTCCTGATTATCCCGATTAAGGTAAAATGGTTAGGTTATGTGGATATTGCATATCTGATCTTTTCCATTTTATCCTACGGCACCATGGGATATTATGCAGGGATGGTAACGGTCATCATGTCTGTGCTTAACTTTATTTTGTTCTATTATCTGACAAGGAAACGAACGGCCATGTCTCCGGCGCATCGGAAAAGGAAGCGGGCTTACAAGCGGGAGGTAAGGCAGACGCAGGTGCTTACCAGACATAAATGCGCCATCTGCGGTCAGACCGAGGAGGATGATCCGACGTTGGAATTTCGTTACTGTTCCCGCTGTAAAGGGAATTACGAATATTGCAATAAGCATTTATTTACCCATGAACATAAGAAATCCTAAGCCGGAAAGAACGGCTTTGTAAGGGAGACAGGAAAGGGAACGCAATGAAGAAAGAAGATAGAAGGATAATCAGGGAAATCACACAGCATACGGAATTAGAGCGGAATCTTCCCGCCTATGCCGGCGCTTATATGGACAGCGCGTTCGAGTACAGCCTGATTCATCTGGTGTTAAACTACTATACGTTAAAAGAAATAGAGGCGGATGCCGGGCAGATATCCGGTGATGATTTTCTTGCGGAATTTATGGACAAGGTACATACCCTGTTGTTTGGGACCATTTTGTCCGGACAGGAGGAAGATTATGCTGCGCGCTGTGATGAGACCGGCAGCCTGCGGGACGCCCTTAAGGAAAAAATGACCATACTGACTGCCTATACAGACGCCCTTCAGCATTATGAATATATATTGAACCGGGTGGAATACGGCATTACCGGGGAACAGATTGCTGTGGAGGAGAGTACTTTGGCCGCAAAGGTATTTCAATACCTGTTTCAGGATCAGGATAAAATGGTGGTCAACAGCCGGATTCAGATGGTGACCGGGCAGCTTCCAATCCGGATGACCAAAAACCGGTTTTTTGACTATCTTACGGATACGCTGAATATCTATATCGGCTCGGACAAGTCCTCTGTGGACGATTTTGTCAGTATGTTAAAGACTACGGCTCTGTTGGAGCTGCCGGAAGGGTATGGGAAGGAATATGCAGAGATTGCAAATACGATAAAGATTCTGGAAAATACGGATTTCAAAGGGTTAGAGCTTTCCGCTTATCAGGCCGTCATGGAGCAGTTTTCTTTTACCGTTGAGTATTTGACGGAGCTTACCGGTATCTATCTCTTAGGGGCGGAACTGATAAACGCCCTCTATGTGGTTATGCTGGCGTTTCCGTTCCAGAAAAATGAGGAACCGGCTGTAAAGACCTGTATGGAAATGCTTGGCGGAATCCATGACGCTTTTGTGTCAGGCGGCGACATACCGGAATTTGTTGATGAGGGGTTAATGGAAATCGAGGGGATTCAGGAAACTTTGGGAGAGGATATTATGCGCTTTGAAAGTATTCTGCCGGATGTGCTGTCCGAGCATGAAGATACGATTTCCTGGGTGATGTCGGACCGGATTTTTGACAGTCTTTTGAAGATTTCCAAATTGCAGTCAAACAGCCTCTTTATGGAATTAGAGGAAGCTGAACAGGCGGAAGGGCCGGCAGATGCAGACTATGTGGCGGGAAAACGCGACGAACTGGTCGGGGAGCTGACGGAATTTTTCACAAACCATAAAAAAGAAATGAACCGGGCGGTTATGGCGGCGTTGTTTTCCAATATGCCTGTGTTATTTAACTCCCAGCAGGAGATTAAGGATTATATTGAGTACAGCATTAATCACTGCGGCAATGCCAGCGAACTGATGGCATGTGCCAGGATTTTAGAGGAAATGATGGAGGAAGAGTAAGGCGAAGGCGCAGGTGGGAATATGGATATCCGGTTTCATAAAAAATTATATAGTGATAAGATATCTGCACATCGGCTTTCGGTTCTTAAAAAAAAGATACAAAAGAAAACGCCGAAGATTAACCTGTTTCTTGTCACTCTGCCGTTAGGCCGTCAGGGACTTTTGGAAGTGTACTGGTATCCGGAGCTTTTGCAGGCTTATTACCGGAACTTGGACTGCGTGCTGACTGTGGTGGGAATTGCCAAGAGCAGGGAGGCGGCTTTTGAGCTGGTCAGTAAGATTGTGGAGGATGCAGGCTTTACAGGCGGCAACATTCCCATCAATGAATTTTTTAAGGAGAATACATGATACTAACGGTATTAAAGATAATTGGAATTGTAATTCTGGCGGTTTTGGGCCTTCTGCTTTTACTGGCAGCTGTTTTGCTGACAGTACCCATTCACTACCGGTTTGACGGCAGCTGCGGGGAGGAGCTTTATGGGGAGGCGGTGGTGAACTGGAATCCATTGCTGTTAAAAGCCACAGTCCGCTTCCGGGACAAGAAACCGGAATATTTGATAAAGCTGTTTGGCGGGGTGGTTCTGACGAATACAGGAAAGAAGGTATCCTGGATTGGGCGGCGTTTTTTCTCCTTTGATGGCGGAGCGCAGGAGAAAAAGAAACCGCCGGATAAAAAGGAAAAGCAGAAGGTTACCGGCGTGGTGATTGACGATACAATCGAGGGCTTAGAGGAACCGAAATACAGGGAAGACGGAGAGACCGGAGGCAGGGCGGAGAAACGCGCTGATTCTTCCGGAAAGACAGAGAAAAAGAAAAGACGCACTGATTCGTCCGAAGGGACAGAGGAAGAGAAAGAACCGCTGTTTTCAAGAATTGGCAAAAAGCGGAAGGCGTTTTCGGAGAAATGGAATCATTTTCTGGAAAAGTTAAGGGATATTGGCAGGAAAAAGGACGCTCTTATAAAGGTCTATCATTCCCCGCGGTTTACGGTGGCCAAAAAGGATGCGATAAGCTATATCCGGGTGCTGCTTGGTATTCTTAAGCCCAGACATTTACAGGGGAATGTGCAGTTCGGGCTGTCGGACCCGGCGGCAACGGGGCAGGCTTTGGGTCTCTTATCCTTGGCACTGCCGCTTTATGACGATTATCTGGTCATCTCCCCGGATTTTGAACAGGCATGTCTTCGGGGCAATCTGTCAGGAGACGGGAAAATTCGGCTGTTTCCTGTGGTAAAGCTGGCATTAAAGGTGATATTGAATAAAAATCTTATAAAAGTAACAAAGAAAGTGCAAACTATTATAGAAGCATAGGAGGGAAAGAAACATGGCAAATGATTTTACGACAACAGTAAGTTCTTTATTTCAGGGAATGGACAAGTTCCTCACGACCAAAACGGTGGTTGGAGAGCCCACCACTATCGGGGATACCATTATCCTGCCTTTGGTGGATGTAAGTTTTGGCGTGGCAGCCGGAGCATTTTCCAATGAGAATAAGAATAACGGGGCAGGCGGCCTGGGCGGCAAGATGACGGCCAGCGCAGTACTGGTCATTAAGAATGATCAGATTCGTCTGGTGAATGTGAAGAATCAGGATACGGTAACGAAGGTGTTAGATATGGTTCCGGATTTAATCGACCGGTTCCAGAAAAAGGAGCCGCAGGAGGAGTCCTCTCCGGAGGTGGACGCTGCAGTGTCGGATATCCTGACTGCCGAATAAAGAAACGGGCTCAATAAAATCCGAAGGAAAATATATAAAAGAAAATAAGCACAAAAGGAAGCAGAACTGAATATACTGTTTTATAGCAGGATATGAGAGCGTGGGAAAAGCTATGAAACGGGTATGGGGTTTTGCTTTCTTTTGGTTTGGCGTGGGGATGATTGTAGATTATCTTCTGGAAGGTTTTTTGAATTTTCTGGTATTGGTTGTGTCTTTGGGGATTGCCTATCTGTTGTTTTGCCGCTGTTGACAAAACAGGATAAAAAAAGAGAACCCTTACGGTTCCCTTTCTCATTATCTAGGCTCTCTCAATCTTACCGGATCTCAAACAAGAAGTACACACATAAATTCTCTTAGGCGTACCGTTGACATTGGCTTTGACCTTCTTAATGTTTGACTTCCACATCTTGTTGGATCTTCTATGAGAATGGCTCACCTTGATTCCAAAATGAGCGCCTTTATCACATACTGCGCATCTTGCCACGACCTGCACCTCCTTGAATATATTAACCTGTCGGTTTGCAACACGTCAATTTTAACAGAAGTGATAGTAGAATGCAAGCATTAATTTTAAAAAGTTATTCCTTTTTTTTACTTTTCATTGTATAATCTGTATTAAAAAATGAGATGGAGGGATCGGTATGAAGATAGAGGTATCCACCGGCAACGGTGATGTCATTATTGAAAGTGAAGTAATTGCCCAGTATGCGGGCTTAGCTGCCATTGAGTGCTTTGGCATTGTGGGAATGGCGACCGTCAGCATGAAGGACGGACTGGTGAAACTGCTTCGGGGTGACAGCGTATCAAAGGGCGTTAATGTAGTCGTGTCCGAGGATAATGAAATATCCATTGATTTCCATATTATTGTGTCTTATGGCGTCAGCATTTCCACTGTGGCAGAGAATCTGATGTCGACGGTGCGCTATAAGGTAGAGGAATTTACCGGAATGCAGGTTGCTAATATTAATGTATTTGTGGAAGGCGTACGCGTCATCGATTAGGAGGAGTTATGGATCAGGTAATCAGTGTAAAGGCAGAAAGTCTGCAATACGCCTTTTTGGCAGGGGCAAAGAGAATAGAGGAGAAAAAGGATTATATTAACGAGCTGAATGTGTTTCCGGTACCCGACGGCGATACGGGAACCAATATGACGCTTACGATTACAGCGGCAGCTAAGGAAGTGGCGGCGATTAAGAATCCGGATTTTGAGAATGTGACAAAAGCCATGTCCACCGGCTCCCTGCGGGGGGCAAGGGGAAATTCCGGCGTCATCTTATCCCAGTTAATCCGGGGCTTTTGTAAGGAGTTAGAGGGAAAGAAGGAAGTGAACACCAAAGATATTGCCAATGCCTTTAACCGGGCGGTGGCAACGGCCTATAAAGCGGTAATGAAACCGAAGGAGGGCACTATTCTGACAGTGGCGAAGGGCATGGCGGATAAAGCTGTGGAACTTGGCACCTCAGATAAGAGTTTAGTGGATTTTGCCACAGAGGTGTTGGCATATGGAAGAAAAGTATTGAACCAGACGCCGGAGATGCTTCCGGTATTAAAGGAAGCCGGGGTGGTGGATTCCGGCGGAGAGGGCCTGATGACCATATTAGAGGGCGCCTATGACGCTTTAACCGGTAAGGTGGCTTATGATTTTTCAGCCGGGTTTGTGCCAGGGGAGTCCAATGGGGCGCCGGCGCCCGACGCTTCCGGATTAAAGCTTACCAATTCTGCCGGCATAGACCGGAAGGAGATTGACACTTCCCATATTAAGTACGGTTATTGTACGGAATTTATCATTATGATTGAGAAGGAATATAACCACCAGATCGAAAAGGAGTTTAAATCCTATCTGGAATCAATAGGGGATTCCTTAGTTGTGGTTTCTGACGACCAGATTGTCAAGGTGCATGTCCACACCAATCATCCGGGACTGGCTTTTGAGCGGGGCCTGTCCTATGGTTCCCTGACCAGCATGAAAGTTGACAATATGCGGGAGGAACACAGGGAGAAGGTCATTATGGAAGCCGAGAAAATGGCGGAGATCCAGGCGAAAGAGCGGGAGAAAGAAAAGCAGCCCAAGGTGAAGGAACCGGCTGCCCGTCGGGAATACGGATTTATTTCCGTTTCTGTCGGGGAGGGCATGAACGACATCTTTAAGGACTTAGGCGTGGATTACCTGATTGAAGGCGGACAGACTATGAATCCCAGTACGGAGGATATGTTAAACGCCATTGACAGGGTGGACGCTAATACCATTTATATCCTTCCTAATAATAAGAATATCATTTTGGCGGCAAATCAGGCCCAGTCCATGACGGAGGATAAAGAGATTGTTGTGGTTCCCTCTACAACTGCGCCGCAGGGCGTAGCGGCGTTAATCAGTTTTGACGCCTCTAAGAACGGGGAAGAAAATCTGGCAGCCATGAAGGAAGATATGGGCAGGGTGAAGACCGGCCAGGTGACCTACGCGGTACGGGATACCAGTATTGACGGCAAAAGTATTAACGCCGGAGATATTATGGGTATCGACGACGAGGGCATAAAAGCGGTATCTGCGGATTTAGCTGAGACAACGAAGGAACTGCTAAAGGAAATGGTAGATGAAGACAGTGAATTAATCAGCATATATTACGGAGCGGACGTAAAGGAAGAGGATGCAAAAGAATTGGCGGATTATGTGGAAAGCGTCTATGAGGACTGCGATGTGGAGTTAAATTATGGCGGCCAGCCAATCTACTATTATATCTTGTCTGTGGAATAGGAATAAGGATGAAGGTTACAGATTCTATTATGTCGCTTAAGGGGGTGGGCCAGAAAACGGCCGCCCTCTTTGCAAAGAAAAATGTATATACCATTGAAGATTTGCTGAAGTTTTATCCGAGGAATTACCTAAGCTATGCGGAACCGGTGGACATCCGGGAGGCGGAGACAGGAAGCAGGGTGGCGATCGAGGCGTCTGTTCAGTCCTATGTGGACGTCCGTAAGGTAAGGAGCATGACGCTTGTAACCTGTCAGGTAAAGGACGGAACCGGAACGGTTAAACTTACCTGGTTTAATTCCCCCTTTTTAAAAAAGGTTTTTCATGTCGGACAGACCTTTGTTTTTGTGGGCGTGTTATCGGTAAGAAACCGCCAGCTTGTTATGGAGCATCCGGAATACTATACGAAGGAGCAGTATCAAAGACTGCTTTCCTCCTTACAGCCGGTGTATCCGCTGACAGAGGGACTGAGCAATAAGGTAGTGTCAAAAACGGTCCGGGCAGCTCTATCCCTGCTGCCGGAATTAGAGGATAAAGTGCCGGAGCAGGTAAGGGAGGACTACGGGCTTATGCCGTTAGCGCAGGCTGTTAAGGGAACCCATTTTCCGGAGGGCTTTGACAGGCTGATTGATTGCCGTAACCGTCTGGTCTTTGATGAGTTTTTCTGGTTTCTGGTACATATGCGGCTAATCAGGGAGCAGACCGTCCGGGCGGAAAATCATTTTGTGCTTCAGGATTTCGGGGCGGTGGAGAAGTTTGTCCGCAATCTGCCTTTTTCGTTGACAAAAGGGCAGGAGGACGCTTTTCGGGAGATTCGGGCAGATTTGTCCGGCGATACGGTAATGAACCGGCTTATACAGGGAGATGTGGGCTCCGGTAAGACGGTGGTGGCGGAGATGGCCATGTTGGCGGCGGTGGCAAACGGTTATCAGGCGGCGCTGATGGCGCCCACCGAAGTGCTTGCCATGCAGCACTATGAGGGAATTGCAAAGGATATGGCGCCTTTCGGCGTCCGGGTGGAAGTGCTGACAGGCTCCACAAAGGCGGCAGAAAAACGGCGGATATATAACGCCTTGGCTGCCGGAGACATTGATATGATAATCGGCACCCATGCGCTGATTCAGGATAAGGTAAGCTATAAAAACCTCGCGTTGGTCATTACGGACGAGCAGCACCGGTTCGGCGTGCGACAGCGGGAACGGCTTTCGGGGAAAGGGGAAGAACCCCATGTGCTGGTAATGAGCGCAACCCCGATTCCAAGAACCCTGGCAATCATTTTGTACGGGGATTTGGATATTTCGGTCATCAAGGATATGCCGGCATCCCGCAAGCCCATTAAGAATTGCGTGGTGGGGCCGAAATACAGGCCAACCGCCTACAAATTTATGTTAGAGCAGATAGAACAGGGCCATCAGGTATATGTGATCTGTCCCATGGTGGAGGCCAGCGATAATGTGGAGGCGGAAAATGTGGTGGAATACCGGGAAAGCCTTGTGGATATTTTTCCCAGCAAGGTAAATATTGCCTGTCTTCATGGCAAAATGGCGGCGGAGGAGAAGAACCGTATTATGCAGGAGTTTGCCAATGGGCGCATCCATATTCTGGTGTCCACAACGGTTGTCGAGGTGGGAATCAATAACCCCAACGCCACTGTCATGATGATTGAAAATGCGGAAAAGTTCGGCTTGGCCCAGCTTCACCAGTTAAGGGGCAGGGTAGGCCGGGGAGACGCCCAGTCTTATTGTATTATGCTGTGCGGAACGGACCGGAAGGAGGCTTTGGACCGTCTGGAAGTACTCAATAAATCCAACGACGGCTTTTACATTGCCGGGGAGGATTTAAAACTCCGGGGGCCGGGCGATTTCTTCGGCGTAAGGCAGAGCGGGGATATGTATTTTCAACTGGGCGACATTTATTGCAATGCGGATATGTTAAAGACTGCCCATGATGCGGTGGACAAACTGGAAAAATCCGGTTTTCCTCTCGATACGCTGGTATCCGGTACGGAAATTTATAATATCCAATTGTGATAAGCGGCATAGCACATGAAAAATATTCCCAAGGGAGGCCTTGCAGCTCCTTTGGGAATATTCTCATTTCCTCTGTGATTTAAAAAGCGGTGAAAATTACTTTCCGCTCATTTCGCGTTCCTGGGCCTCAATCATTTTCTTTACCATGTAGCCGCCGACAGAACCGTTCTGATAAGAGGTCAGGTCACCGTTGTAACCATTTTTTAAAGGTACGCCAATCTCGCTGGCAACCTCATACTTGAACTTGTCCAAAGCGCCCTGCGCTTCCTTCTTTGTCTTACTACTCATGATATTCGCCTCCTTTTTCCATAGTGTCTATATGAAACAACATTTTCATGTTGTAAGAATATTATTTGAAGCAGGAAAAAAAATAAACTAGAAAGTCTTATCAGGAATTGAAAAATATAGAAAAATTCAGTATAATTTCAGCAAAAGCGTTGTGAAGGAGGTACAAGATGAAAATGCATAAATTTTCCATAAAAAATACGATTTTATTATTGTGCTTAATCGGTTTACTGACCGGCTGCGGAAAGCAGGAGGAACAGCAGGCGAAGCAGACTGCCGCCGGCACCCAGACGGAGACGACTGCCGTAGAGCCGGCAGGTGAGGAAACGCAGGAGCAGGCGTCTTTGGATGAGTTTGTCTTTACGCTTGCCAGCAATAACAGCTGGGAAAACAATGGGATGCAGTGCGCCCAGTTTGACGGAACCATTAGGAACCAGACAGAAAGCGCAGGAAGCGACTGGAAAATCACCCTGCCTGTGCCGGAAGGGGCGAAGCTGGAAAGCAGCTGGAACGGTACATATGCCATTGAGGGAACGACGCTTACCATTACGCCGGTGGATTACAATAAAGAAATCCCCGCCGGAGGCGAGATTACCCTTGGCTTTATTATGGATACGAGTGAAGCCTTTACTCCGGAATCCGGAACCCTGACCATTGGCGGAAAAGATTATGCGTTAGGCGGCGGAGCGGGAAGCGGTACGGAGGAAAAACAGGCGGAAGCGAAAGAGGAGACAAATCCCGACACCGAACCAAAGGAAGTGGCAACAAAGGATACCTCCGGCACGCCGGTAGCCAACCATGGCGCGCTTTCGGTAAAGGGAACGGATATTGTGGATAAGGACGGCAAGGTGTTCCAGTTAAAAGGCGTTTCTACCCATGGCATTAACTGGTTTCCCGATTATGTCAATGAGGAGGCGTTTTCTTCTCTGGCAGGGTTCGGCGTCAACGCCATCCGGCTTGCCATGTATACGGCGGATAACAGCGGATATTGCAGCGGCGGTAATCCGGAGCAGTTAGAAGCATTGCTGGACACCGGAGTCAACGCCTGTACCAACCTTGGCCTTTACGCCATTGTGGACTGGCACATCTTAAGCGACAATGATCCTACCCAGTATCAGGATCAGGCAAAGACCTTTTTTGAAAAGGTTTCCAAAAAATATGCGGGCAACGACAATGTAATCTATGAAATCTGCAACGAGCCGAACGGCGGCACAACCTGGGAGACGGTTAAAGCCTATGCGGAGAAAATCATTCCCATAATCCGCAAGAACGACAAGGACGCTTTAATCATTGTGGGAACGCCTAACTGGTCCCAGGATGTGGATATTGCCGCAGACAACCAGATTACAGGACAGAGCAACATTGTGTACGCCGCCCACTTTTACGCCTCTACCCACAAGGACGATATCCGCAACAAGGTAAAGACGGCAAGGGATAAGGGCCTTCCTGTGATCATCAGCGAGTGCAGCATCTGCGAGGCTTCCGGAAACGGTTCCATCAACTATGACGAAGCCGATAAATGGATGGACTTAATCAACGAATATCATTTAAGCTATTTTGCATGGAACCTAAGCAACAAAGACGAGCAGTCTTCCCTCCTAAAGCCCTCCGTCACCAAAACCGGCGGCTTTTCCAAAGAGGACTTCTCCGAAACCGGAACCTGGTTCCTTACCCAATTCTCCAAATAAAACGAGGGCTGCTTTCTTTCTATTATCCGCAGGAATATGAGTGAATTACCGCCCCGGGTAATCCTTTTCCCGATTTTCCCGACACGCGGTTTTTTAGAAATCCGCTGCCGGGTTCTCCTGCATATTGCACGCGCGAAGAAGTGTCTGAGCGCCGGGTTTGGGGTGCTGGGCAAACATTTTGCAGCCACGCTTGCGCTCTGTTGAAAACGCAGCGGTACATAAGCGAAGGCCCTGTTAATTGTATACCGAATAACAGATTTATAATGGGGCCTTCGCAAGTACCGGCGTTTTCAAAGGGGCTGCAAATGTTTCCCAGCCACCCCTTCCCGGCGCGAGTTCTTCGTAAGCGCGTGCAATCTAATATGCAGGAGGGCTCGGCAGCAGGATTTCTTAAAACCGATGGCAGTGCGGGAAAATGGGAAAGGATTATCCCGGGGCGGTTTCAAAAATATAAAATTTACGGATAATAGAAAGAAATGCAGCTACCTATTGACAAATCGGGGGATTTTAATAAAATAGAGAAGGGGTATTGTATGAGAGTCATTGCAGGAACGGCGAGACGATTACAGCTTAAGACGCCGAAGGGCATGGAAACCCGGCCTACTACAGACCGTATTAAGGAGACGTTGTTTAATATGATACAGGATGAAGTGTATGGAGTTTCCTTTTTGGATCTGTTCAGCGGCAGCGGCGGTATCGGGATTGAAGCGTTAAGCCGGGGCGCAAAGAGGGCCTGTTTTGTGGACAGTAACCGGCAGGCGGCGGAGATTATCCGGGAGAATCTGGATTTTACCCGTCTTGCGGACCGGGCAGAGGTATTCAACTGTACTGCATTGACAGCGTTGTCACGTATGCAGGGTGGAGAACCCTTTCAGGTGGCGTTTATGGATCCGCCCTATGGAAAAGGACTTGAAAAGGACGTGCTTAGGAGTGAAAGCTTTTACCGGGTGTTATCGGACAAGGCGTTAGTGATTATCGAGGCCGATTTAGAGACCATTTTGTCTCCGGAGGAGACGAGCGGGTTTCGTATACTGAAGGAGAAGATTTACAAGACCAACAAACACATTTTTTTAGAGAAAGAGGAACAGACGGGGAGTAGACAGTGAGCAGAGCAATCTATCCGGGAAGCTTTGACCCGGTTACATATGGACATTTAGATATCATCAAGCGTTCCGCCGAGATGTTTGATGAGGTGATTGTGGGCGTGCTGAATAACAGCGCGAAGAATCCATTATTTTCTGCGCAGGAACGGCAGGAAATGTTGAGAGAGGCAGTCGGGGAATTTGATAATGTGAAGGTAATCAGTTTTGAGGGCCTGCTGGTGGACTATATGGCGAAGAATGATATTTCCGTCATTATAAGAGGGCTTCGGGCGATAACGGATTTTGACTATGAGTTACAGATTGCCCAGAGCAACCGGAAGGTAAGCGGGGACAGTATTGATACGGTGTTTTTGACCACCAGTATCGAGTATGCCTATCTAAGCTCCAGCATTGTTAAGGAGTATGCCCGGTATGGTACAGATGTTACGGATTTTGTACCCGGATTTGTAGAGGAGAAACTCAGAAAACATTTTTCATAAAGCGAATCAAAGGATTAAGAAATGGAGGAAATGAACGTGGCAAGGAGAAGTATTGAAGATGTGATGAATGAGATTGAGGATTTTTTAAATAGCTGCAAGACGACGGCACTGTCCTCAAACAAAGTGGTTGTTCCAAGAGATGAATTTGATGAGCTTTTTGGAGACCTGAAGGTAAAGATTCCGGCAGAGATTGACCGCTGCAAGAAGATTATGCGGAATAAGGATGCCATTTTAATGGATGCCAGAAAGGCGGCCGACGGTATTCTTGCGGAGGCTACCGCCAAGGCCGAGCAGATGGTTTCAGAGACGGAGGTTATGGCCCTTGCAAACCAGAAAGCCTATGAGACGGTGGAGATGGCAAGAGTGCAGGCCAACGATATATTAGCACAGGCGTCTGCGGAGGCGAATGAACTGCGGTTAGGTTCCATGCAGTACACAAACGACATGATGATGGGAATCCGCAGCTATGTGCAGGCGACTTTAGAGGCGGAGCAGGCCAATTATGAAAATCTGATTACGGCCTTGAATAATGATTTTATGATTGCAGATGCAAACCTGAATGAGATACAGAACCAGATTGTCGATTTTACCGGCAATCCGAACAGCGTGACGAAAGCGCCACAGATGCGTACCGCAGCGAAAAAGGCGGAAGCCCGGACGGAAGTAAAGGCGGAACAGCCTAAGGTCCGCTCTACGGTGGCCCAGCGGGTAAAACAGGCAGTTGCCATAAAGGAGAAAGAGGAAAAAGAAAAGGCGGTAAAGAAGGAAAATGCTGCGCCGCAGGTGAATATTCCTGATTTCATTACGAATACAGATTCCGCTGATACCAGCGGAACGGATGCAAAAGCTGTGACGAAGAAGGACGTGGCTAAGCAGACATCTGCTCAAAAGTCAGTGCAGTCCGCACAGAAGGCACCCCTTCAATCAGTAGACGCTAAGCGCGTTGAAAAGGAAATGACAGCGACGGAAGAGGAGTTGAAGGGTAAGGAACCGCACAATGCGGCCACAGGAAGTACCCAGGAGCCAAGAAAGGTAATGAAAAAGGTGGTAAGAAAGAGAAATCCGGTATTACACACGCCACAGACCGCCCAGGAGACGGTGGCGAAGACTTTAGAGGCCGCTGCTGCTGTTAAAGTAGATAAGACGGTATATAAAGCCAACGGAGAACAGGCAAGAGAGGTGCCGCCACAAGAGGGCAGGATAAAGCGGGGACCGAGAGTAGGAAGAAGTATGGTTGAAGAAACCGCAGAAGCGCTCGAGGATACAAAGGCGGCCGGAGAGGGAAAAGAATCTGTTATAAGCGCCCCTGCCAAATCGTTAGGCGTTATTGACGATTTTTCCATGGAAGATAAAGTCTGACTAACAAAGACGGCAATATAACCATATAATAAAAAAAGTGCCTGCGGAAAGCAAAAGTTTATCCAGCAGGTATTTTTTTATGCCGGCTCCTGGAAAGGTGAGGACTCCCCGGATTTGAAACATACTGCATAAGCCTCCGAAAGCGGAGAGCGCGCAGAGGCAGGAAAGTTTTAAATCGGAAGGCAGTGGAAGAGCGCACATAAGTTTTAACCCTGTCGTTATTTCCAGAAAGGATAAAATAAAGCTGGACAGGGTATTTTTGCATACCGGGAGCAGGATAGACAGAAGAATGGAAAAAATAATGACATACATGCCAATCATAACCATGGTCTGTACTGCGTGTAAAAAGGTGTCGGTAATGCACAGAGAATGGGGAGAAGAATTGTTTTTTATATTGATCTCCTGTTTGGATTTCTTTTGAATAAGAGATAAGATAAATGTAGGCAGATATATACTGATAAGAAATATTGGCAGCGGAAGCTGTCTTTTGATTATATGCATATGGACATATCCAATTAAAAACATAGGGCTGGCCTGACTGGAAAGAGACAGAATCCGATTAGCTGTGTCTACAGTGATATACCGGTTGTTGACAAAATCGTTTATTATTTTTCCGCCAATGGGATAACCGCATAAATTTCCTAAAAAAATGGCCATGATTTCATAAATGCGGCCGGGGCATAATTTTTGAAAGCGGGCGGCGGCAGCCTGATAGGCGTTAGTTTCCGACAAGGCATTGGTAACTAAGATAAAGGGCAGCAGCGAGGGAATTAAAACCTGATACCAGAGAAGAAGGCCGCTTTGCGTACCGGTAACCGTTTCATTATGAAAAATGAGAAGCGTAAATAAAAGGCTGATGATGAGGACAAACTGTTTCATGCATTTTCACCGGAAACGACTTTATTGTATTTTATGGAATTATTTTTCAATTATGACAGTCTGCTCATATTCGGTGGGAAGCGGGATACCGTATTTGTTGTAAAAAACCTGCCGGTAAAGGCGGTTATTTTGAATGTCTTTTTGAAATCTTTCCCTGCCCGCTTCAGACAAAAGATATTCTGCGTCTGCAACTTTATTGATTATAGGAAGCCGACAGGTATTTTTCATTTCCTTAAGCAGGAAACCGGCAGATTCCTTAAACCCTAAAAGCCGCAGATAGGGAATAAAGCGGGCTTGGCCGGAATCGGATATTGACGGTTCCTTTAGAAGCAGATTGAGTAAAGTCCGGTTTAAGCGGGTGTTGGTAATATGTCTGCCGGAAAGCGCTGTGTTCAGTTGTGCCAGGTCTGCTGGAAGTAAATCAAAATGTTTTAGCCGGTTGGAAAGAGACGCTGACATCTCAAAATAATGCGCATAAGATGAATTGTCCCAGATGGCATATTGTAAAAAAGGATAAAAATCCTCCCAGAATAATGGTTTTGCATGAGGGGAATTTTCTAATTGCCTGACTGCCTTTTCCGGAATGACTGAATGAAGATCCGTATTTCCTTTCGCCAGCATTTTTCTTATGGCAAATGCAGAACACATCGGTTTGTCTGGGTTCCCATCATAATACCCGGCGCCCTGGCGTTTGATGATACAGATGTCAATGGGAAATTTGTATTTCTTTACTGCCTTAATATATTCTATGGCCAGAATATTGTTGGGATGATTTAATAATTCTATTATTTGGTTGTCGCAAAGACAGGCGGCAAGTGCCTTGCTTCTGGCTTTGGGATAAGAAAGGCCGTCTTTAAGTTGTTTTTTCAGGACAATGCGGTAAGATTCAGGTTCGTCAAGCAGAAGATCTGCTATTTCCGAAAAAACGGCAGGTTCGTTATCCTCTGCTCCACAGCATAAGGTATCGACCTGACCGGTTTCATAAAGGGCGGAAAGGGCAGCGGTAGCAAAGTATTCTGCGCTGGCATAGGCAAAAGGGGCGGGGAGTTCAAAGATAATGTCCGCTCCACACGTTAAAGCGCATTTTGCCCGTAAATATTTGTGAAAAATTGCCGGTTCCCCCCGCTGGACATAATCCCCGCTCATCACAACAATAATTTTCCGGTCCGGAAATTGTGCTTTTATGCTGTTAATCTGATATTGGTGGCCATTGTGAAATGGATTATATTCTGCAATTACGCCGATTTGTTTCATTGTCTTTCTCCTGATTGCCTGTTATGTATTTCAGCAGTTGATGAGTAGCTCAATTAATAATAATTACAATAATTTTATAATATTGTTTACAATTCGTAAAGAACATGATACATTTATTATATCATTTTATCTTAGTTGTCTCTTTTTTTCCATAATTTTATAAATATGCAATGGTTTGTCCGGGACGGGTTGTATAATACAGGCAAGGAGGTCCCGCAATCGAAAATACATTCGATTTATTATTGACAAGTAACAGGAAATATATTATTATTAGAAAAACGAACAAATGTTCATGGAGGTTATGATAATGGCAAATGAAGAGAAATTAAAAGCATTAGATGCAGCGCTTGCAAATATTGAGAAGCAGTTTGGCAAAGGAACAGTGATGAAACTTGGGGACAGTGCAGCCAATATGAACGTAGAGGCAATCCCGACCGGTTCTTTGAGTCTTGATCTGGCACTGGGAATAGGCGGCGTACCCAAAGGAAGAATCATTGAGATATACGGACCGGAATCCAGCGGTAAGACTACGGTAGCATTACATGTGGTGGCGGAAGTACAGAAGAATGGCGGAATAGCAGGATTTATTGACGCAGAACATGCTTTAGATCCGGTGTATGCCGGCAATATTGGTGTAGATATTAACAACTTGTACATATCCCAGCCGGATAATGGAGAACAGGCATTAGAGATTACCGAGACCATGGTCCGGTCAGGCGCAGTAGATGTAATTATTGTGGATTCCGTAGCCGCTTTAGTGCCTAAGGCCGAGATTGACGGCGAGATGGGAGATGCGCATGTAGGACTACAGGCAAGATTAATGTCTCAGGCGTTAAGGAAGCTGACCGCAGTGATTAGCAAGTCAAATTGCGTAGTTATTTTTATTAATCAGCTTCGTGAAAAGGTGGGTGTGATGTTCGGCAACCCGGAAACGACTACCGGCGGACGCGCGCTTAAATTTTATTCCTCTGTCCGTTTGGATGTACGGCGAATCGAGACGCTCAAACAGAACGGAGAAGTAATTGGCAACCGCACCAGGGTAAAGGTAGTTAAGAATAAAGTGGCGCCTCCTTTTAAAGAAGCAGAATTTGATATTATGTTTGGTAAAGGGATTTCCAAAATGGGAGACATTCTGGATCTGGCGGTAAAGGATAATATTGTGGTTAAATCCGGTGCCTGGTTTTCTTATCAGGGGGAGAAGATTGGACAGGGCAGGGAGAATGCCAAGATATTCTTAGAAGAACATCCGGACATTGCCGGTGAAGTGGAGCAGAAAGTAAGAATCCATGCCGGATTAGTTAAGGAAGAAGACGAAGTTTCCTCCTTATCGGCTGTTGCGCATAATGAGGAAGAGTAATCATGTTAATCACAAACCTGGAAAAGGGCAGAGGCGACAAATACCGGGTATATGGCGAGCATACCTTTCTCTTTGCACTTTATGGAAAAGAACTGAAGAAATACGGGATTGAGGCCGGCAGGGAGTTATCGGATGAACACATATCGATAATTCAGAAAGAAGTCCTGATGAAAAGGGCAAGGGAAAGAGCGCTGTATATGTTGGAACGAAGACCTATGACAGTGGCGATGATGCGTGACCGGCTCAGAAACAGTGACTATACGGATGAGGTTATTCTGGCAACCATACAATTTTTGGAAGATTATCATTATTTAGATGACGGGGAATACATCCGTATGTACGTCGAATCCTATAAAGATAAGAAGAGCAGAAGGCAGATAGAATATGAGTTAATGCGCAAAGGCGCTGACAGGGAAATGGTTCGTGATTTTTTTGAAAAACATGAGTTTTCGGAGCAGGCAAGCCTGCTCCGACAGTTTAGAAAATATACCCGGGGTAAAGATTTACAAAATCCTGTAATAAGACAGAAGGTATACCGGTATTTTTATAGCAAAGGTTTTGATTACGCGGCAGTAGAAGCGGTTTTTAACGGGGAGCAAAATATACAGGTTTAATAATTTCCACAGATTTACTTGACATAATGCACAAAAAAAGATACAATCTAACTGTTGCATTTATGTTAAGTGCATTATAACTGAATAAGGAGGTGCTCCTGTGGAAATAGGCAATCTTATTGTTTTTGCTATTATTTTAATCGTAGCTGTGATTCTGACTTGTTTCCTGACCATTACATATCGTAAGAATGTAGTGGAGAAAAGGAATGCAGATGCAGAGGACAGAGCGAGAGAGATTATAGATGAAGCCGTAAAGAGTGCTGAGGCCAAGAAGAAGGAAATTCTCCTGGAAGCAAAGGAAGAATCCATTAAGACGAAGAATGATCTTGATAAAGAGATTAGGGATCGTCGTAATGAGGTTCAGAGAATGGAAAAGCGTATTCTTTCTCGTGAAGAGAATTTGGACCGTAAGACGGAAACGATCGAGAAAAAGGAAGCAAACCTTGCATCCAGAGAACAGGCCTTAGAGAAGCAGAAAGCAAATGTAGAGACGCTGGAAGCAAAGAGACTACAGGAACTGGAGAGAATCTCTGGATTAACCTCTGAACAAGCAAAAGATTATTTGTTAAAGACTGTTGAAGATGAAGTAAAGCATGAAACCGCAGTTCTGGTTAAGGAATTAGAGACCAGAGCAAAAGAAGAGGCAGGTAAGAAGGCAAAGGAATATGTGGTGACAGCGATTCAAAAGTGCGCCGTTGACCATGTTGCCGAGACTACGATTTCTTTGGTACAATTACCGAATGATGAGATGAAGGGAAGAATCATTGGACGTGAGGGAAGGAATATCCGGACCTTAGAGACCATGACCGGTGTGGAATTGATTATTGACGATACACCGGAAGCAGTTATTCTTTCCAGCTTTGATCCGGTAAGAAGAGAAGTGGCAAGAATTGCCCTTGAGAAATTAATTGTAGATGGAAGAATCCATCCTGCAAGAATTGAAGAGATGGTAGAGAAAGCCCAGAAAGAAGTGGAACAGACTATGCGTGAGGAAGGAGAAAATGCCACCCTTGAAGTCGGTGTGCAGGGAATCCATCCCGAATTGGTTCGTCTGCTTGGTAAGATGAAATTCAGGACAAGCTACGGACAGAACGCATTGAAACACTCAATGGAAGTTGCCCAGTTAAGTGGTTTATTGGCGGCTGAGATTGGTGTGGATGTTCGCATGGCTAAGCGAGCCGGTCTTTTACATGATATTGGTAAGTCTGTGGATCATGAGATGGAAGGTTCTCATATTCAGATTGGTGTGGACTTGTGTAGAAAGTACAAAGAGTCCCCGCTGGTGATTAACGCAGTGGAAGCGCATCATGGAGATGTAGAACCGGAATCTTTGATCGCCTGTATTGTACAGGCAGCAGATGCAATATCTGCCGCCCGTCCAGGTGCAAGGCGAGAAACATTGGAGACATATACCACCAGATTGAAACAGTTAGAAGATATCGCCAACAGTTTCAAAGGTGTTGATAAAACTTTTGCTATTCAGGCAGGTAGAGAGATTCGTATTATGGTAGTTCCTGAGCAGATTAGTGATTCTGATATGGTGCTTCTTGCAAGGGATATTTCCCAGCAGATTGAAAGCGAGCTGGAATATCCGGGACAGATTAAGGTTAATCTGATCCGCGAGTCCCGCGTGATAGACTATGCAAAGTAAGCATTATACCTGTGTTGATACGAATACAATCCGGAACCCTTTGTGGTTCCGGATTTTTTTGCTTTTCTTGTCATAGTTTTCCGATTGCTTCATACATATATTAGGTAGTACCGTATGGTTAGGCGGGAGGGCGACATGAAAGAAGAACGACATGGTGAAAAAATGTATTATCTGACTTGTGGATTTGCGGTTGCCGGTATGATTATTGGCTGCCTGGTTTATCTGGGAGACGTGTTGTTTTATCATGCGGGTTATTTTCGGCATAGCCTGGATATATATTCAACAGATGTGGTTAAGAACCTTTCTGTCAATCAGATTGCCGTCTGCATTTTAAAAAGGCGCAGTCAGCAGTTGTTCCTTTTTGTTTTGGGAGCGATGTTTGCTTCCTGTGGAATTGTCACAGGCATATACTGCATGATTTTTGGCGTATATTATGGTGTTACTGCCTGTAGCCTGTTAGTTCAGTATGGCATAAAGGGAATGGGTTATTGTCTGGCCTGTTTTTTCCCACATTATCTTTTTTATCTTCTGGCAATGTATTTTTTCGGAAAATGGTATGGTGAAAAACAGGAGGGAAAATATAAATACTATCCCAATATTAATTTTTTTCAAAGTTTTGTTAAATTTATTGTCATATTTTTATTGATTTTCTTCTCTCTTGTCTGGGAAATAAAATTTCAAAAAAATATTTTAATTTTTTTCTATCAATATCTAGTATCATAATATTATGTAAATACTCGATTTGGTAGAAAAGTGTGAAAATGCTTGATTTATCAGGTTTTTTATGAAAAATAATGTTTGATTTTATGTAAATTAAACATTATAATAGAGATACTGATTACAATAATTAAGGGGTTCGAGAATGTTACAAAGGATTAATGAATTTGTTGAATATTTGACAAATGTAAAACGTGCCAGTAAGAATACAATAGCGTCTTACCGGAGAGATTTGGTAAAACTTAACAATTATTTAACAAATAATGGATGCGAGGCGTGGGGAGATGTTACGGGTACGGCCTTAAATTCATATATATTATCCATTGAAAAACAAGGGATGTCCACTGCGACAGTGTCGAGAAATATTGCATCTACGAAGGCATTTTTTTTGTATTTAATAAAGCAGGGAATAATAACCGAGGACCCTAGTGATGTATTAAAGCCGCCTAAGATTGAGAAAAAGCCGCCTGTAATCTTGACTGTGGAGGAGATTAATCTCTTATTAGAACAGCCCAGCGGAACTGCACCGAAAGATATACGGGATAAGGCGATGCTGGAACTTTTATATGCCACAGGAATGAGAGTGTCTGAGTTGATCGGCTTAAAAGTTAAAGATGTAAATATGTCCATGAATTTTTTGCAGTGCCATGACGGCAATAGAGAAAGGGTAATCCCGTTTACCAATGAGACAAAAGAGGCATTGGAGATTTATTTCCATGATGCCAGAGATGCATTATGCTCGGCGGATCAGGAATATCTGTTTACAAATTGTCAGGGTGAGCCGATGACCCGCCAGGGTTTTTGGAAAATTATTAAATATTATTCTTCAAAAGCGGGAATTAATAAAGATATTACGCCACATACCATTCGTCATTCTTTTGCCATGCATTTGGTGAATAATGGCGCAGATTTGAAATCAGTGCAGGAGATGCTGGGGCATTCGGATATTTCAACTACACAGATTTATGTGAAGGCAAATGCCAATACAAAGCTGAAAGAGGTTTATGAAAAGGCGCATCCAAGGGCAAATATTTTATAGATTAAGGACTGTGTTGCGTACATAGTTCTTTTTCTTTTGGAAAAACATAGTATGATGGAGGATATTATGGTTGAAGTAAAAAATCTGAAAATGGCATATGGAAAAAAGGAGATTTTAAAGGATATTTCTTTCAAATTGGCTGGAGGAAAAATCGTGGGATTGCTTGGGGCTAACGGGGCAGGCAAGACTACAATGATGAATATATTAACCGGATACTTAAAGCCGGTTGAGGGCGAAGTGCTGATTTGTGAATCGGATATGAGAAAAAATCCCAAACAGGCAAAAAAGTATATTGGCTATTTGCCGGAGATTCCCCCTCTTTATCGGGATATGCGGGTGAATGAATATCTAAGGTTTGTTGCGAAATTAAAGGGGATTAGAAATGAACAGGAGGAGGTCCGGCGGGTTTTGTCTCTGGTAAATCTTACAGACCGGGAAAAAGATTATATTAAAAATTTGTCCAAGGGAATGCAGCAAAGAGTTGGATTTGCCCAGGCATTGCTTGGAGATCCCAAAGTAATTATTTTAGATGAGCCGCTGACTGGACTGGATCCCCAGGAGGCAAAGAGAATGAGAGAGCTGTTGTCGGACATGCAGAAAGATCATTGTATAATCATCAGTTCCCATATTTTGAAAGAGATTGAGGAGTTGTGCAGTGAGATTCTGATGCTGAAGGATGGCGAACTTGTCTTAGAGGATACTACGGCTGCGGCAAAGACCAGGGGAAGCCGTAATGTATATCGCCTGACTGTAAAGGGAAACCGGGACAAGATTGTCCAGTCTCTGGAAAAATATGAGGGGTTAAAAAATGTCCGCTTTGTGAGGGAGAAAGAATCCGGCGTTTATGAATTTATCGGCAACAGCAGAAATAACCGGGATATTCGCGACAGCTTATTTGGATATCTCGTAAGTAAAAAGTTTAGCGTCTATGGGATTGAACGGTTAGAGACGTCTTTAGAAGATGTATTTATTGAGATAAACAGCGAGGAGGATAAATAATGCTGGCAATATATAAAAGAGAATTAAAAACTTATTTCACCTCATTATTTACTTATGTATATTATGGAATGTTTTTTTTGATTACCGGAATTTTTTTCGCCACATATTGTCTGACTTCTTACAGTACGCAGTTTGGCTATTATGTTTTAAGCAGAAGTTATTATGTTATTGTGGCGGTGATTCCTCTTTGTACCATGCGGCTGTTATCTCAGGAGAGGAGAAATAAAACAGACCAGCTTTTGTTTACTGCGCCGGTATCTGCCTTTTCCATATTGCTTGGAAAATATCTGGCTACGCTGACTTATGTATTATTGCCAGTGGTAATCAGCGTATTATATCCTGTGTTCATTTCCATGCATGGAAAGATGAGCGTGCCGTTCGTCTTTGCAAGCTATCTGGGCGTAGTTCTGGTAACGCTCGTGCTGTTGTCAATGGGCATGTTTATATCATCCCTGACCACCAATGCGACGCTGGCTGCTGTCATAAGTTATGCAGTCTATGTGCTTATATTGCTTGCGCGTTTTGTGGAAAGTTTAGCCGGCAATCATGATGCACTTTATAATTTCTTACATGAGATTTCCATATATAATAAATTTAACGATATGTTTTCCGGAATTGTCAGAAGCGGGGATATTTTGTTTTTATTGCTGCTTACAATTTGTTTTTTTGTGTTGGCTTTACTGGTTTTAGAGAGCCGCAGACAGAGCGGGAAACGGATTGCGGCTTATATGGCGGCCACAGTCCTTGCGGGAACGGTTCTTGGGGCGGTATTTTTATTAAATACCAGAGTGTTTGATTTTACTGCGGAAAAGCTGCTGACCCTTTCCGAGGAGACCAGACAGGAGGTATCCTCTATTCAGAAGCCTACGCAGATTTACTATATGGGTTTGAAAAGCCGGGCCAACGCCACGTATCACGAACTGTTGGCGGCCTATGCGGATTTGAACGAAAATATTACGGTGGAATATATTGATGTACAGAATAACAGTGGGTTCAGGCAGCAATATCTACCGGATGCAAGCGCAATATCTGAATCGAGTATTCTGGTGGCCTGTGGAGATAAAACAATTTATTTAAATGCGGACGACTACATTACATTAACGCAAACTTCGGCTTATTCTGAGGAGAGAAGCCTTGAAATTGAGGAGCAGCTGACCAGAGCCATTGTATATACCAATACGGAGACGGCAGACAAATTGTGTGTTCTTTCAGGACATGGAGAGGAAGGATTAAATAGTGGTTTTGAGAATCTTTTGCTGCTCAATAATTATGAACTTGAAGAAGTAAATCTGCCTTCTGCGATCACGTCCATGCAGGATGCAATTCCGGCGTCCTGTAAAGCGGTATTGCTCAACGCTCCGCAGTCGGATTTCTCAAAAGATGAGATAGAGGTGTTAGAACAATATCTGCAAGATGGAGGAAAACTTTTTGTCACCTTGGACCCATTAAATGAACAGTTAGAGAATTTATATGCTTTTTTGAAAGAATATGGACTGGAGGTTGTGTCTGGCGTTGTCGTTGAGCGGGAAGAGGGCTTTTATGTGGATAACACACCCTTTTATCTGATGCCTGAGATTGAGGAAAATCAGTATACCCAGGAATTTCTCAAAGACAATCTGCACGTTTTGACCATGACCAGTAAAGGAATCCGGAAAAACGGACAGGCGGGCGGTTATGTCAGTACAGACATTTTGACCACTAGCGGCACAGCTTTTTCCAAGGTTAGTAACTTTGAGGATGATCAGCTTACCGTAAAATCTGAAGAGGATATTGCAGGACCTTTTAGTGTGGCGTCCTGCGCTATATCGCCGGATAAAGGCACATTGTTTTTGTTAGCCTCTAATATCTTTTTTAACGAGGATGCAGACAGGGAATCCAACGGGGCGAATAGAAGATTTTTTATTGAAATGCTAAGCCAGCTTACGGGAACCACACCGGGAATATGGATTGAGGGGAAAAATGTGGGAAGCCAGATCGCCTTATATCCCAATAACAGCCTGGGTGTTTTAAAAATCATGACCATCATTGTTCTGCCGCTAATTATTCTCCTTTTCGGGATTGTAATATTGTTCTTGCGGAAAAAGGGGATACTTATGTTTGGCCTTTTGGTATGCGCAGGCGTGTTTAGCTGTCATCAGGCGGTGAAGGCCGATTGGATAGAAACACCGGAAGGGACGCAGTATGAGCAGACGGAAGGACAGTATGCCGTTGGTTTTACCCAGATACAGGGGAAAAGATATTATTTTAATGCGGACGGTTATCTGAAAAAGGGAAAATTCAAAGTTAAGGAAGATGGAAATACGGCATATTATTATGCTGATAAACAGGGGGTTATCCAGACGGGGCTGATTGAGACAAAAAAATATATTTACCAGACAGATGAGACAGGAAAAATCCTTACCGGATTTGTGGATATAGCCGGACAGAGATATTATTTTAACGAGAATGCGGAGCCGGTTACCGGCTGGTTTCAATGGGAGGGAAACTGGTATTACGGAGAAGATAAGGGAAGGCTGGCAACTGGCTTTCTGGAACTGAACGGGTACCGGTATTATATGAATCCTGATGGAAGTAAAGTCAGCAATACGGTAATGCTTATTGATGGAATTACTTATGTATTCAACGAAGATGGAAGCGTAGATGAAAATTCCACGCTGATGTACCCGGTTTTGGAATATATCAATAATGTGCGGGCTGCCAGCGGAAAATCCCCCGTTGAATTAAATACCCGGCTCCAGGCATGCGCGATGCTCCGCGCTGCTGATTTGCCCCAGGGTTACGGCGTCAGTTCGCAAACGATGGAAAGCCTTCTGTCTACCAGAGGGGTTAAATGTACGAGCGGTTATGAGTTATCTTATGGCGGAGTGCCTGATTACAGCATACAGCGTCTGATAGAGGACATGAAAAAAGATGCCAATTTGCATCAGGTGCTACAGGGAAATGTATCCCAGCTTGGTCTTGGCATCTATGAACAGAATGGAATTTCTTATTATGATTTTGTCCTGATTTGTACAGATAATCATTAATCTTTTGCGTAGAATTTATGGATTCCGTCCATGGTAGCCGACATATTCAGAAGAAGGGAATCTAATAGTGTAATGGCTGCCATGGCTTCTACAACGACTACAGCCCGGGGGACAATAACCGGGTCGTGGCGTCCCTTGATTGAGATTTCGATGTTCTCATTGTCTTTATTCACTGTGTGCTGCATCTTCAATATGGAAGGGGTTGCTTTAAAGGCGGCCCGCAGGCGGATTTCGGAACCGTCGCTCATTCCGCCTAAGATGCCGCCGGCATGGTTGGAGGCCTTGGTGAGATTTCCCTGTTCATCGAAGAAAAACGCATCATTATCCTCGGAGCCGGTCATGCGGGATACGTTGGCGCCGTCGCCTATTTCCACGCATTTCACCGCACCGATAGACATGATTGCTTTGGCCAGATTGGCGTCTAATTTCTCAAAGACGGTGTCGCCGAGTCCGGCGGGAACACCGGTTATTCTCGCCTCTACGCAGCCACCTACAGAATCGTGGGCTTTGGTCATTTCAAGAATATAATCCCCGGCCCTGGCTGCGGCTTCTGCGTCAGGCATATAGAGTTTATTGCGAAAGATTTCTTCTTTGTCAAACCGGGTATCGTCAATTTCAATGTCCCCTATGGAACGGGTAAAGGTGGTAAACGTAATGCCCAACTGCTGCAATATTTTTACTGCTACAGCACCGGCGGCAACCCGGGCGGTAGTTTCCCTGCCTGAAGAACGTCCTCCGCCCCGGTAATCCCGAAAACCGTATTTGGCGTCAAAGGTATAATCCGCATGGCCCGGACGGTAACAGGAGGCAATTTGGCTGTAATCTCTGGACTGCTGGCTCTTATTATACACAATCATGGAAATGGGAGTTCCGGTAGTTTTTCCCTCAAAGGTACCGGACAGCAGTTCCACTGCGTCTTCTTCACTCCGGGGAGTGGAATAGATGGATTGCCCGGGTTTCCTTCGATTCAGAAAAGGCTGAATGTCTTCCTCAGATAAAGAAAGTCCTGCCGGACATCCGTCAATTACTACGCCGACAGCTTTTCCATGGGATTCTCCCCAGGTTGTAATTCTGAATATGGTTCCAAGTGTTGATCCTGCCATGTCTGCCTCCTTATATTCCTGTAAAAAGTAGGATTATCATAGCATAGGAAAATGATTTTTTCAAGTGACAGTGTTTAACGATAATAAAGACTTGGATAAATAAAATAGTTTGAATTTTCTGGCAGATATTGTATAATAATATTTTAGTGGAATTATATGGAGGCGATACAAAATGACGAAGATTGACATTATTTCCGGTTTCTTAGGCGCCGGAAAGACGACTTTAATTAAAAAGCTGATTGCCGAGGGCTTTCAGGGCGAAAAGCTGGTGCTGATTGAGAATGAATTTGGCGAGATTGGCATTGACGGCGGCTTTTTAAAGGATGCAGGCGTACAGATTAACGAGATGAATTCGGGCTGTATCTGCTGTTCCCTAGTAGGGGATTTTGGCAAGGCGTTAGAGCAGGTGCTTACCGAATACACACCGGACCGCATTATTATTGAGCCTTCCGGCGTAGGCAAACTTTCAGACGTGATGAAGGCTGTGGCGGATTTACAGGATGACAAGATTGTGATTAATTCTGCCTCTGCTGTGGTAGACGCCCAGAAATGCAAGATGTATATGAAGAATTTCGGCGAATTTTTCAACAACCAGATTGAAAATGCGGGGACAATCATATTAAGCCGGAGCCAGAAGCTGTCGGAGGATAAGTTAGAGGCTGTGACGGCCATGCTTAGAGAGCACAATGCTAAAGCGACGATTATTACTACCCCCTGGGAGGATATTGACGGAAAACAGATTGTGTCTGCCATGGAAAAGGAAAAATCTCTTGTGGAGGAGCTGATGGAGGAAGCCAGGGTATGTCCGGTATGCGGGCATCATCATGACCATGACCACGAGCATCATCATGACCATGAAGAGCATGAACACCATCATGATCACGAACACCATCACGACCACGAGGAGCATGAACACCATCATGATCACGAACACCATCACGACCACGAAGAGCATGAACACCATCATGAGCACGAGCATCATCATGACCATGATGGACATGACCATCATCACCACCATGCAGATGATGTGTTTACCAGCTGGGGCGTGGAGACGCCGAGAAGCTATACCAAAGATGAGATGGAATCTATCCTTAAAGTTCTTGCAGCAGAGGAACATTCCGATTTTGGTATCATTTTGCGGGCAAAGGGCATGGTCCCGGATACCGACGGGGGCTGGATTTATTTTGACCTGACGCCGGAGGAGTATGAAATCCGGGAAGGACAGCCGGATGTAACCGGTAAGCTCTGTGTGATTGGCAGTGAGTTAAATGAAGAAAAGATTGCGGAGCTGTTTCATGTAAAATAACCAGTGACGCCTGTTAGCGTCAGGCGTTAAACTATGGCGGAAAGGAATGTCAGATATGAGAAAGGAACAGAAGGAGATTCCGGTATTTATCTTTATGGGTTTTTTGGAAAGCGGCAAGACAAAGTTTTGCAGCGAGACCTTAATTGACCGGGATTTTACGGAAGGGACGCCGACTCTGCTGCTTGTGACAGAGGAAGGAATTGAGGAATACGATGAAAAAGAACTTGCCAAAAGGAATATCTCTCTGGTCTATTTAGAGGAGGAAGAGATAAATACGGAGCGTCTCTTAGACCTTCAGGATGAATATGAGCCGGAGCAGGTTATGATTGAGTATAACGGCATGTGGCAGTTAGAAAAACTGTTCGGCATAAGGGTGCCAAAGGGGTGGACCATTGTTCAGGTCATCACCCTGATTGACGCCACCACATTTACGCTTTATAACAATAACATGAAATCCCTGATGGCAGAGCATATCCAGAGCGGGGATATGGTCGTGTTTAACCGCTGTACTGAAGATACGGATATCAACACCCTGCGGATGGCGGTAAAGACCATTAACCGGCGGGCCCAGATTGTCTATGAGAATGTGGACGGGCAGGCCCAGGTGGACAATGGGGAGATTGAGATTCCCTATGATTTAGAGGCGGATGTCGTGGAGATAGAAGATGAGGATTTCGGCATTTTCTACATTGACGCATCTGATCACCCGGAAAAATATGTGGGTAAAGTGGTTAAGCTGAAGGGACAGGTATACTGCCCGCCCCAGTATAAAGGGAAAGCCTTTGTGCCGGGCCGGTTTGCGATGACCTGCTGCGCCGAAGACATTACTTTCTTAGGATTTAAATGCATATCTTTAGAGACGCCGAATCTAAAAGACCGGGAATGGGTTACGGTGACGGCGAAGATTAAATGTGAATATTATGAGGAGTTTGGGGGAGAAGGACCGGTCCTTTATGCGCAAAAGATTGAAAAGGCAGAAAAGGCGAGGGAAGAGGTCGTATATTTTTAAAAGCAGAGTTTAGGACTTTGCGGAACAGGAGGAAGCGTATGGGATTTAATGATTTTCTGGATAAGGTTAAGGAAACCTCAAGTAATGCGATGGATAAGGCGAAGGACACGACTAAGAGGTTAGCGACGGTCAACGACTTAAAGAGCAAAATCAGGGGCTACAACAATGACAAGAATAAGCTCTTTACCCAGATGGGAATGGACGTCTATATTGCCAGAAAGCAGGGAGATAATATCGACGAGGCATTAGACCAGTTTGTGTCCCAGATTGACACCATCAATGTGCGCATCAAAAACCTACAGGAGAAGCTGGCTTTGGTGGAAACGGAGGAACTGAAGGAGTAGTATTTATTGTTGACAAAGGATAAGTTTTTCAATATAATTCTATCAGATGATAATAGACACATAACAGGTCATAAGTCTATTATTTTGTCGTTATTTTAATATGAGAAGAAAAGAGGTTACTATGGCTACAGGAATTATTGGTACGGGGAGTTTTTTACCGCCGACAATCATTGATAACAATGAGCTGGCAAAGATGGTAAAGACAGATGATGAATGGATCAGGGAGCACACAGGAATTGTGGAGCGTCATATCGCAACGGACGAGACTACTTCCTATATGGCGACGGAAGCGGCTTTGGCAGCCATTGAAAATGCGGGAATCGATCCCAAGGAGATTGATTTGATTATACTGGCAACCCTTTCACCGGAACGGGCAACGCCGAGTATGTCCTGTATCGTTCAGGATAAGATTGGCGCGGTGAACGCCACCTGTTTTGACTTAAATGCCGCCTGCTCCGGTTTTGTCTATGCCTTACAGACGGCTGACGCCTATATTACTGCCGGTCTGGCAAAGACGGCGCTCATTATCGGTTCCGAAACCCTGTCTAAGATGGTGGACTGGAAGGACCGTTCAACCTGCATTTTATTTGCCGACGGCGCCGGTGCGGCCATTGTTACGGAGCGGGAACAGGGAATATTGAGCAGTGTGACAAGGAGCGACGGCTCAAAGGGAATGTCTCTAAAATGCAAGGAGCGCTCAACCAGGAATTTCCTCAATAAGAAGACAGAGGATAAGCATTATATCCAGATGATTGGACCGGACATTTTTAAGTTTGCCGTCCGTAAGGTTCCGGCCTGCATTGATGTGCTTTTGCAGCGGGCCAATATGAGCAAAGAGGATGTTACTTATTTTGTGCTGCATCAGGCAAACGCCAGAATTGTTGCCTCTGTCTCCAATAAGATGGAGATTCCCATTGAGAAATTCCCGATGAATATTGAGCATTGCGGCAATACCTCCAGCGCATCCATTCCGATTCTCTTAGATGAGATGAACCGGAGCGCCATGTTAAAACCGGGGGATAAGCTGGTTCTGTGCGGCTTTGGCGGCGGTCTTACCTGGGGAGCCCAGCTTTTAGAGTGGAGCATGCCGACGCCGGAGATTACCGACGACGAGGAATCAGAGGATGCAGATGGGGCGGAAAATGAAATGCAGGATACAGAAGAATAGAATTGGGAGGATAAGAAAGGATGGGTAAGATTGCATTTATGTTCCCCGGACAGGGGGCGCAGTATGTGGGAATGGGAAAGGAATTCTATGACCGGAATGAAAAGAGCAAAGCCATATTTGAGGCGGCTTCTAAGGCTTGCGGATTAGACATCGAGGCGCTCTGCTTTGAGGAGAATGAGAATATCAACATTACGGAATATACGCAGATTGCGATGCTGACAGCAGAGGTAGCCATGTTGCAGGCGGTGTTGGATTTAGGCGTGAAGCCGGATGTGACCGGAGGATTGTCCCTCGGAGAGTATTCTGCCCTGGTGGCTTCCGGGGTTATGGATTTTGAAGATTGCGCAAAGGTTGTCAGAAAGCGCGGGATTTATATGCAGGATGAGGTCCCGGCAGGACAGGGTGGCATGGCGGCGGTTATTGCCATGGACGCCGATAAGATTTTAGAGGTCCTGAAAAAGGTAGACGGCATAGTAGGCATTGCCAACTACAACTGTCCGGGGCAGATTGCCATTTCCGGCGAGAAGGCGGCAGTGGATAAGGCCTGTGAGCTGCTAAAGGAAGCAGGGGCTAAGCGATGCATCCCGTTAAATGTCAGCGGCCCGTTCCATTCCCCCATGTTAAAGGGCGCCGGTGAAAAGCTGGCGAAGGAGCTTGAACATGTGGAGATTCATGATATCGCCATTCCCTATGTCACCAATGTCACCGGAGGAATGGTGACGGACAAGGGCGAGGTGAAAAATCTGCTCGCAACGCAGGTCTCTAACTCCGTAAAATGGATTCAATGCGTGGAGACAATGTTAGCGGACGGCGTGGACACCTTTGTGGAGATTGGACCGGGAAAGACATTGTCTTCCTTCGTCAAGAAGATTAACAGAGAAGTAACGATTGTCAATGTAGATAAGTATGAGGATTTGGATAAAGTAAAGGAAGCATTAGGCTTGTAAGGAGGCGCTATGTTAACAGGTAAGGTGGCATTGGTAACCGGCGCAGGCAGGGGCATTGGAAGGCAGATTGCCCTGACTTTGGCACAGTATGGCGCATCGGTTATCGTCAATTATAATGGCAGCAAGGAAAAAGCAGAGGAAGTTGCAGCAATGATTAAAGAACAGGGCGGAGAAGCCTCTGTGTACGGCTGTAACATTTCCGATTACGGGGCTGTGGAAACCATGATGAAGGAATTGGTTGCCCAGTACGGCAGAATTGACATTTTAGTCAACAACGCCGGTATTACCAGAGACGGTCTTTTGATGAAGATGTCCGAGGCGGACTACGACGCAGTATTGGATACCAACCTGAAGGGAACCTTTAACTGCATCAAACATATATCCCGCCAGATGTTAAAGCAAAAGGGCGGGCATATTATCAATCTTTCCAGTGTGGTAGGAATCTACGGCAACGGCGGTCAGGTGAATTATTCTGCCTCTAAGGCCGGGGTGATTGGTATCACCAAATCCGTAGCCAAGGAGTTAGGTTCAAGAGGCATCACTGTCAATGCAGTTGCTCCCGGTTTCATTGTGACGGAGATGACAGACGCCATGCCGGAGGAGGCAAAGAAACAGGTGGCGGATCATATCGCAATGAAACGCTTAGGGGATGTAAAAGATGTGGCGGAGACCGTTGCTTTTTTAGCGTCCGACAGGGCAGCTTACATAACCGGACAGGTAATCTGCGTTGACGGCGGAATGAGCATGTAAACGATATATATAATATATACAAAAAGGAGATTGACATGAGACGAGTTGTAGTGACAGGTATGGGGGCCATTACCCCGATTGGTTTAAGTGTAGATGAATTTTGGGAGGGAATAAAGGCCAGCAAGGTAGGCATTGCGCCGATTACCAAGTTTGACGCCACAGATTTTAAAGCGAAGTTAGCAGCGGAGGTTCAGGGATTTGTGGCAAAGGATTATATGGACGCAAAAGCAGCAAAGCGTATGGAGGTATTCTCACAGTATGCGGTGGCTGCTGCTAAGGAAGCCATAGAACAGGCAGGTCTTGATATGGAACAGGAAGATCCTTACCGGGTAGGTACGGCTGTCGGTTCCGGCACAGGAAGTCTTCAGGCTATTGTCCGCAATGATCGTCGTTTGGTTGATAAGGGACCGAACCGTATTGAGCCTCTGGCAATTCCGATGATGATTTCGAATATGGCGTGCGGCAATGTTTCCATTTATTTTGGACTGAAGGGAAAATCCATCAATGTGGTAACGGCATGCGCAACAGGTACCCATAATATCGGCGAAGCATTCAGAACCATTCAGTATGGGGATGCAGACGTTATGGTGGCAGGCGGTACGGAAGCCTGCGTAGCGCCCATTGGCGTAGGCGGATTTTCAGCGCTGACGGCGTTAAACACAACGGAGGATATTAGCCGGGCATCCATTCCGTTTGACAAGGACCGGGCAGGTTTTGTGTTAGGAGAGGGAGCCGGTGTGGTAATCTTAGAGGAGTTAGAGCATGCAAAGGCGAGAGGGGCCAAGATTCTTGCAGAGGTGGTCGGCTATGGGGCAACCTCAGACGCTTACCATATTACCTCTCCGGCAGAGGACGGCATGGGAGCGGCCAACGCCATGATTTTTGCCATGCAGGATGCAGGAGTAAAGCCTTCGGAGGTCGATTACATAAACGCGCATGGAACTTCCACCCACCACAATGATTTATTTGAGACAAGAGCCATTAAGATAGCTATGGGCGACGCCCAGAATAAGCCGCTTATCAGTTCCACCAAATCCATGGTAGGCCATCTGTTGGGCGCTGCCGGCGGCGTTGAGTTTATCACCTGTGTAAAATCCATTGAGACAGGCTATGTCCATGAAAATGTGGGACTTCGCGAGGTAGAGGACCCGGAGGAATTTTCATTGAACTATGTCAAGGACAAGGGCGTCAATACGGATGTGGATGTCTGCCTTTCCAATTCTTTAGGTTTTGGCGGACACAATGCAACCTTAGCTGTCAGAAAGTATAAAGACTGATTGATTTAGAGAGGATAAAAATATGGAGTTGGATATCAAACAGATTATGGAAATTATTCCTCACAGGCAGCCTTTTTTGCTGATTGACCATGTGACGGAGATGGTGCCGGGAAAATCCATAAAAGGATATAAGAATATTTCGTATAACGAGCCCTATTTTGCAGGGCATTTTCCTGAAGAACCGGTTATGCCGGGCGTGTTGCAGTTAGAGGCTTTGGCCCAGTTGGGCGCTGTGGCAGTTCTTTCCCAGGAGGAGAATAAGGGAAAGACCGCTTATTTTGCCGGAGTAAGCAGCGCTAAGTTCAAACAGAAGGTGGTTCCCGGAGACCGTTTAGATCTGGAGTGTGAGATTATTAAGATGAAGGGGCCTTTGGGTGTTGGCGCAGTTACGGCTACGGTGAACGGCAAGGTTGCCTGTAAGGCGGAAATCACATTTATGATTGGGTAGGAAATATGATAAGATTTTTTGCAAAGTACAGGCATTTAATTACAGCGGTGGTTGCTTTTGTGTTTATCGGCGCCATGGTATATTTTGGCGTCAGGATGAACCGGCTGCGGGACATGGACGTACAGTCTGAGACCTATGCCGGAACGGCGATGGGAACCGCGCTTAAGAAAACAATTTATGCTGAAGATATTAATCAAAGCGACCAGGTAAATAAACAAATTGATGATTGTATTGGAAGTTTGGAAAAGCAGATTTCTATCCGGATAGCAGATTCGGAAATATCAAAATGCAATGCCAATTATGCAGTAGACGGAATATATCCGTTATCGCCTAATGTTTTGAAATATTTAAAAAGGGAAATTCAGATATCGGAAGAGACGGACGGCGCGTATTCTCCCTGTATTCGTCCGCTGGTTGATGTATGGAAAATCGAGGAGCATGGCAATGTCGTTCCGGAACCAAATGCCATAGAGGATGCATTAAAGGCTGTGAATACGGATGATGTAGAAGTAGTGGACACCGGCGTCATTTTGCATGGAGAAAATATGGCATTGGATTTTGGCGCATCAGGTAAGGGAATTGCCTGTGATGAAGTGGCCGAACTGTTAAAAAATACACAGGTCCAGGGAGCGGTTATCTCAATCGGCGGCAGTATTTTGGCTTATGGAAATAAAGGCGATAACAAAGATTGGCATATAGGGATTCAGGATCCCAGAGACAAGGACGGAGAAGTGGTTGGAATAATTGATACTGAAGGTAATAAAATTATATCCACCTCCGGAGATTATGAAAAATATTTTGAACAGGATGGAAAGCGGTATCATCATATTTTAGATCCTGCTACAGGTTATCCTGCCGACAATGGACTGATATCAGTAACGGTTGTCAGCAGCAGTGGGATTGATTCGGACATTTTGTCAACAGCATGTTTTGTCATGGGGTTGGAAAATGGATTGAAATATGTGCAGGAAAAGGGTGCAGAGGCAATATTTATCACTGCTCAGAAAAAAATATATGTCACAGATGGTCTGCGGAAAAAATTCCGGCTTAAGGCAGATGGATATGAACTGGTTAAGTAAGATGATGTTGTAAGGGAAAATGCATGGATATAATGCGGAACTCTCTCATAAAAAAAGGGGATGTAGGAATCCTGTTGCTTATTCTGGCAGCGGCGGCATTTTTGTGTGTGTCGGCGGGCTGGAAAAAACAGGGGGATTGGGTATATGTTACAGTTAATGGAAATGAGACGGTATATTCTTTGAAAGACGACAGGGAAATTTCCATTGGCGCCGATAATGGAACAGATGCATATAACAGGATTGTCATTAAGGATCATGCCGTATATATGGAAAGCGCCAGCTGTCCGGATCAGATCTGCGTCCGCCACAAACCGGCTTCAAAAGACGGAGAAACCATCATATGCCTGCCCAATCAGGTGTTTATTGAGGTTGCGTCCGGCAAAGAGAAGGATATAGACAATTAAGATGCATGGAAGGTACAACTTATGAAGACGAAACAGATTACACAATTAGGTATGCTGCTTTCCATTTCCCTGGTTCTCGGCTATTTAGAGAGTCTGCTGCCGGTGATGGCGGCTGTGCCGGGAGTGAAGATCGGGCTTGCGAATATTGTAACTATGCTTGTTTTGTACCGCTATGGCGGGAAACAGGCATTTTTTATTATGCTGTTGCGGGTAACAATGGCAGGCTTTTTATATTCCGGAGTTACAGGTATTCTTTACGGCCTTATGGGAGGCGTCTGCTGTCTGCTTGTCATGGCCATCTTAAAACGATACCCCCTTTTTTCCATATTGGGCGTCAGCATGGCAGGAGCAGTATCCCACAATGCAGGCCAAATCATAGCCGCAGTATTTGTCATGGAAAATGCAGCCATCTTCTATTACCTCCCAGTCCTCTGCATTTCCGGCATCCTTTCCGGTCTGCTTGTCGGCTACTTAAGCCACCTCCTAATCAAATGGCACTTCAAAAATTTCCCTCAAAACTAATCCTATAACTCTTTCTCCCCTTTTCATAAACCCTTCCGGCCCCGGCGGATATCTTTCTGTTATCTTTCGGAATATTCGTGGATTACCGCCGCAAGGTAATCCTTATCCCGATTTTCCCGACACGCGGTTTTTTAGAAATCCGCTGCCGGGCCCTCCTGCATATTGCACGTGCGAAGAAGTGTCTGAGCGCCGGGTTTGGGGTGCTGGGCAAACATTATGCAGCCACGCTTGCGCTCTGTCGAAAACGCAGCGGTACATAAGCGAAGGCCCTGTTCATCATATACTTAATGGCAAATATGTCAAAGGGCCTTCGCAAGTACCGGCGTTTTCAAAGGGGCTGCAAATGTTTCCCAGCCACCCCTTCCCGGTGCGAGTTCTTCGTAAGCACGTGCAATCTAATATGCAGGAGGGCCCGGCAGCAGGATTTCTTAAAACCGATGGCAGTGCGGGAAAATGGGAAAGGATTATCCGGCGGCGGTTTCACAAATAAAAACTTAAAGATAACAGAAAGATATCCGCCGGGGGCCATGGTATATAGAAAGGGGAGAAGGGGTTGTTTTATTCTTAATTTTTTTGGGAAAAGAATCTAGTAAAAATGGGTTGATCGTTGTATAATGGGGATAGTGAGACACTACAAGTAGTGATTTTATGCAGAGTGAGGTAAGGCAAATGGGTTTATTAACATTTTCCGGAGGAATCCATCCCTATGACGGGAAGGATTTGTCCAAGGATAAGGAGATCCGCGATTATCTGCCCAAAGGGGATGCCGTATATCCTTTATCACAGCATATTGGGGCGCCGGCGGCGCCATTGGTGAAAAAAGGCGACAGGGTATTGGTGGGGCAGAAGATTGCAGAGGCAGAGGGATTTGTATCCGCCAATATTCATTCCGGTGTGTCCGGTACGGTTAAGACGATTGAACCCAGAATGACAGCGGCGGGGACGAAGGTCAATTCCATTGTGATTGACAATGACGGTTTGTTTGAAGAGGTGGATTTTAGCGAGAATATTAAGCCTCTTGACCAATTGTACAGAGAAGATGTTAAGGATGCGATTAAGGAGGCCGGAATCGTGGGTATGGGCGGAGCAGGATTTCCTACCCATGTGAAGCTGTCGCCAAAGAATGAGGATGATATTGATACGATTATTGTCAACGGCGCAGAATGTGAACCTTATTTGACGTCGGATTACCGGAGAATGATAGAGGTTCCCAATAAGATTGTAACCGGCCTTCAGATTGTCATCAATCTGTTTGATAAGGCAAAGGGAATTATCGCCATAGAGGATAACAAGCCGGAGGCAATAGCAAAGCTTACAGAGCTTACTAAGGATATTGACAATATTACGGTTCGTCCGGTTAAGACCAAATATCCGCAGGGCGCGGAGCGGCAGTTAATCTATGCCAATACCGGCAGGCAGATTAATTCTTCCATGCTGCCGGCGGATGTAGGGTGCATTGTCCACAATATTGACACCATTGTGGCTATTTATAATGCGCTGATTGAGGGAAGGCCCCTTTATGAGAGAATCGTCACCGTTACCGGCGATGCGGTTAATGATACGGCTAATTTCCGGGTGCGGTTAGGGACCAACGCACGGGAGCTGATCGATGCAATGGGAGGCTTTAACATTGAAGATCCGGGAAAAATCATTTCCGGCGGGCCTATGATGGGAAAAGCAATGTTTTCCTTAGATGTTCCGATTGTAAAGGGTTCTTCGGCGCTGCTTTGCTTCAGGGAAGACGAGGTATCAGAAGTGGAGCCCTCTAACTGTATCCGGTGCGGCAGATGTGTCGAGGTTTGTCCGGGAAGAGTTATGCCGAATAAGTTAGCGGATATTGCTTCCCATGGCGATTTGGAGGAATTTGTAAAATGTGACGGTATGGAATGCTGCGAGTGCGGCTGCTGTTCTTATGTCTGTCCGGCCAAGCGTCATCTGACTCAGATTATAGCAGGAACCCGAAAGCAGGTCCTGGCAAACAGAAAGAGATAGGAGGTGGACATTTTGGACTATACGATGAAGATTTCATCCTCTCCCCATATACGGGATTGGGCAAGTACGACAAAGCTGATGGGGCAGGTGATTGTAGCCTTAATGCCTGCTACCATTTTTGGTATTTATAATTTTGGAATAAAGGCATTGGTGGTTGTGCTGATTTCCATAATCAGTTGTGTGATTTTCGAAGCCGGATTTCAAAAACTGATACATAAAAAGGTGACGGTTGGCGATTTGTCAGCGGTAGTTACCGGACTGTTATTGGCCTTAAACCTGCCGCCGGATGTTCCGTTCTGGATTCCGATTCTTGGCAGCTTTTTTGCCATTATCATTGTGAAACAGCTCTTTGGCGGATTAGGGCAGAATTTTATGAACCCGGCACTAGGAGCCAGATGTTTTCTGCTCATATCCTTTACCGGAAGAATGACGACCTTTACCTATGATGCGGTTACTACGGCGACGCCGTTAGCGCAGCTTAAGGCAGGGGAGGGGGCTGATGTACTCTCCATGTTTTTGGGTACTACAGCCGGAACCATTGGCGAGACCTCCGCGGTGGCGCTGCTGATTGGCGGTATCTTCTTAATTGTGCGCAAGGTAATCAACTACCGGATTCCGGTATATTATCTGGGTTCCTTTTCCGTATTTTTGATGATTTATTCCTTTGCGGTGGGAAGGAGTTTAGACCTTACCTTCCTGTTAGCCCATTTGTTTGGCGGCGGGTTGATGTTAGGCGCCTTTTTTATGGCTACCGATTATGTGACATCGCCCATTACGCCGAAGGGAAAGATAATTTTCGGCGTTCTGTTGGGCTTTTTGACCTTTTTGTTCCGAACCTTCGGCGGCTCGGCAGAGGGCGTGTCCTATGCCATTATCCTTTCCAATCTTTTGGTGCCGTTGATTGAGCGGGTGACTGTTCCAAAGTCTTTTGGAAAGGGGGCGGAAAAGCATGAGTAGTGAAAGTATTCGCAACACCATTTCCCTTTTAGTCATTACGCTGATTGCGGGGCTTTTGTTAGGCACCGTCTATGAGGTGACTAAAGAGCCGATTGCAAAGGAGCAGCAAAAGGCCAAGGAGGAGGCGTATAAGGCGGTATTTGCCGAGGCGGATTCCTTTGAGGAAATGGAATTAGACGAGAATGTGCTTGCAGACATTACGGATAAGCAGGGACTTGATGCAACCGTTGAAGAGATTATGACAGTTCTTGACAAGTCGGGGAATCCTGCCGGATATGTGCTTACGGTGACGGACCATGAAGGCTATGGCGGCGATGTGCAGTTTGCCATGGGAGTTAAGACAGACGGAACGGTGAACGGTATTTCGTTCCTTTCCTTAAGCGAGACTGCGGGACTTGGCATGAAGGCCAACGAGGATACCTTTAAGAAACAGTTTGCGGGCCGGAATGTGGAGAAATTCAGTTATACGAAAAATGGTTCCGCATCCGACGAGGAAATCGATGCTCTGTCCGGCGCCACCATAACCACCAACGCAGTGGTGAACGGCGTCAACGCAGGTTTATATTATGTGAAGAATATGAAGTAGTGGGAAGGAGGAGGAACGATGAATAAGACGGTTGAACGTTTAAAATGCGGTATGATTACAGAAAATCCCACATTTGTGCAGATGTTAGGCATGTGTCCGACTATGGCGGTTACAACCTCCGCCATTAACGGCGTGGGAATGGGGCTGACCACTACGGTGATTTTAGTTCTCAGCAATATGATGATTTCCATGCTTCGGAAGGTGATTCCGGATAAAGTGCGGATTCCAGCCTATATTGTAGTAATTGCTTCCTTTGTTACTATTGTACAGTTTTTGTTAGAGGGATTTGTACCATCCTTATATGACAGTCTGGGAATCTATATTCCTCTGATTGTGGTAAACTGTATTATCTTGGGCAGGGCGGAGAGCTTTGCCTCTAAAAATTCCATATGGCTTTCCATGTTTGACGGTATTGGCATGGGGCTTGGCTTTACCATCGGCCTTACCTCGATTGGTATTTTCCGCGAGCTGCTTGGCAACGGTACCATTTTTAATTTCCGGATTATGCCGGAAAGCTATGAGCCGTTGACTATTTTAATCTTAGCTCCGGGGGCATTTTTTGTTCTGGCGTTTTTGATTGCCGCACAGAATAAGGTGCGGATTCATAAGGCAAAAAAGGCGGGAGCCTCTGTTACAGTTTGTGAACGCGAGGAGGGCTGCGCCGGATGTCCGAATACATTTTGTGGCGGAAAAGCATTTACTGAGGAAAGCGTAAAGCGGGAAAAGGATGCTGCGAAGGAGGCGTAAAAGATGAATTTATTTTTAATAGCGATTGGGGCAGCGTTGGTGAATAATGTGGTATTAAGCCAGTTTTTGGGACTTTGTCCCTTTATCGGCGTGTCAAAGAAGGTAGATACGGCAGCCGGAATGGGCGGCGCGGTAATCTTTGTCATCACGATAGCTTCAGCGGTCACCAGCCTGATTTACACATTTATATTGGAGAAATTGAATATTACCTATTTGCAGACGATTGTGTTTATTCTGGTTATCGCGGGGCTGGTACAGTTTGTGGAGATGTTTTTAAAGAAGGTTCTGCCGCCGCTGTATTCGGCTCTTGGGGTGTATCTTCCCCTGATTACCACTAACTGCGCAGTGCTTGGCGTTGCCTTGATTAATGTACAGAAATCTTATGATTTTATTACCTCAGTCATCAACGGATTTGGTACTGCGGTAGGGTTTACGGTTGCTATTGTGATTATGGCGGGTATCCGCGAAAAGATAGAATATAATGATGTGCCGGAATCCTTTAAGGGAACCCCGATTGTGCTGATTACCGCCGGTTTGATGGCAATGGCATTTTTCGGATTTTCCGGGCTGATAAAATAGGAGGGATGGATATGGCAGCATCAATTATACTGGCTATGGTAGTTGTGGGAGGAACCGGCGTTATCATCGGTATTCTCTTAGGGATTGCCGGAGAAAAATTTGCGGTTCAGGTAGATGAGAGAGAAGCGGCGGTACGAAGCTGTCTTCCCGGCAATAACTGCGGCGGCTGTGGATTTCCCGGCTGTGACGGTCTGGCGGCCGCTATTGCCAAAGGCGAGGCAAAGGTAAATAGCTGTCCGGTGGGAGGCGAGCCATGCGCCCAGGCGATTGGTAAGATTATGGGCGTGGAGGCCGGAGATTCTGTTCCGCTTACGGCATATGTGAAATGCGCGGGAACCTGCGAGGCAGCAAAAGATAATTATGAGTATGTAGGGCAGGAGGATTGCTCTGTCGCCCTTAACAATCCCGGCGGGGGAGCCAAGGCGTGTACCTATGGCTGTCTGGGCTTTGGAAGCTGTAAGAAGGCGTGTCCCTTTGGCGCAATTGAAATTGTGGACGGGATTGCGGTAGTTGATCCGGAGAAATGCAAGGCGTGCGGCAAATGCGTGGCCCAGTGTCCGAGACACCTGATTGAATTGGTGCCTGTGGATTCTGTCTGCCATGTAAAATGCAGTTCAAAGGACAAGGGAGTAGAAGTGAAAAAGGTCTGCCAGGCCGGCTGTATCGGCTGCGGATTATGCGCTAAGAACTGTCCGGCTGAGGCAATTACAGTGGAGAATAATCTGGCCCATATCGACCAGTCCAAGTGTACCGGCTGCGGCACCTGTAAGGAAAAGTGTCCGGTTAAGGTGATATTGTAGCCTGACTATTTGTAGTCCGGCTACAGACCAAAAATCATTTTAATCAGGTTAAGGGTTCGCTCATTATCCTGAAATTTGGAGCTGGGAATCATCAGATATACCTGTTCATAAGACAGACCACATCCCCGGGCAAATTCTGTATCGCTGATATCAATGGCAGCGGCATAGGGTTTGCCCTCATTTTTTACTTTCTTAGAATCCGTCATGGTAACAACATGTTCCTCAATCTGGCTATATAGTTCTTCGTCCATGCTGAGGTCGATGGCTGTGGTGTCGTCAGAGGAGGCGTATACCCGCAGGGCATTTCTGTTTCCGATAATCACATCAATCATATTTGTGGTATTGTAATAGCCGATGGTCTGGTAATCGTTCATGGTCAGGCCCACCTCGTTCACATTTTCAACAGGGGAGACCTCTAAATCGGTATATACTATAAAGCGGTTTCTTTTTCCGAGATGATAATATTCGCGGAAGCTTTTGCTGATATAATCCTTTGCCTTCGTGTTCTCTGTGTCGTTTAATATAGCAACCCGGAGTTTTACCGGCAGGGTGGCTGTGTAAACTGTTTTCCCCACCCAGCAAAGGCATACAAGAAGAGCCAGTGCGCCTAAGAAATACCACTTATAATATTGCAGGGTGTATAGGAATTTTTCTTTTTTTTCCATGGAGGCTGTGCGTTGCTGGTAATTTTTCCGGTAATAGGCCAGTTTTTCCTTTGGGGAAAGCCCGACAAGCGCTAAAGAGTCCTCCTTATACGATTCCTCTTTCCGGTTGTCTTTCTGCGCTGCGTCGGATTCCTCTTTTCGGCTGTTTTTCTGTGCCGCGTCGAGCTCCTCTTTTCGGTTGTCTTCCTGCTTTGCAGCAGTTTCTTTTTTATGATCTTTTTCTTTCATTTGATACCTCTTATATTTTTATTCCGTTGGGAATGATTTGCTGTGTGCCTTTGCAAGCCTTTTTACAATATCGCAAAGGTCTAGTCTATTCTAACACAAAAAATCCTGCGCTGGAAAGTTTTTCACAAAATCTTAAGAAATTAGTGGATTTTTTTTTGGAAATCATGTATAATTTAAAAAGTCCATATTATGTAAATCACAAGTTTTATGTATTATTTGTAAAAAGAATAGCATATATTGTTATGATAACATGAATTTGGCGGAATTATGACCTTTTTTGATTTAAAGCAGAAGGAAGTAATTAATTGTAAGGACTGCAAGAGAATCGGCTGTGTGGCAGACATAGAATTTGATCCCTGCAACGGGCAGATTTGCGCATTGATTGTCCCGGCACCGGTACACTTTTTTTCTTGCTTTGGCAGATGCCTTCGCTACTATATCCGGTTTTGTGATGTGGTGCGGATTGGGCCGGATATCATTTTAGTAGATATCTGTTTAGAGGATGCCATAATGAAGGAAGACTGAGAACATAAGGACTGTATAATATGCAGAACCCAATAAAGGAACAGATGAGGAGGATACCAATATGAAATGTCCATTTTGTGGCGAGGATAACACGAGAGTAATTGATTCAAGACCGGCAGATGATAACAGTTCCATTCGGAGAAGAAGGGAATGTGACGACTGCGGCAAGCGTTTTACCACTTATGAAAAAGTAGAGACGATACCTTTAATTATTATCAAGAAGGATAAAATTAGGGAGGCATATGACAGGTCCAAGATTGAGGCCGGCGTGCTAAAGTCCTGTCATAAGCGTCCCATTTCTGTGGAAGATATTGAAAAATGCATAGACCGCATCGAGACAAAGGTATTTAATTTAGAGCAGAAAGAAGTGGAAAGTACGGTAATCGGCGAGCTGGTGATGGATGAATTGAAGGCTATGGACCAGGTGGCTTATGTGCGTTTCGCTTCGGTTTATCGTGAGTTCAAGGATGTCAATACTTTTATGGACGAGCTGAAGAAATTGTTAAATTAATGGTTGTTTTCTTGACTATGTAAAAAAGGTGTGATATCATAATGGTTAGTTACTACTAACTCTCTGCGGAATATAGAAATCCTATTTTTACATTTTGTGGTGATTGCTTTCGATTGCTTGAAAATATATGGATAGGTATGCCGCTCTGCGGAGCGGTTTTTTTAGAGATGACGGTTAGTTGCTACTAACTCATTGAGTTCACACTGGAAAAGGACGGTTTCATCAGTGCACCGTATCAGCCGGAGTTGTAAACAGGAAAGGACAGATGAGCAATGAATAAGATAACAGTCAAAATTGACGGCATGATGTGTGGTATGTGTGAGGCGCATATCAATGATGCAGTACGGCAGAATTTCAAAGTCAAGAAAGTCACATCTTCCCATAGCAAAGGCAAAACGGAAATCCTTGCTGAAATTCCGCTTAATAATGCAAAGCTGAAAGAAATAATTGAAAAGTTCGGATACACCGTCACGGGAATACATACCGAGCCTTACGAGAAAAAAGGCTTTTCGCTGTTTCACAGATAAGAAAGGAGTGGTTTTACATATGCCGGAGCAAGAGAAAAATTTTTTGGAAATCGTTGACCTCACAAAATCCTTCGGCAGCGGAGATACCAAACAGGAGGTGCTTCGGGGACTCAGCTTCTCTGTGGCAAAGGGAGAATTCTGCGTGCTTCTCGGTCCTTCCGGTTCGGGTAAATCCACACTGCTGAA